>DDVC01000168.1:1011-58250 GCA_002345145.1 Bacteroidetes bacterium UBA2322
GAGGCTTTGTATTCGCCGGCAATGGAGGTGGCGGCGCTTGTTTGCGGAACATGCTCCGGCGCAAAATTATCCGGAAAAGTAAAGGTAACAACATCTGTTTGGGTAAAACCTTGTGCTATGTAAATGGGTGTTGTGCGGTTTTTCACATCGGGCAGGGGGTTGGTAAAGGGGTGAAACAAATTGCAGGGCACAATCCACCTGTTACCGGCGGCAGAAAAAGCGCGTGCGGCAGTGGCGGTAAATTGCAGCGCGCCGTAGGCATCATATTTGGGTTGGTGGTGTGCGCTGCTATCGGCAACAGTAAAGGCATGGATGCTGAGTTGTGCAAAAGGGTAAGCGCCCGATAAAACGTTTTGTTGCTCCTGTGGCGATAACTGGGCAAGGTCAAAAATGGGTTCGTATGCTAAATTGGTATGGTAAGCCGATAAGGTTATCCGGGCATCGGTATTGGGTTGTAAAATAACTTGGGCGGTGGTGTGCTGCACATTGTTGGCGGCAGTATAGTGTGGTGTTTTACATACTTTACCACCTTGTTCGGTTATGGCAAGGGCGTACCGGTTGGCATTACCTTTGCCAATAAAACCAAAAGGCAGTTTTTGGCTGGTACACTCCAACCAAAGGGTATCTTGCTGCAAAGGAAGGCAAATAATAACATGGTTGGTTTGGTTTGCGCTGGCAAAATCGGGATAGGAGAGTTGTTGGTTGGGTCCGCTGCCTATTTCGGTATAATGCGCATTGAGTCCGGCAATTTTGAGCAAGCTTTTAGTATAATTGCTAAGCGCTTTGCAATCGCCGTACCCATATTTATCTACATCGGCAGCGCTTATGGGCTGAAACCCGCCTATACCGGTGGCTATGTTTACGTATCGGGTTTTTGACTGCATGTATTCATAAATTTTCTTAGCTTTGGCTTTCGGGTCGGCAATATCGGCGGTTAGTTTATTTACCTCAGCTATGGTAGCCGGTGGCAATACATCGCGGTTTTGGAGCAGGTTATACGCCCAGTTGCCATAAGTTTGCCACGAGTTAAAGTTGCCGTAAGTTTGGTCGTATTCAAAAGCCGCCGGCGCCAGCAAAACAGCAGGTAAAACCTTGGATATGGGGGGCGAAAGGGGCTGGGGTATTATGGCTTTGCAGGCATTTACCTGCCAATGGTGCGTAATGGCGCTGCCTTCGGTTATTTGGCGGTGGGTAATGGGCGGGTCGTTTATGGGAAGAAAGTTAATACCAATAGCAGCGGGGGTGGTAAAAATAAGCTCTGCTTTTTGAACGGCGGTGCGATAGCCGGGCACAGGATACCATGTATCTATACCCACAACGCCGTTGTAGGTAATTTGGTAGGTATATTCTACCGTATAGGGGTAAGTGTTGTGATTGGCTGCGGCTTGTTTTACCCGCTGGTCGCTATACAAAGTGAAAGAAGGGTATGCCGAAAAATCCTGTACTTCCGATTTACCCAATTCCTTTATTTTATTTCCCGATGGGTCGTAGAGGGTAATTTGTAGGTTGTTTACCTTAATTAGCCGGTCGTAGGATAGTTGAATATGGGCATGTTTGTTGCCGTTTTTGTTGAGTACGGTAACGGCACAATGCACGTTTTGGGTAAGCTGGGCTACGGTGTTTCGTTGGTATTGTGTGGTGCAAAACCGGTAAACAGCATCGGCATTTTGGCGCAAAGAATCGGGAATTAAAGACACGGCTAACTCCTGATTGGGCGCTGCCCATACTTTAACAGAAAAGCAATAGCAGACCAACAAAAAAAAGCATTTTTTTTTCATACAAGTGTGTTTTACCTGCGTTTCAAAACAATTTTTTCTTGTTGTTTGGCTATTACCTGTGTGTAAAAGGCTCTTAGGTCGGGGTATTCTTCGGGCAAAAAGAGGGTTTGCTGCACATTAAACTGATTGCTTATTTGCAGGGTATTGCCATTTTGGGTGATATTGTAGAGGTATTTGGCGGCTTTGTTGCCAAGGGTAAGCACAAAGGGCTGGGGCACCGATTCTATGGCAAAATCGGGCGGTATGTTAATGGTTATGGTATGCACCAAAGTGGAGGGGTAATCAAACTCTACCGGATACGCCCTTGTTTCGGAGGTAAAGGGGTTATCGGTTTTGGTTTCAAAAAACAGGGGCGAAAAGAAGATGAGGTCGCCGGCGCTTTCGGTATAATTGGATAAGGTAAATTGATACTGCTCTTTAAGTGGCGCGGCGCCTTTTTCGGCGGTTTCAATTTTAACTTCGCTTATGGTTATCCCTTTATAGGTTTGCTGGAGTTTGTTTTTCAGCTCCGTAGTATCGGCAAACTCGCTCAATTGTTTTTTCATAAGGTAAGCGGCGTAATCGTGGTAGGTAAAACTCATGTTGCCTTCAAAGGTAAGTTTGTCGGGGTTTAACGAAATTTGGTAAATACCCTGCTCTTTGTAGGTGGTAATGCCGGTGTTAAGGTTAATCCAGCTCAGTGCTTTGGGGTTTAAAATCAAGCCTTTATCGTTTAGGCAGCGCAGTGGCAGCAGGTTCATATCTGCCAGGGGGTCGGTTGCATCAAACAAATAATACTTACCTTCCCACTCTACGGCAGCCACCACATAGTTAAAACTGTCTGCCGAAGGGTGAACCGGGTTGAGCATTCCATTTTCCTGCGTACTCAGCGCCATAGGGAAAACAATAAATCCTAATTCCTTGAGTAATGCAATTAAGGTTAGGTTAATTTCGGAGCTGCTGCCTTTCCCATTTTTATACGCCTCGCGCAAAGTTTGGGCAGTTGTAAGCCGCCTAATGCCGTTCCACTGTATCTTTTTTAGTATTACCCTGCGCGCTTCGGCAGCCAGGTCTAAGCCGGTTAGTTTTTGTTGTTTGAGCAGTGCAACGGCATCGGTTAAAAAATCTGTTTTCAGCATTGCCTCGCCAAAGTTGGGGTGGCTCAGCAGGTTTTCAGCCACCGACTCCCATGTCTTGGTATAATTGATAGGCGTATTTTTGGGCAGTTGCATGGTTTGCAATTCCAACAACAAAGAAGCAGTATAACTATTTGCCGACCTTAAATGGGGTTCTTCTATAAAAGCCGGAACATTAACCGCCGTATATGTAGCTATATTTTTGGTAAACTGAAGGTTTTCGGAGCCCACTTTTTTATATTGTACATCGCTTGGGGAGCGGTCATAATAATCAAAGGTAATTTTATCAAACAGGTTGGTTTGCTTATAGTCCACCGGCACATAACCTTTTAGGTATTGGCTGTAACTGAAATACTCCGGCACGGCAACGGTATAGTTTGAGTATAAAACCGGAATATCATACTGAAAATTCCACTGAGGCAGATTGTAATAAAAATCGGAAGTGGTAATGTACGAAACTTCAATAATGGAGCCAGCCTTTACGCCCGGCATCGGAAATTTTACATGGGTAATCCGGTTGGTTTTTTTCTCATAAATAACCTTATTTTTTTCTAATTTGTCAGTATTTACAGCGCTTCCGGCAAGGTTGTAGGTATTGCCGCGCAGTTCGGTCAGTTTTTCCTCGTATTTACCATCGTTGTAAAGCGGAATAATAAAATCGGCATATCTGCCTGCATTTGCGTCTGTAATTTTAATTCTGAAATGTCGTTTAAACACTACCTGAAACCCTTTATCGCTGCCTTGGATACCATCTAAATAAATGCGCGAATCGGCATACTGAAAGGAGGCATCGCCGTTGTCAAAAAGGTAAAATGCCTGAGCATCGGGGTCAATCGGGCATTTTTTGAGGTCAAAATCCTTAGCATCAATTTTGCCAAACTTTTCAGCGGTTTGTTGCTGCGCATAAATTGCCACAGCAAAAAAGAGCAAAACAGTAAAAAAGAGCATTTTTTTCATAATGGTAGTTTAATGGGGGCAATAAAATGGCAGAAAGGAGATAAATTGTGGTATTGGTGTAGCATTATCGGGCTATTGTTTAACCGAGCAAGTTTGCCGATATTGGTTAAACAGATTTAATTATTAGTGCAAAATTATACCTAAATGATGATTTACCAAATTTTGTTGCAAAAAAATTATTGTACTTATTTGGATTGTAGTATTGTCTTATCCAAAATCTTTTTTTCATCTGCAACGTAACAAATCTGTATAAATACGGCGCTTTTACCCCTTTACGCATTTGTAAAAACCATAAAGCAAATAAGGCAGATGCAGTAGCACTCACTTACCCAAATAAAAACAAAAAATCTTCAAAAAAACAGGCAAAATGCTGTCCTTTTGCGCTCCGGTTTGCGTTTTATAATGTATAAATTGTCCGTTGTGAGTGATTCTGTTTCTTTTTACCACAAATCAATTTTAATTTGGGGTAATTTTTGTATCATTGTAAGCCCGATTATCGGGTAAATAACTTGTTCTTTTCATTTTTCAAATAAAACACCATGCACCAAACTTTTACCCCGTTCTCATTGGCTGTTGCCATGCTTTTTTATTGTTTTTCACTCGTATGGTCGCCCACTGCCCATGCCCAACTGTTTATAGACGGCAGCTACTCGCCCGATGTAATGGTGAACGACTTCTTTAACACCACCTGTGTTGCCGTTTCAAACGTTACCTGGCAAGCCGATAGCGCACAAGTAGGTTTTTTTGAAGGCGCAACCACTAACTTAGGGCTCAATGCCGGTATTTTACTCACCAGCGGCACTATTCAAAATGCCGTAGGACCCAATACCAGCGGCTCCACTACTGCCATTGTTGGCAGTGCAGGCGATGCAGACCTTGATGCCATCATTGCCGGTATATTTACTACTTATGATGCCTGCGTTTTGGAATTTGATTTGGTAGCCGATGAAGATATACTTATTTTTGAGTACGTTTTTGGCTCCGAAGAGTACTTAGAGTATGTAGGCACACAGTTTAACGATATTTTTGCCTTTTTGGTCAGTGGTCCGGGTTATGCACCCAATACCAACATAGCTCTTGTGCCGGGCGATACCACTCCGGTTGCCATTAACAATGTAAACAATGTAAACAATCCCGATTTTTATGTGGATAATGCCGCTGTTACGCCCGATTTGCAGTACGATGGTTTTACCACACCTCTCACCGCCACCATGAACGTAATACCCGGTGAAACCTACCACGTAAAAATTGCCGTTGCCGATGTGGGCGACTATAATTTGGACTCGGGCGTATTTTTGAGTGTAGAAAGTTTGTGCGGCGGCGATTTGAGCCCCACCGCCGGTTTTAAAGTACCCAACGACCTTAGCGGCACCACTACCGTAACCTTTACCAACGACTCTAAATACGCCACTGCCTGGAACTGGGATTTTGGCGATGGTACTACCTCTACCCTTCGCAATCCGGCGCCGCATACCTACGCTGCACCCGGCGTTTACACCGTAAGCCTTACCGTACAAAACTACTTTACTACCGATACCTTTACGGCTGAAGTATATGCCGGCGTAGCTGTAGGTACGCCCGATAACACCCTTGCCCAAACACAACTCTACCCCAATCCGGTTGCCGATGTGCTGCATCTGCAAATGCCCGATGCCCTGCAAGCTACCCACCTACGCCTGTATAACCACGCCGGGCAGTTGCTGCTTACCCAGCCCCTAACCGCCACTACTACGGGGCAGGTAAACATGCAGCCCTACCCCACAGGTTTATATATTGCCGAAATTGTTACCCCTACCCAAGTACAACAGCACAAAGTGTATAAACGATAACCGCCTTTTCCGGTTTACAGGTGCAGGGTTTGTAAACAAACGCTGCATCGGTATTTGCTTCAATCTTTCATAACCTTTCATCAATACACAATCATGAAAAAACAACTACAAACCCTATTTACAAGCCTATTCCTATCGGGCTTATTTTTGCTGGTTTCCCCTTCTGCTCAGGCGCAGTTATTTGTTGACGGCAGCTACTCGCCCGATGTAATGGTGAACGACTTCTTTAACACCACCTGTGTTACCGTTTCAAACGTTACCTGGCAAGCCGATAGTGCACAGGTAGGTTTTTTTGAAGGCGCAACTACCAACTTAGGGCTCAATGCCGGCATTTTACTCACCAGCGGCACTATTCAAAATACAGTAGGACCCAACAACAACACCGGTGCATCGGTAGCGGTTGGTTCGGCAGGCGATACAGACCTTACTACTATTTTGGGCGGCAGTCCGTACTTTACCTACGATGCTTGTGTTTTGGAGTTTGACCTGGTTGCCGATGAAGATATGCTTATTTTTGAGTACGTTTTTGGCTCCGAAGAATACCTCGAATTTGTAGGCAGTACTTTTAATGATGTTTTTGCCTTTTTTGTGAGTGGTCCGGGTTACGATACCACCACTAATATAGCGCTTATACCGGGCACCACTACGCCGGTTGCCATTAACAATGTAAACGATGCAATCAATCCCGATTTTTATATGGATAATCCTACCGATTCGCCCGATTTGCAGTACGATGGTTTTACTACACCCCTCACCGCCACCATGAATGTAATACCCGGCGAAACCTATCACGTAAAAATTGCCGTTGCCGATGCAGGTGACCAGATTTTAGACTCGGGCGTATTTTTGAGCGTAGAAAGTTTGTGTGGCGGCGATTTGAGCCCCACCGCAGGTTTTAAAGTACCCAACGACCTTAGCGGCACCACCACCGTACCTTTTACCAATGACTCTAAATACGCCACCGCCTGGAACTGGGATTTTGGTGATGGTACTACCTCTACCCTTCGCAATCCGGTGCCGCATACCTATGCTGCACCCGGCGTTTACACCGCAACCCTGCGCGTACAAAACTACTTTACTACCGATACTTACACCGAAACCTTAACCGTTGGACTTGCTGTAGGTACGCCCGATAATGCCTTAACTCAAACACAAGTGTACCCCAATCCGGTTGCCGATGTGCTGCACCTGCAACTGCCCAATGCCCTGCAAGCTACCCACCTACGCCTGTATAACCACGCCGGGCAGTTGCTGCTTACCCAGCCGTTAAACGCCGCTACTACGGGGCAAGTAAACATGCAGCCCTACCCTACCGGCTTGTATATTGCCGAAATTGTAACCCCTACACAGGTTCAACAGTACAAAGTGTATAAACGATAACCGCATAGTTTGCTGCCATAAAAAAAACGCAAACTGCCAAAAGCAATTTGCGTTTTTTTATTCATATGTAATCCCCTAAAATTGGGCGGGAGAAATCAGTTTTAACCCTGCAAAGCAGCAGCGCCACCCACAATTTCGGTAAGTTCGGTGGTAATAGCGGCTTGTCGGGCGCGGTTGTACTGGATACCCAGTTCTTTGAGCAGTTCTTCGGCATTATCAGTAGCCTTGTCCATAGAGGTCATTCGGGCGCCGTGTTCGCTGGCGTTGCTGTCTAAGAGGTAACGGTAGAACTGGGTTTTTAAAATTTTAGGCACCAATTCTTCAATAATCTCTTTTTGGCTGGGTTGGTAAATAAAATCATTTACCACACTGGCTTTTGCACCGGCGGGCTGTTCTAATTTTTGGATAGGCAAAAACTGTTCGGCTACCGGTACTTGGGTAATTTGGTTTTTAAACTGGTTGTATGCCACTTCAATTACATCGTAGGTTTTGTTGGCATAAAAGTCCATAACCAACTCAGCCACTTCCGATACTTTCTCAAAGGTGAGGTTATTAAACAAGTCAATGTAATCAGTATTAAACTGAATACCGGCTTCTTTTTTAAGCGATTCGTAACCTTTTTTACCAATGGTTAAAATAGTTACATTACCGGCGGCTCGGTGTGTGGCATATTTATCTGCCAGTAAAGCCTTAACTTGTTTAGCTACATTGGCGTTAAAACCACCGCACAACCCCCTGTCGGAGGTAAGGGTAATAATGAGCACTTTTTCAACGGGGCGTTCTTTGGTAAACTCCACGTTAATATCGCCGGTACCACCGGCGGCTATATTGCCCAAAATGCTGTATAATTTATTGGCATAAGGGCGCATTTTAATGATACGGTCTTGTGCTTTTCGCAACTTAGAGGCAGCTACCATTTTCATGGCTTTGGTAATCTGCTGAGTTGATTTTACCGCCTGAATCCGCAAGCGCACTTCTTTTAATTGACCGGGCATAGTTTTATGTTCTGCTTAATTTAAATAAGGATAAAGACAACCAACGCCGCTTGGCAATACAAGCAAACGGCGTTGGTTTGTAAAAATTACTTGTATTGTCCACTAATTTCGTTTGCCAGCGTAGTTAGTACAGATGTTACTTCACCTGTAAGTTTGTTTTTAGGATCTTTCAGTTTAGCCAACACATCGGGATAACGTTTTTCTAAACTTGCGAGGAAAGTGGTTTCAAATTCTTTAACCTTATTAGTAGGTACATTTCTAAGCAAACCTGCCGTACCTATGTAAATAATAGCCACCTGTTTTTCTACGGAGAAAGGCGAGTATTGATTTTGCTTTAAAATTTCTACGTTGCGAGCGCCTTTGTCAAGTACAGCTTTGGTGGCGGCATCAAGGTCGGAACCAAATTTAGAAAAAGCTTCCAACTCTCGGTACTGTGCCAAATCGAGTTTAAGCGTACCGGCTACGGTTTTCATCGTTTTAATTTGGGCATTACCACCCACCCTTGATACAGAAATACCTACGTCAATAGCGGGGCGCACGCCGGAGTTAAACAAGCCAAGGTCAAGGAATATCTGTCCGTCTGTAATAGAGATTACGTTGGTAGGAATATAGGCAGAAACGTCTCCGGCTTGAGTTTCAATGATGGGCAAAGCAGTAAGTGAACCACCGCCTTTCACCAAGTGCTTAATGGTATCGGGCAAGTCGTTCATACTGGCAGCAATAGAGTCATTGCTGGTAATTTTTGCAGCGCGCTCCAATAGGCGAGAGTGGAGGTAAAATACGTCGCCCGGGTAGGCTTCACGTCCGGGGGGGCGACGCAGCAGCAATGATACCTCGCGGTAAGCAACCGCTTGTTTAGAGAGGTCGTCATAAATAATAAGCGCCGGTCGTCCTGTATCGCGGAAAAACTCGCCAATGGCACAGCCGGCAAAAGGGGCATAAAACTGTAACGGGGCGGGGTCAGAGGCAGAGGCGTTTACAATAACGGTATAAGCCATAGCGCCATTTTCTTCTAAGGTTCGGGCTATGTTGGCTACCGTAGAGGCTTTTTGTCCTACGGCAACATAAATACAGTAAACAGTTTCGCCGCGCTCATAAAATTCGCGTTGGTTGATGATGGTATCAATTGCAATAGCCGTTTTACCTGTTTGGCGGTCGCCGATGATAAGCTCACGCTGTCCGCGCCCGATGGGTATCATAGAGTCAATAGCTTTAATACCTGTTTGCAGGGGTTCGTTTACCGGTTGGCGGTAAATAACACCGGGGGCTTTGCGCTCTAAGGGCATTTCGTAGCGTTCGCCGGTAATAGGACCTTTGCCGTCAATAGATTCGCCCAGCGGGTTTACCACCCTGCCAATCATGCCTTCACCTACGGCAATAGAAGCAATTAAACCGGTACGGCGCACGGTATCGCCTTCTTTTATTTTACCATATTGCCCCATTAACACAGCGCCCACATTGTCTTCTTCAAGGTTTAATACCACGGCTTTTACACCGTTTTCAAATTCAATGAGCTCACCTGCACGCACTTTGGTAAGCCCAAAAATGCGGGCAATGCCATCGCCTATTTGCAGCACCGTACCTACTTCTTCCAGTTCGGTTTCGGATTTAAAGTTAGAAAGTTGCTGCCGTAATATGGCAGATATTTCTTCGGGTCTTACTTCTACCATGATATTGATGTATGGTTTGAATTATTCAATGAAAAAGGAAAAAAGCGAAATGCGCCTAAAATTTTCTTACGTATTTATTTTCCTGAAACTCTTGGTTAAAGGCTCTGAATTTATCGGCAATGCTACAGTCAAACTGTTTGTCGTCAAAGGTAAGCACAAAACCGCCCAAGATATCGGGGTCCACCTTAGTGGTAAGCTCTACCCATTGTTTACCGGTTTGTTTAAGTACTATCTCGCGCACTTTGTCTAAAAGTTGGTCGTTTACGGGTACGGCGGTAGTTAGTACAGCGGTGGCAATTTTGTTGAGTTCTTTGTATTGCTCTTTAAATGCGTAAACAATTTCGGGCAGGTAAAACTCGCGGTGTTTGGTTACAATAAGGTTGATAAAACCTGTTGTAATGGGTTCAAACTGGTCTTTAAAAATGGCTTTAATGACCGAGAGTTTTTTATCGGATTTAATAATGGGGCTTTTAATAAAGAGGAGCAGGTCTCGGCTTTGGAGGGCTTTGTCAAACTCTAATATATCGTCATAAACCTGCTCAAGCCGGTTTTTTTCTATGGCAAGGTCTATGAGGGATTTTGCGTATCGGAATGCTAACCGGGTAGCCGACATGGTATAAAAATTAGGGAGTGATGGTTAATGTAGATAGCTTTTTGAATAGCAAACAGCCAACAACGTTGTTATTTACTTGTAATTGCCAAAAGTATCGGGATAAAGCAGTTTAGTTTAGTTTAATGTTGTTCAGTTCTTGTTCTACATATTTTTCCTGTGCGTTTTTATCGCTCAGTTCTTTATGCAGTACTTTGGTTGCCAGTTCAATAGCAGTAGTGCCAATCAGGTTTTTAACATCAATAATGGCAGCCATTTTTTGGTTATGGATTTCGGCGGCAGCGCTGTCAATTATTTTTTGATATTCGGCATTTGCTTTTTCGCGGGCTTCGGTTATCATAGAGTCTTTAATTTCTTTTGCCTCTTTGATAATTCGGGCGCGCTCTTCTTTGGCTTCCATAAGTAATTGCTCATGGGTAGTTTTAAGCTCTGCCATCTCCTGACGCGTTTTTTCTGCCTGACGCAGTGAGTTTTCTATGCTTCCTTCGCGTTCTTTGAGGGCACTGATAAGGGGTTTCCATGCAAATTTACCCAGCAGGAACCAAAGGGTTAAAAACAACAAGGTAGTCCAAAATATCAACCCGATATCGGGGGTTAATAAAGCAGAGGAAAGGAATAAAAGCATATTTTGAAGTTGTTATTTTGAGAATAAAAAACGTATTAAGTAAACAGAGATTGCCGGTTGGCTTTTAAAGTAACTTTACATGTGGCAACGCAAAGGTTGATTTAAAACTGCCCCCTTGCCATACGCAAGGGGAACAGTTTTAATTTAAAAATGCCGTACTTCTTAGAAGAAGAGCGTGAGCAGACAAACTACTACGGCAAAAAGGGCTACGCCCTCAACCAAGGCAGCTGCCAGAATCATGTTGGCGCGAATGTCGCCTACCGCTTCGGGCTGACGAGCAATGGCTTCAACTGCGCTTCCCCCAATTCTACCTACACCGATGCCGGCAGCCAAAGCTGCTAAGCCTGCGCCTATGCCACCGCCCATAGCGGCAACATTACCGGTAATTTGAAGTAAAATCAATGCAAAGATTCCCATAATAAAGTATTTGAGGGGTTAAAATTATTGTTGAGATTTAGTTTATTGATGTTTTAGTGGTGATGCGGTTCTTCTATTGCCTGCCCGATGAATACGGCAGAAAGCATGGTAAAAATGTAGGCTTGCAGAGCCGCTACGAGCAACTCTAAGGCGTTCATAAATAAAATGAAGAGACTGGAAACTACACTCACCCCAAATCCACCGGCGCTGCCGGCAAACTCGGCAAAGATAAAAATGATACTTACCAAACTTAAAATAATGATGTGTCCGGCAGTTATATTAGCAAACAAACGTATAGTTAGGGCAAAAGGCTTAATAAACACTGATAAAAACTCAATAAGTATGAGGATAAGGTTTACCGGAAATGGAACGCCGGGAGGGTTAAATATATGCCCCCAATAGTGTTTGTTTGCTGATACATTGGTAATGATGAAAGTAAAAATGGCTAAGGTAGCTGTAACGGCTATGTTGCCCATTACATTACCGCTGCCCGGAAAAAACGGCACCAAGCCTATCATGTTGCTTATCCAGATAAAGAAGAAAACGGTGAGCAGATAGGGCATGTATTTTTCATAGTGGTGTCCTAAGTTGGGTTTTGCTACTTCATCTCGTATAAAAAGGATGATAGGCTCTATAAATGACTGAAGCCCTCGCGGCACTACATTGGTTTGGTATGCGCGGGCTACTCGTATAAAGATGAACAGCATGAGGGCAAAAGCGAGCAGCATGGTAAACACCACCTTGGTAATAGAAAAATCGTAAAAGGCAGAGCGCGAGGCTTTGTATGTTTGTCCGCCATAGTGTACTTCGCCATCGTGAACTTCAACGGCAGCTTTTATGGTGCGCGGAAAATTAACATCGTCCACAAATTTTAACACACCGTGGTCTAATACATAACCATTGTATGCAGCATGTCCGTGGTCAAAAACATTGGAAAGGAAGAAATCAAAACCGGTGGTTTTGTTGTAAACAATGCAAGGCAGCGGAATTGCAAACTTGCCCAATACATGAAATTCGTTTGCATCGGTAACGTGGTGCATAATTAGCCCGCCCACATCTAATTTTTCTTCTTTGTGGGTATCGTGTGCATGGTCGTGATCATGGTCATGGTCATGCGTTTGTGTAGCGGCAGCTGGTTGTTGCGGAGTAGTTGTGCTGTGGTTATGGTCATGGTTATGATCGTGATGATCATGGCCTTCGTGGCTATGGTCATGGGTTTGCGCATATAACATACCCCCCAATAACATTGCAACAAGCGCAAAAGAGAAGAATTTAACTATCTTGGCAGCCAAAATATTATTTCCCACGGTTAATTATCTTTTAATTTCGCCGCAAAGATACTACTTTGTGCCTTAATAGTGGTTGATTTTTTGTTTAAAAAAACCGGCAACACCCACATATTGCTTTGAATCCTGCCTTTAGCCCTGTTTTATGGCACACCATACCAGTTTATTTGACCGCATTAAGAGCATAACTCCTCCTAAAAGGAGCGCTGTATTCCAATTAGGCATTAGTAAGTTCTATTCATGAATAGCATTTACTATGGCTATCCATTTGCCTGCTGCTGTATGAGAATTATTTGCCGGTGGTGTGGATAGTATGGTTATTTGCGCAGTTACGGCATGTCCCTGAGTATTATCAAACAACCATATAAATGGGGGGGTAGTGCCGTTTTTTTTAACCTCTGTGGTAATTGCTGCCCATTTACTTGATGAGGCAATGCCATCGGGCTGAAAAGCGGGAGCAAAGGCTGTCCACTTTTTTTTCAGTAGGGTGTTTTTATTAGTTATTCCCAGAAGCTCTAAAAAGGCGGCATTGGCATGGGTTATGGTTTGTTTATCGGGGTGTAGCCAGGCAATGGGGCTGTTATTAGCCTGTAGTAGCAGCCAAAACTGTTTTTCCCATTCGGTTTGGAGGGTTATATTGTGTATGGTAAGTTGCACTGCAAGGTGGTTTTCGTAAGTAATAACAGAGCCGCTTACTTCACCGGTAATTTCATGGTTGTTTTTGGTTATAAGGGTAAGGCGTAGTGGGGCAAAAGCTACCGCTTCTACAAACCCCTCTTTAATGGCTTCTCTAATTTGGGGTCGTTGCTTGCGTAGGATAAACTCTTCCACAAATTTGCCGGTTAGTTCTTGGGCGCTATTATAATGTAGTAGTTGGGCGGCGGCAGGGTTGGCATAAATAATTTCACCTTTTCTGCTGCATACCAATACGGCAAAATTGCTGGAAGCCAAAAGACGTTGGTAATGGCGCGTGCCACGCCTAATGGCATCTTTACCAACAATAATATCCGTTACATCTCGCATAATGCCCAGGGCTTCGGAGGTATTAATGGGCGAAAAACGCGTTTCGTAAAATTTTATGGTGTTGCTGATTAGTTCAAAGGGAAAGGTTTGCACTTGCATAGATTTAAGCGCTATTTGGAGTTGTTCCATTAGGTCTTTTGCAATCTCGGCAGGCATAACATCGGCAAGGTGGTTGCCTATAAAAGCGGCGGGGGGTATATGGTTATCGGTTTTGGCGGGTATATAATCTAAGTAAATGCCTTCTTGGTTTACCCTAAAAAGCAAATCGGGCAGGGCATCTAGTAAGGCTTTTTGGGTTTGTTGGCTACTAAGCAGGTCTAATTCGGCTTGTTTTCGGGCGGTGATATCTGTAATAACCATTACTGCGCCATATTGTAAGGTATTGCTGTTCACTTTATAGGGTCGGGAGTGGATTTGCCAAAATTTTACCATGCCCGATACGGTCTCTGCCACTCGCCACTCTTCGGCTTTTACGGTTTCTGCCTGTAACCCGCGCACAAATGGATTTTGGTGAATGGGTATGGGGGTATTGGTTTTGTCATCGGGAAAGAAAAAATGATACTGTGCTATCCATTGCGTAATAGGTGTATTGGGTTGTGTGATGCCGGTAATTTGGGCGGCTCGTTGATTAAGCAGTATTATCTGCCCTGTTTCGTTGGTAGCCAGTACGCCCTCTCCCATATTAGCTAAAACAGACTCTAACAGTTGTCGTTGGCTTTCGTTGGCGGTTATTTCGCGTTTTAGCTGCAATATGGTTTTAATTTGTTCTATACCTTGTGTTTCTAATTCATCTTTTAGCAACTGAAAGCGGCGATCCATTTCATCTGCCTGCAATAGTGGTGCAAAAACCAAAACAAGGGCTTTTTGGGTGGGGAGGTTTAGGGCTATTACTTTTACTGAAACGGGTTTGCCCTCAGCATTGGTTAGGGTATATTCTATGGGGTTTCCGGTTTGTAGTACAGTTTGAGCATCGGCAGTTATATTGGGCAAGAGAACAAAAAAAGTGGTTTGTGCCAATGTGTGCCGGTTGTTGGTATTGGCATACAAATTGGCAACAGGGTTGTGATAAAGCAGGTTGCCTTGTTCGCTAAATATGATTACTCCTGTTTGGGTGGCATTAAGCGATAGGGTAAGCAGGGATAATAACGATGGGTTGGCTTGGAGGTTGGCAGGCTCTGTGGTGGTTAAGGGCAGGGTGACGGGCGGTTCTGCTGCATCGGGCTGTGGGGGGTTGGTATCGGGCAAAAAAACCAAGTCGTCTTGTGTGGTTTCGGTTTGCTCATCGGGCTCAAAAAGTTGCAAAAACCGGGTAATGGTAAGGGCGAGTTCGGCAGGTTTTTGGGCGTAATTAAAAAATTTTAGTTCTTGTGCCGGAGGAGGTGTGTTATTATGTGCTAATGCCGGCAGAGAACAGAGGGTGATGCCGCCCGATTTGTTGATGGCAGCCATAGCTCGGAAATACTCGGGCGAAGCATTTACTGCCAAACCCACTTTACCTGCCACCGGACAAGCAGCCACCGACTCCCAAAAATGGGTAAAATATTGCTCCTGTACATGCGGACTGCCCAGCACAAAACTATTTTGTTCTATGAGGAGGTTGTCGGCAGGCATGGTTATATAAACCTTGGCGGGCTCAATAACGGTTTGGTGCATGGCAATTTCTACCGGTAAACCGGTGGCATTAAAAACCGATGACAGAAAGTGGGGCGAAAGCGTGGCATGGGGCGATATGGCAGGTACCACTACCACAGCACAATTGGCTGTTAGGCGTTGCTCAAAAACGCTGAAAAAACGACTCAAACTTTTTTCGTCATCAGCATTGGTTAAAATGACTACCAGACTACTGAGCATGGTGTTTTGGGATATTTGCATATACTGCCTTTTACGCTGATTACCGCAATTATGTTGCCATTATTTGCAAATCAGATAAAAATGCAAAATGTAAGTATATAGCTTCCGACTGTTTTTACAAACTCCGGTTGGTTGTAAGACATCAGAGGTGTTTACTGAAATAAGTGTTGGCTGCTACGGTTAGCGCTGTTTTAGCCCAAAAAAGGCTGTAAAGCAGCGCTATCTTGCTTGGTTGTCGTTATCGGCATACGAATCGGGCTCAGATTTTTGGGGCGTAGTTAATACTTTCCAAAAAAAGTAAGCGGTAAAGGCTATTACAATGCCCTGAGCCAGTAAAAGGGTTATTAGCGCTGAGGTGTTCATAAATTATTTTTTAGTCTTTCGGTAAGGCGTTTTTTATAAGCAATGTAAACTACGGCAGAAATGCCTACGAAGAGCAATAGCAGCAGTAGCCTTGCTATGGTAACATAAAAAATCTTGTCTTCTAAGTTGGCAATTACAGCGGCATCGGTAGCGGCGGCAAGTTGTTCGTGCAAATCGGCAAGTCCTATTTGTTTAATAATAGAAGCGTTATCGAGCGCCCAGCCGTTTCCGTTCAATAAGTTGTTAAAAGCGCCCGACCAGTCTTTACCTTTTGGAGTAATGAGCGAGCCTAAAAATACAAACAGGAGCAGATAGGGGGTAATGTATTTGATTACGTATTTAAAAAATACGGGTACTTTCATGTCGGCACCGGTGGTAATTTCTTGCCAGCCACGGTTTATGCCAAATATCCATACAAAAACAAAAGTTTCGAGCAGGGCAAATACTACCAGCGCTACGGTACCTGCCCAGTAGTCGTACTCGTCAAACACGCCATAGTTAAACAGCAGTACAGTAGGCAAGCCCAAAATGAGTACTAATAACCCAAACGAATAAGCGCCGCTTTTTCTGTTCCAGCCAAACTCATCTGTCATAAAGCCCATCCAGGGGGTGCCCATAGCTAATGAAGAGGTAATACCGGCAAAAAACAGCAGCCCAAACCACATTACGCCCGCA
The DNA here is from genome assembly GCA_002345145.1 of Bacteroidetes bacterium UBA2322. Classification (GTDB taxonomy): domain Bacteria; phylum Bacteroidota; class Bacteroidia; order Chitinophagales; family UBA2359; genus UBA2359. Next base: position 17,586 of record DDVC01000168.1, read on the forward strand.
ATGGCAGCCAGCACTGTGCCCCACTGCTGAAACAGGTAAGGCATGGTTTGGAATGCCATACCAAAACCGGCATTGGCTTTTACCCAATCGAGCCCTAAGTAACCGGCGGCAATAGGTATAACTATCATACTGCCCAGCACTACCTCTACAAACTCATTCATAAAACCTGCCGAAAAAGCATTAAGGGCTATATCGTCTTTTGATTTAAGGTAGGCGGCATAGCAGTGTATGGTTCCCATGCCCACCGATAGGGTAAAAAATATCTGTCCGGCAGCGGCAAGCCATACTTTGGGGTCGGTTAGTGAGCTAAACTGCGGTGTCCATAAGAAGTTAATCCCATCCCAGGCATTGGCATTGGGTATGGCTTCGGTAGCGCCCGATGTGCCCAATGTAATACCCCGAAGGGCTAAAATAACGCCAAACAAAATGAGCAAAGGCATACCTACTTTGGCTACTTTTTCTACCCCGCTCAAACCGCGCGATAAAATATAGGTATTTAACCCTAAGCAAATTACATAAAAAATGATTGCCTCATAGGGTATGCCTGTTGTTGATTGCATTACATCGGTGTAAGAACCAAAAAAGGCGGCTACTTCTGCCTGTGTTTTACCTACAAAAGTACCAATAACAGAGTGAAATACGTAAGCCATAGTCCACGACTCAATGTAGCAGTAGTAGGCAGCTACGGCTATGTTTGTCCAAATGCCAAAAACGCCCACATATTTCCAAAACCGTCCGCTTGCCATACTATCTAAAATGTAAGGCGTACTGTGGTTGCCATTTTTACCGCCAAATCTGCCGGTTGACCACTCAATAAGCAACAGCGGAATACCCATTAAAAGAAAGCATACAAAATAAGGTATTAAAAAAGCGCCGCCACCGTTTTGTATGGCTTGTACCGGAAATCGCAAAAAGTTTCCTAAACCTACAGCATTGCCCGCCATAGCCAAAATTAATCCTATGCGCGAGCCCCAAGCCTCATTGTTTGCACTTGTCATAAGTAAAAAAGATTCAGTAGATGATGGAGTTTAGTGTTGTTGTTGTTTTTCGGGCAACAAAGTAAAGATTTTTTTTCAACCCGATGCAATTTTGCAAAAAAAGCGCTGTAGGTTTTGTTTTTCCCGTCTTTTTGAGCTGTTTTTTAGTTGTTTTATACTTCTCACAACCAAGTTTTGGGCACAAAAAGCGTCAAACAATTATGCTGTCTTTATCTTAGGCACAAGAATTAGCAACGTACATTATAAAAGGTAAATCGGGCTAATTTACCCGTTCATAGGCAGTTTGGTAGTGGGCAGCTCATTAAGATAACTCTAAAGTTACGGTTTCGCCCAGTTCGGGTATATGCACACTATTAAAACCGGTGGCTTCAAGTGCGGCTTTAAAAACCTGTTGTGCGGCATACTCGCCATGCACCAGAAACAAATGTTTGAGTTGGGGGCGTTTTTGGTTATCTAAAAAATCTATCATTTCCTGTTGGTCGCCGTGTGCGCTAAACGAATCCATGCTTAGTATGCGTGCCTTTACCTTTTTTACCTCATCAAAAATGGTTACGGTTTTTGCTCCGCTTTTAATAATGCCCCCCAGCGTATCGGGCGAGCAGTAGCCTAAAAAAAGAACGGTGCAATTTCGGTTTTGGATATTATGATACAGGTGATGTTTTACCCGTCCGGCGTTAGCCATGCCCGATGCGCTGATGATAATACAAGGCTCTTTGCTGTAATTGAGGCGTTTAGAAGCCTCTATGGTGCGCACATAGGTAAGGGTGTTGAAGCCAAATGGGTTAGGGTCTATGCGCATATACTCGGTGGTTTCTTTATCAAAGCATTCGGGGTGCATTTGAAATATATTAGTGGCATTTGTAGCCAGCGGGCTGTCCACATAAACGGGTATTTTGGGCAGTTTACCTTGGTGTTGCAGTACATCAAGCATATACACTATTTCTTGTGTTTTGCCTACACTAAAAGCAGGCACTATAAGTTTACCCTTGTGCCTAAGGCAAGTATCCACAATAATGTTTAGCAGTTTTTCCTTTTCGTTAGGAGCGCTTTCGTGCAGCCGGTCGCCATAAGTAGATTCACAAATAACCACATCACATGGCGGCATAGGCAGCGGGTCGTGGAGTATAGGGCGGTTAGGTCTGCCAATATCACCGGTAAAACCTATGTAGTGTGTTTTACCTTTTTTGCCGGTAATGCGCAGGGTTACGCTGGCACTGCCCAAAATATGCCCATTATCGCGCAGGAGTACTTCTACACCGGGTTTTATTTGGTACCAGTGTTCATACCCTATACTCACCACTTGTTCAAAACATTTGTTTACGTCTTCGGGCAGGTAAATAGGGTCGTGTTTGTCTTTATCGTATTGACTGCCTAAATGCTTGAGCAAAAAGGCGGCATCGCGTTCTTGTATGAGAGCGCTGTCCATGAGCATAGTCATAGCCAGGTCACGCGTGGCATGAGTACAAATTATTTCGCCCTCAAACCCATCTCGGCAAAGCATAGGCAACCTGCCGCTGTGGTCTATGTGAGCGTGCGATAAAACTACACAGTTTATTTGCGAAGGAGTAAAACCCCATTGTCGGTTAAAATTTACAAAAGCCTCGTCTGTTCCTTGATACAAGCCGCAATCGAGCAGTATAGTGTAGCCGTCATCAAGGGTTAGTAGGTGCGAACTGCCGGTTACCTCGCGAGCTGCGCCGCAAAACTGTATGGTCATCATGTGTGGGTAAATTGATGAGGGTAAATCAAAACAGCGCAAATATAACCAAATCCCGATTAAGTGGTAAAATTCCCCCCCCAATAGTCGCCAAAACATTATTGCCTACTAATGCCGATAGGAAAGGCTGACAGCAAAAACGGACAAAAAAACGTCCGATAAATTTTGGGTTAGCGCCGTTTTGCCACCCAATATGCCAAATTTAAACGCCGCACTACTGTTGTAAAACACAAAAACCGGCAGATAACCGCATTTTTTAAAAAAAACACGCAAAAAAGATACAAAAACCCAAAAAACGCCTTACCTTTGCACACCTAAAAATTAAGACGTAATATGTACGCAATAGTAGAAATAGCCGGTCAACAGTTTGAAGTAGCTGAAGGCAGAGAGATTTTTGTGCATAAGTTAGATGCCGCACCGGGCGATGCCTTAACGTTTGATAAAGTATTGCTTACCGATAATAACGGCGCAGTAGAAGTTGGTAAACCCCTTTTAAGCGGCAGAAGCGTGTCGGTTACAGTGTTAGAACACGTGCAAGGCGATAAAGTAATTGTGTTTAAGAAAAAACGCCGCAAAAGTTACCGGGTTAAAAACGGACACCGCCAGCAGTTTACCAAAATCAAAATCAACTCACTTGCCTAAACCCAACAGGTTTTTTATAGGCAGGCTTAATTTACTGAAACCCGAAAAATTATATCATCATGGCACATAAAAAAGGTCAGGGTAGTTCTAAAAACGGTCGCGATTCCAAGAGCAAACGCTTAGGCGTAAAGTTGTTTGGTGGTCAAACTGCCAAACCGGGCAATATCATTGTTCGTCAGCGTGGCACCAAGTTTCACCCGGGTGCCGGTGTAGATATGGGTAAAGACCATACCATTTTTGCTGTTACAGAAGGTTTGGTTCATTTTCGCACCACTCGCCTCAACCGCACTTATATTTCGGTTGAAACGCCGCAGGCACAAGCATAACACTATTCGCACATCATTACAAGATTGCGCTTAGCTACCCTCAACAACAGTAAAAAAAACACCCGTCAATTTTGACGGGTGTTTTTTTTACGCTATGCCGTATTTTCAGGCAGTTACGTGCCGTTTCTCTGTTAAATATATGACAACTAAAAACAGAGTTATTAGCAGTATCCTCATTACACCGGCTAACATGTAGGGCAGATGAGTAAGCCATAAGTCATCAGCCACTACCACTAAAACTGCCGCCACAATATAAGCCGTAATGATACTTGTGTTGTATGGAATAGGAAAGTACCTGCCGCCTATGTAGTAAGACAACACACACATTGCCATATAACAGGCAAGGGTAGCCCAAGCAGCGCCCAAGTAACCAAATTGCGGCACCAGCAGTAGGTTTAGAGCAATGGTAATAAATGCCCCCGCAACCGAAATATAAGCCCCAATATGGGTTTTACCACTCAGTTTGTACCAAATAGACAGGTTATAGTATATACCCAAAAACAAGTTTGCCATAAGCAGGTAGGGCACTACCGGCAGCCCCACCCTAAAGTCTTTGCCTATAAAATGCTGAAAGATGTCTAAAAACAGCATTACCCCCATAAAAATGACCACACCGGCAATAACAAAAAATTTCATAGACTGGGCGTATAAATAAGGCGCATGTTGGCGCTCTGCTTGTGCAAAAAAAAGCGGCTCGGCAGCAAAACGGTAGGCTTGGGTAAACAGGCTCATAAGAATACTCAACTTATAACAAGCGCCATAAACGCCCAGCATAGCCTGGTTGGTGGCAGCATCATACGGAAGCAAGTATTTGAGCATTACCCTATCCAACATTTCGTTTACAATGCCGGCAAAACCCACCACCACTAAGGGCAAGGCATACACCAACATTTGCCGCCAAAGTGCAGCATCAAATTGTAGTTTTATTTGCAGCAATTGGGGCAGCAGCAACAACAAGGTAACAGCGCCGGCTATAAGGTTGGCAATAAATACATACCCCACGCCCAATTGTGGCACATACCACGCCCCTATAAAACTGTACTTATCTGCCCAAACGGGGCAGAGCAACAAAAAAAACAAAACTAACCCTATGTTTACCCCTATATTGGTTAGCCGGATAAGGGCAAAACGCCAAGCCCTTTCCTGATACCGCAGCAGGGCAAATGGTATGGCGCTGAGGGTATCTAACCCTACTATAAAAGCAAACCAAACTACATACTCGGCGTTGTTAGGGTAGTTAATCCACCCCGCAATAGTGGGTGCAAACCCCACCGTTAAACCCACCAATAGCGCTGTAGTGCCTATAATAGACCACATAACCGTGCTATACACCTGCTCCGCCGTTTTACCCGATGATTTAACATACCAAAAAAAAGCGGTCTCCATGCCATAAACAAACAACACTAATAAAAAACCCGAATAGCTGTACAGTTCCGTAATAATGCCGTACTCGCCCTGGGTAAATACACGTGTAAGCAGCGGCGTAAGCAGGTAATTGAGCAATCTGCCAATAATGCTGCTCAGCCCGTAAATGGCAGTTAGTCCGGCTAATTTTTTAATTAAATCTTGTGTGCGCATGGTAAGCGGGCAAAAAACAAGCAAGGCATTAAGAACAAGGGCATTTTCGGGGGGTAAAGATAGTTATTTACCCATTGGGAGCAGGTTGAACCACTTTTTAAAAAGAAAAGCATCGGGCAGTTGCTCACTTGTTTATACCCCATAGCATCGGCACATCGGGTAAATTACCGGCAACCAATGGTTTTTCATCGGTAAAAGCAGGGCTGCTCAATTGGTTAAATCGGGTAGTTCATCATTCTTTAAAATAATTACACTTGTACGCATCAGATTTTTAGGCTACCTTTCAGCCCTTTTAACCTTACCTGTTCTGCAAAATTTTTCAACCGGTTTTATCGGGCAAACACCCTTTTTTAAAAACAACTACATTTTGTTATGCAAGTTAAACTAAACCGAATTGACCATGATTTTCATTTTGAGGCTTATGGAGCCTCTGAGGTAGCCGTGCATATAGACGGCGCACCCAACATAGGTGGGCATAATGCCGGTGCACGTCCTATGGAGCTAATGCTTATGGGATTGGGTGGCTGTAGCGCCATAGATGTAATTTTAATTTTGCGAAAACAAAAACAAGAGGCGCAGGCTATTTCTATTACCGTACAAGCCGAAAGAGCGCAGAACCAAACCCCGGCAGTATTTACCAAAATTCATGTGCATTATGTTTTTACCGGCATGCTTCACCCCGATAAAGTAGAGCGAGCCATACACCTATCAATGGAAAAATACTGCTCCGTTACTGCCATGCTCAACAAAACCGCCCAAATAACCCATTCTTTTGAAATTTTACCGCCCCAATAATTTCATTTTTTACCCATGCGCTACCAATCGTTTTTGCAGCATCTTCACCACCAGTACCAAACCCGGTTTCAGTTCTTCCCTTCCAAAAAAAAATCGGAAGCCTTTATTGAAGATATGGTACATCTGCTCTTTCCCAGCCGCGAAGATGCCGCCATTTCTTATACCCAGTTAGAAGCAAGACAAAAACAATTAGAAGCCACCCTTACCGATTTGCTTACCGACCTGAACGACCCCAATTTGCCTGTTGCCGAAACAGTGCACCTCTTTTTTTCTGCCCTTCCGCAGGTGTATGAACTGCTGCTCAAAGATGCACAGGCTATTTTACAGTTCGACCCCGCCGCTAAATCTATTGAAGAGGTTATTGTTGCCTATCCGGGTTTTTATGCCATAGCCATTTACCGCATAGCGCACCAGCTACACCGGCAGCAGGTAAAATGGCTGCCCCGCATTTTTTCGGAGTTTGCACACCGGCAAACCGGCATAGATATTCATCCAAGCGCTGCCATAGGGGAGTCTTTTTTTATAGACCACGGCACCGGCGTAGTTATAGGCGAAACCACCATTATTGGCAATCATGTAAAAATATATCAGGGCGTAACTCTGGGCGCGCTGTCGGTTAGTAAAAACCAGTCCGATACTAAAAGACACCCCACCATTGAAGACCATGTTATTATTTACTCCGGTTCTACCATTTTGGGCGGCAATACCACCGTGGGGCATCACGCTGTTATAGGCGGTAATGTTTGGCTTACCCAAAGCGTAGAGCCTTACGCTTTTGTACACAACACCACCCAAATAGAACTGCGCATCAAAAAACCAAAAGGCGAGTAGCACAATTAGACTGACCCAAATTTAGCGCCCCCTCCCCAATAAAGCCTTTGATATGGGTGCAGCCTCGGTTTGATGTGCAAATGGAGATAATTACCCCTGTTTTCAGCAAAAAAGCACACAGATAACGCAGATTAAACGGATGTTAGTTAGTGGTTAGTGGTTAGTGGTTAATTGGTAGCAGGTACCAACACTCATCGTTATTCACTTTTCACTACTTGCACCTTTATTTTTCAAAAGTCTGTGCAAATCAGCCGCATCAGTGTTATCCGTGTGCTAATTCCTGCCGGTTTTCAGCTCATGCCGGCAGCACAGACTTTGTGTGCCATTTTACATAAAACTGGGGTTACACCCTTGATATGGAACTAAGACAGCCAAAATGACGTTTTTGCAAACACACACTAAAAAAACCGATACCCCAAAAAAACTAACCACCATGTCAAAAACCACCATAACAGGCAAAGACCTGCTAAAAATAGGCTATACCCAAGGGCGGGTGGTGGGTTTTGCTATGCGGGTAATAACGCAAAAACCCTACAAAGCGCAAACCAAAACCCACAAATTACAACTACTTGCCGATATACTTAAAAATCCCGAAACCTACCGGGCTCACCCTCAATTAGGCATCATAGCCGCCGAGTTGTTACAGGTGCAAGAAGCAGCCAAAATAGCCGAGCAAGCTCTTAAACTGCTCGATAAACCGCTGCCGTTTACCATTTACGGACAAGAATATATTGAGCCCGGCGCTTTAGACCAAATGTATATTGCCATGAAACTGCCCATAACCGCAGGCGGCGCACTCATGCCCGATGCCCACCAAGGTTACGGCTTGCCCATAGGCGGCGTATTGGCTACACATAATGCCGTTATTCCTTACGGCGTAGGAGTGGATATTGGCTGCCGCATGTGCCTTAGCGTTTTTCCGTTGCCGGCGGGCATTTTAACGGCGCAACACAAAAAAATGGAGCAAATGCTGCTAAACAACACCCGATTTGGCGGCATAGAAGTTTTTGAACGACCTATGGACGATGCCGTTCTGGAACGCACCGAGTTTACCGATATTCCATTTTTGCGAACCCTAAAAGATATTGCCCGAAAACAAATAGGCACATCGGGCGGAGGAAACCATTTTGTAGAGTTTGGCATAGTAACCCTTGAACAACCCGATGAGGAGCTAAACTTGCCATCGGGCAGTTATTTGGCTTTGTTATCGCACTCAGGCTCGCGCGCTTTGGGCGCTAAAATAGCCGCCCATTATACCAAAATTGCCAAATCACAATGCCAACTGCCCAAAATTGCCGAAAATTTGGCTTGGCTTGATTTAAACACCCAAGCCGGGCAAGAATACTGGCTGGCTATGACCCTTGCCGGCGATTATGCCTCTGCCTGCCACCACCACATACACCGCCGAATAGCCAAAAACTTAGGCGAAAAACCAATTGCAATGGTAGAAAATCACCATAATTTTGCATGGAAAGAAACCCTGCCCGATGGCTCAACGGTTATCATTCACCGAAAAGGCGCTACCCCTGCTAACCAAGGCGCACTGGGTATTATTCCGGGTTCTATGACCGCGCCCGGCTTTATAGTGCGCGGAAAAGGTAATGCCGATGCCCTGTTTTCTGCCTCGCACGGCGCCGGGCGCTTGTACTCGCGCAACCAAGCCAAGCAAAACCTTACGCTCTCGCAGGTAAAAAAACACCTCAAACAGCACGAGGTTACCCTCATAGGCGGCGGATTAGACGAAGCCCCAATGGCATACAAAGATATTCATAGGGTTATGAATGCCCAAACCGATTTAGTCAGCATCATTGGCACATTTTTACCCAAAATTGTGCGCATGGCAGGCAATGGCGAACCGGAGTAACAACAGGAATGTTACACCGCATTGTCTATTTTTGTGCCTAACACAAGCATAGCCCTCACAAATACGCAGCCATTGCTTATTTTACCCAACGAGAGTGAAAATTTGGGCAACTAATAAAAAAAACGTAACTTTGCACTAATGGATACCACTACCACCGCAACAACCCATAAAGACATCAGAGAGCTGAGTTTAACCGAACTTACCGCTCATCTTACCCAAATGGGCGAACAACCATTTAGGGCAAGGCAAGTGTATGAGTGGTTGTGGCAAAAATCTGCCCATAGTTTTGAGCAAATGACCTCGCTCTCCAAAGAGCTAAGGCAAAAATTAGCACAGGTTTTTACCATTAACGCCATAACCATAGCCAAACAGCAACACAGCGCCGATGGCACTATAAAATTGGGCTTCCAACTGCACGACGGGCATATTATAGAAGGCGTACTCATTCCTGCCGATGGCAGAATGACCGCCTGCGTATCGAGCCAGGTGGGGTGTAGCCTGTCTTGCAAATTTTGTGCCACCGGTTTCCTGCCCCGAAAACGCAACCTCACCGGTGCCGAAATTTATGACCAAGTAGTATTTATTGACCAATTAGCTAAACAACACTACCAACAACCGCTTACCAACATTGTATATATGGGCATGGGCGAGCCGCTGCTCAACTACAAAAACGTATTGCACAGCGTAAACCGCATTACCCAACCCGATGGGCTGGGCATGTCGGCACAGCGTATTACCGTTTCTACTGCCGGCATAGCCAAAATGATTAAACAACTTGCCGATGACCAAACCCGTTTTAACCTTGCCCTTTCCTTACATGCCGCCAATGATGAAAAGCGCAACCAAATAATGGCAATTAACGAAACCAACTCCCTACAAGTACTTGCCGATGCCCTGCGCTATTACTACGCCCACACTAAACGACCCGTTACCTATGAGTACATTGTTTTTCACCTTTTTAACGATACCATAGAAGATGCCCAGCAACTTGCCGAGTTTTGCAAAGTGGTGCCTTGTAAGGTGAACCTCATAGAGTATAACTCCGTACAAGGTGTTGATTTTTTGAAAACTACCGAAGACCGACTCGAAATTTTTCAGCAATACTTAGAAAACAAAGGTATTACCACCACCCTGCGCCGAAGCCGAGGTAAAGATATAGATGCCGCCTGCGGACAATTGGCTAATAAGAATTGACAACCAACCCTATATTAGTCTTCAAACTAAACCACATTTATATTGCTTATAAAAAAATAAAAAACATGATTTTGATTCTACTGTTAGCTTACCTTGTGTTAGCTTACCTCGTTGCAAGCAGAATTGGAAATTTTAGAAAAATTGGCTTTTGGCCTACTTTTCTAATTGGCCTGTTTTTCTCCCCAATAATAAGCATGGTTTTTGCTTTGATTTCCGAAAAAATTGAAATTATTGATAATGCTGAAGCCTTAATAGCGGAAAAAAAAATAGAAAGAGCAGCCTTTAGAGAAAAGGAGAAATTGAAAGTGCAGACAATTAATTCACAGACTAAAATTGACCAAAAGGTATTGAGTCTCAAATTAATGGAAAGTATTGATTTGACCGATTATTTGGATGTAATTTCAAGTAAATCATGGTCAATTGTAAATGACACTGCAATGAATGAAAAATCATTACTATTTAGACAGAACGGAGATTTGATTTCAATATTTAATGGAAATGTTAAAAAAAACAAATGGGAATTTCTTGAAAGCAAGAATGCTTTGCTGATTGATACAGGAGAGAAACAGGGTTTGTACCGATTGATTTATGCTGAAAATGGACTACTGATATTTAGTCTATATAGTTCAGAAAACAAATCTTATATGCTTTTAGCTGATGAAATAATTGATAAAACTATTTCTATTGACGAGTTTTTTAAGAAAATAGAAGAAAAAAGTAAGAATTAAGACCTTCTACTCAACTCCCGATAAATCGGCAATCAACAACCTCCTAAAATACAACTTACTCGTACCGATTTACCGCAAAGAGGGGAGCAGGACTTCGTATTTGCATTTGTTGTTAATACCCACTACTATCTACCAAAACTATTCACTATTCACTACCATCTGTGGCAACCCGAAACCCCAACCTGCAAGCCAACAAAGAAAACTTATCGGCAAAAGAAAAGGAAGCCGAAAAAGTGCTGCGTCCTAAAGTTTTATCCGATTTTACCGGACAACCGCACATAAAAGACAACCTCCACATTTTTATTGGGGCTGCCAAACTGCGCGGCGAAGCGCTGGATCATGTTTTGCTGCATGGTCCACCGGGATTGGGTAAAACTACCCTCTCTCATATTATAGCCAATGAGCTGGGGGTAAATGTAAAAATTACCTCAGGTCCGGTGCTGGAAAAACCCGCCGACCTTGCCGGCTTGCTCACCAACTTAGAGGAGCGCGATGTGCTGTTTATAGATGAAATACACCGCCTCAGCATTACCGTAGAAGAGTACTTGTATGCCGCTATGGAAGATTTTACCATAGACATTATGATAGACAGCGGACCCAGCGCCCGAAGCATACAAATAGCCCTTAATCCGTTTACCCTTGTAGGCGCTACTACCCGGTCGGGTTTATTATCGGCGCCCATGCGCTCAAGGTTTGGCATAACCTTTCGGATGGATTATTACGATGTACATACTCTTGCAAGCATTATTACCCGTTCTGCCGCTATTTTAAAAGCGCCCATTACCCCCGAAGGAGCGCTGGAAATAGCCTCCCGAAGCCGAGGCACACCCCGTATAGCCAATGCACTGCTTAGGCGTGTGCGCGATTTTGCCCAAATTTTGGGCAATGGTTCTATTGATTTAGCCATTACCCAACATGCGCTGAATGCGCTGAATGTAGATGCCGCCGGCTTAGATGAAATGGACAACCGCATTTTACTTGCCATTATTGATAAGTTTAAGGGCGGACCCGTGGGCATTACCACCATTGCCATGGCTGTGGGCGAAGAGCCGGGCACCATAGAGGAGGTTTATGAGCCGTTTTTAGTGCAAGAAGGCTTTTTAAAACGAACACCCCGCGGACGAGAAGCCACCGAAAAAGCCTACAAACACCTCAACAGGGTGCCGCCCGGCGCAGGCGCTATGCCCGATTTGTTTACCGGTGTAGATTAGGGCATAAAACAAAAAACACAACACAAGCTGGCACTCATGTTGTGTTTTTGTGTAAATTAGGCTGATTAAAGTGGTTTAAACCAACAGCCTGATGGGGTCTTCTAAAAGTCCTTTTAAGGTTTGTAGGAATTTAGCGCCGGTAGCGCCGTCCACAACGCGGTGGTCGCAGGAGAGGGTAATTTTCATTTTATTAACCACCTTAATTTCATTGTTTACCACGGCGGGCACTGCATTTATTTTGCCTACTGCTAAAATACAGGCATCGGGAGGGTTAATGATGGCGGTAAACTCATCAATATCAAACATGCCCAAATTAGAAATGGTAAACGTATTACCCTGCATATCGGCGGGGGTGAGTTTTTTGCTGAGGGCTTTTTGGGCAAGTTCTTTGGTTTCGGCAGCAATTTGGCTCAGAGATTTATTATCGGCAAACCGGATAACGGGCACCAATAGTCCTTCATCAACCGCCACTGCTACGCCTATGTGTACGTGTTGGTTAAAGCGTATGGTTTCGCCCAGCCAAGAGGAATTAACGGCGGGGTGCTGCCTTAGAGCCATGCTTACGGCTTTAACAATGAGGTCATTAAAAGAAATTTTTACCGGCGAAAACTCATTCATGCTGCTTCGGGCAGTCATAGCCTTATCCATGGTAATTTCCATGGTAAGGTAAAAATGTGGTGCGCTAAATTTACTTTCGGCAAGGCGGCGGGCAATGGTTTTGCGCATTTGCGATACCCTAACCTCGGTAAATCCTTCGGAACCGGTAAAAGAGGGCAGTTCAATTTGGGTGGTTTCGGTTTGGGTAGTAATGGGGGTAGCGGTTTGCACTTGTGGCTGTTGCAAAAATGCTTCCACATCGCGTTTTACTATGCGTCCTTCCTCGCCGGAGCCTTTAACTTGGGCAAGGTTTATATTATTTTGTTTAGCAAGGCTTTTAGCTAATGGCGATGCTTTCAATCGGCCGTCATCGGGCGGGGTGGTGGTTTGCGGAGGTGTTATTGTTACTTGTAGCGCCGGGGCAGAGGTGGTAACAATATCGGGAGCAGTTTGTTTTTCGGCAACAGGCGCATCGGTTTTAGCGGCGTTGTCGGCACCGGCAAGCAGAGCGCTAATGTCTTCGCCTTCTTTGCCAATAATAGCTAATATGGCGTTTACTTTAACTGCTGCACCCTCATCGGCACGATAGAGGAGCACCCCGTTTTCGGGCGATTCAAACTCCATAGTAGCTTTATCGGTTTCAATTTCGGCAAGCAGGTCGCCGCTTTTTACTTTATCGCCTATGTTTTTATGCCATGCAGCTATGACACCTTCTGTCATAGTATCGCTCATTAGCGGCATGTTTATAACTTCTGCCATATTGTAGCGTGTTTATTAGTGAGTGTTATTGTTTTGAGGGGGCAAATATACGCAAATACGCAGCCTGTAACAATTATGGGGCATAATTGTTGGCAAACAATGCCATGCGGCAGCAATAAAAAGGGGGTTACATTTGGTAAACAAACAACCCGCTGCGAAGTTTAGGCTCAAACCATGTAGATTTGGGAGGCATTACCTCGCCTGCAATGGATACGGTCATGAGTTGGTTTACCGTAACCGGATATAGGGCAAAGGCTATGCTCATTTCGCCGCTGTTTACCCTGTTTTCTAATTCCTGCAAGCCGCGTATGCCGCCCACAAAATCAATGCGGCTATCGGTGCGTTGGTCTTTAATACCCAAAATTGGCTTTAAGATATTTTTATCTAATATATTTACGTCAAGCGATTCTATGGGGTGCTTGGCGTTATAGGAGCCTTCTTTTGCAGTGAGTTTATACCACTGTTTGTTTAAGTACATACCAAAATCATGTGCTTTGGTAGGTTTAGGTTTTTTTGAAGCGGGGTTGATGGTAAAGTTAACACTCACTTTTTCCAGTATTTGTTCGGGGGTAAGTCCGTTAAGATCTTTTACCAGGCGGTTATAGTCCATAATGGTAACCTGTGTAGAAGGAAACAGCACTGCCATAAAGTAGTTAAAGGGCTCTTTACCGGTAAAGTTTGGGTTTTCTTGTCTTTTGCTGAGGCAAACCTTAGCGGCGGCTTCTGCGCGGTGATGCCCATCTGCTATGTAGAGCGAGGGGACATCTTCTTTAAAGTATTGCTCAATGCGAACAAGGTCGGAGATATTAGCCATTTTCCAGAGGGTATGATTTACGCCATCGGGGGTGGTAAAATCATAAATGGGGCGCGCTATGGTAACAATGCGGTTTACTATGTCATCAATAACACTGATGGGTTTATAGGTTAAAAAAACCGGCTCTGCGTGTAGCCCGGTAGCAGTAATATGATCTATGCGGTCTTTTTCTTTAACGGGTCGGGTAAATTCATGTTTTTTGATAATGTTGTTTAGGTAATCGTCCACCGAAACCAAGGCTGCTATGCCTACCTGGGTTTTATTGTTCATGGTTTGGGCATAAATGTAGTATCGGGGCGAGGTGTCTTGGATAAGGATATTGGTGTTTTTAAAGTGGTCAAAATTGGTTTTTGCTTGTGCATAAACATCGGGGGCGTATTCCGATACTTCATCGGGCAGGTCAATGTCGGCACGGGAAACACGCAGAAATGAATAAGCGTTTTGGGAGGCTTCGAGCTTAGCTTCTTTTCTGCTCATTACATCATAAGGACGCGCTGCTACTAATTGAGCCCATTTAACAGCCGGTCTGAAAGCGGCAAAAGGTTTTACAATTGACATGATGATATTGTTGTATATTTGTAATGATTTTTTAGATTTGGCGCGCAAAGATACGAATTAACACAATAGTAAATGACAACTTTGATTTTTTATTTTTAAAATTAACAGATTGAAAAGTAAGTGCAATTTGAGCTGAGTTGTAATAATCACACAAATTAGTTAGCGCTTATGAATTGGGGGTTTTGAACGGTGTGTTAATGACGCTACCGGGAGGCGGGGTAAAAACGGCTAAATTAATATCCTCAAATTTGCATAACACCAAAATTTAACCGTATTTTTCACCCGATTTTTTGTGGTTTAGTTTTTTCAAAATTTCCAATCATTGGCAAACATGTTTTTTTCACTCCAAAAGCAGGTAGCATTATGACCATTGAACTGCATTTGTTAGATTTTATTGTAATAGCGCTGTATTTTGTGCTGGTATTTGGTATAGCCTATTGGGCTTCTAAAACGGCGGGCGAAAGCTCTGATAATTTCTTTTTAGCCGGCAGAAATTTAGGCTGGTTTGTTATTGGGGCATCATTGTTTGCTTCTAATATAGGTTCGGAGCACCTAATTGGGCTTGCCGGCAGTGGTTTTGCAGAGGGCGTACCGGTGGCGCAGTATGAAATTTGGGCGGGTGTAGTTTTGCTTTTGTTGGGTTGGGTATTTGTGCCTTTTTACCTCAAAAGCGGCGTTGCTACCATGCCACAGTTTTTAGAGCAGCGCTACTCGGGCAGTGCGCGCACTTACTTAGCTGTGGTATCGGTAATTGCTTATGTGCTGACCAAAATTTCGGTAACTATTTTTGCCGGCGGGGTGGTATTAGAGGCTATTGGAATGGACTTTTGGGTAGGAGCGCTGCTGTTGGTACTGGCTACCGGCATTTACACTATTTTTGGGGGTTTGCGTGCAGTGGCTTATACCGATATGGTGCAAATGTTTGTGATGATTGGCGGAGCTATTGCGGTTACCTATTTTGGGTTAAGCGCCTTGGGTGGCTGGAACGAAATGTGGAATGTTACCCTTGCGGCATCGGCAGAGGCGGGTAGTACGGGCAGCAACAGCTATTTTGAAATTTGGAAACCCCAAACCCACCCCAATTACCCATGGACGGGCATTTTGTTTGGCGCTCCCATTTTAGGCATTTGGTATTGGTGTACCGACCAGTTTATTGTACAGCGTGTATTGTCGGCAAAAAATATACAAAACGCTCGGGAGGGCAGTATTTTTGCCGGCTTTCTTAAAATGTTGCCTTTGTTTTTGTTTGTAATACCCGGTATTATTGCTTTTGCATTGTATAAAAAGGGGTTGCTTCCCAGTATGCCCGTTTTAAACGGAGTGCCTGAGTCTAACAAAGCGCTGCCTGCATTGGTAAAAGATGTTTTGCCCATAGGGCTTAGGGGTTTGGTAGTAGCCGGTTTGTTTGCTGCTTTAATGAGTTCGCTCTCCTCTATGTTTAATTCCAGTTCTACACTTATTACCCTTGATTTTTACAAAAAATACCGACCCAAAGCTACTGACCATGAATTAGTACAGGTAGGCCGAATCAGTACGGTGCTGTTAGTGTTGTTTAGCCTTTTGTGGGTGCCGGTTATACAAAGCGGGGTACTGAGCGATCAGTTATTTTTATACCTCCAAAGCATACAGGCTTATATATCACCTCCCATAGCGGCAGTATTTATTTTGGGTTTGTTTGTATGGCGTTTAAACGGACAGGGCGCTATGGCTGCACTTATTACCGGTTTTGTGTTGGGAGTTTTTCGGTTCATATTAGAAATATCAAAAAAAGGATTAACCGAAGGCTCGCTGCTATATCAATTTGCCGATATGAACTTTTTACACTTTGCCGTATTGCTGTTTGTAATATGCTCAGTGGTGCTGCTGGTGGTGAGTTTTGCTACACCGCCGCCTTCTATGGCTCAGGTGGAGCAGGTAACCTTTGCCGGTAAATTTGAACGTGCCAACATTGCGGTTAAAGATGTTGTATTATCTGTGCTGCTGCTGGTTATTATTGCTATGCTTTGGCTTGTTTTGAGAGGATAGGCGAACCCCATTTTTGGCTTTTTTTGTACCCAAAATAGCTGGTTATTGTTACCTGTAATATCATTAGCGCTTAATTCTTATGTCGCTTCTTTACCTACTTACGGGCAGTAATATGGGCAGCCGACTTAGGCGGTTAAACCGTGCTGCTGCACTGGTCAATACCCAAATTGGCAAGGTAAGGAGGGTATCGGCAGTGTATGAAACCGCGCCGTGGGGCAATATGGAGCAACCGGCTTTCTTAAATCAGGTTTTAGAAGTATCTACTATGCTTGAACCCAAGCCGGCATTGAACCAAATAATGCTTATAGAGAGCCAAATGGGTAGAGTGCGCACAGAAAAATGGGGGCAACGCTGTATTGACATTGATATTTTACTGTTTAACAGTTTGGTTATCAATAGTCCCGAACTAACTATACCACACCCATTACTGCCCATGCGCCGGTTTGCACTAACGCCCTTGGCTGAATTAGCGCCTCATTTTTTGCACCCTGTTTTACAAGTATCTATACAGGATCTGCTCCACAATTGCCCCGATGAACTGCCGGTAACTTACTATAAGGCTACCAAGCAAGGGCGTTATATTGGAAAGGATTAAAGTTTAGTCGTATCTCCTTTGCGCTTACAAGCAAGCATAAATTTTGATAAAAATCCCTACCTTTGTTGCTGCGGTTGGCAGTTGGTAAGTTGTCTTACTCTTGTTAAGAATTGTGATTTACACATTATATCCTACAATTTTTACCCTCGTTTGAAAAAATTTTTCATAGCCCTTTTGTTAGTTTTGGCGGCTGCGGTGGCGGTGTTGTATTGGCAATTACAGCAACCTGCCACCCAAACATGGCTTGCCCAAAAGGGTATGGAGTACCTGCAAAAAAACTACGGCATAACCGCAAGCGTGGGCAGTGTGCATATAGATTTACCCCGCCAAATTACCCTTGAACGCCTGCTGCTGCCCGACCAACACGCCGATACGCTGGCTTTTATTCAGCGCTTGCAGGTAAACATAGGGCTGCTGCACCTGCTAAAAAGGCAGTTGCTGGTAAACCAAATTGCCATTACCGGCTTGGTGAGCAACATCACCCGGCACAAAGGCGAAACCCGTTTTAACTACGCTTTCCTGCTGCCGCCCGATACTGCCGCCGCCCAACCAAAGCCGGCAACCGCCGATACGCTGCCCATTTGGGTGCGGTTAAACAAAATTACCTTGCACCAAGCCCGCATAGGGTATAAAGATGTGCCCGGAGGTCAAAACCTGCAACTTGCCTTTGATAACCTGCAAATACTTACCCCACAACTAAACCCAAACGGCAGCCAATACCTTATAGACCAAATTTTACTCCAAAACCCCACCGTTCAGGTTGCCCTTTTTACCCCCGATAGCCTTACCCTTGCCGCCGTGCCGGTACCTAAGCCCGCGCCGCCACCGCCCACCGCAGAGCCAATACAGGCATGGCTTAAAAAATTATCGGTTAGCGGAGCATGTATTACCTATACCAACCATACGCAGCCTGCCGCCCCCTATCGGGGATTAGATGCCGCCCGTGTTGCGGTTACCGATGCCAATTTGCTGCTTACCAATTGTTGGTATCAGCCCGATTCTTTGGCGCTCAACATAGAACAGTTTGATTTTGCCGAGCAATCGGGCTTTGTTTGCAATAGGTTTGCGGCGCAGGTTAGCTATCAGCCCACCGCCCTGCGGGTAAACCAATTGGCATTTATTACCCCGTTATCGCAAATTTTTGCCGATGCCCGGTTGCAATTTCCCCATACCGATGCCCTTACCCAAAGCCCGCACTTGGTAAGGGTAAACCTCCAATTGCCCAAGTTGCACCTCCATTTGTATGATGTGTTTACCCTTTACCCGCCTTTGGCTGCCATGAACCTGTTGCAGCGGCAAAATGGGGCATTACAGGCATCGGTAAACCTAAGCGGCACATTGGCAAACTTAGTAATCAGCAATCCATCGGTACAGTTGGGCGGCAACCGGCTCAGCGCATCGCAAATAACCCTCCAAAACCCAACTCACACCCAACAATTGCAGTTTGCCCTGCATAACCTGCAAGCCCACACAGGCTACCAAGCCCTTGCCGCCGTGCTGCACCCTTCTTTGGCGCCAGCACAAATGCAGCCGCTGGGCAATATACATGCCACCATAACCCATGCACAAGGCAGTATGCAACACCTGCAAACCAACGCCACCGTACAAACCGACGCCGGAAACGTGGCTGCCGATGTATGGGTAAAAATGGGCAAGCAAATGCAGTATGCCGGCTCCGTTTCTCTCCACCGGTTTGAAGCCGGTAAAGTAGCGCAAATGGATAGCCTGCTGGGGGCGCTTACCCTGCAAACAACGTTTAACCTTGCCGGCACCAACCCTGCCACCCTTAGCGGCGCTACCAACGTAAACATAACACAAGCCCACTTATTGGGCTACAATTACCAAAACGCCCAACTCAGCGCCGAGCTGCAACCCAACCTGTATGCCGCCAACCTTACCATAACCGACCCCAATATAGCCGCTTCTATACAAGCCACCGCTAACCTTACCCAAACCCTGCCGGCTATTACAACAACTGCCCAAATACACCACCTCAATACTACTGCATTGGGCTTGTATAAATGGGATTTTACAACAGGCATGAACATAGACGCCAACTTGCAAGGCAATAACCCCGATAACCTAAACGGATACGTGCAGGTAACAAATGCCCGGTTTACCCGAAACGACACTACACACCACCTGAAACAACTGAACATTGACCTGCAACAAAACCCGCTCCACAAAAACATACAACTTGCCACCGATGTTGCCGATTTGCAAGTATCGGGCAGGTTTGAAACCAACCACTTGGCATCGGGTATTATGCGTTTTATTAACCGCTACTACCATGCTTTTCCCGATACTTTTTCGGTTGCCACCCCACCGCAGCAAGTTGCCTTTGCCCTCCAAACCAAAGATATAGCGCTCCTACAAAAACTGTTTGTGCCACAGCTTACCCTGTTAGATTCCTGCACCATTACCGGCTCAATAAACGAACAACAAAACCTGCTGCTTGCCAATGTGCAGGTAAAAAATGCCCGATATGCCGATTACCTCTTAGAAAATCTTGCCCTGCAAGCCGATAACCAATCCCAAAAAATACAAGCCCGATTGCAATTAGATAACCTCCACCTTATTGCCGATACTACCGAAACCGTTTTACCCCAAATTAACCTTACTACCCAAATTGGCGCTGATAGCCTGCTGCTGAGCGTTATGGTAAAAACCGATTCTGTTACCACCGCCCTCGCTTTTTCTGATTTGCTGGTAAAATTAGACAACGATAACATAGCCGTGCAACTGCTGGGCAAAGACCTAATGCTGAACAACAACACCTGGCAGGTGCAGCCCGATAACGCCCTTACCCTGCAACCTAACGGCATCAGCGCACAAAATTTTAGGCTGGGTTATGGCACAGGTAAACTTACCCTAAACAACAAAGAACCGGGCAATGCACAATCGCCCCTGCTGCTGCAAATAACCGATTTTGACCTTGCCGACCTTGCCCAACTTGCCGCCGCCGACTCGCTGGGTATTGCCGGTTTTGTAAACGGCAACATAGAAGTAGCAAACCCCTTAGGCGATGTGGAGGTAAACGCCCAACTCCACATTGATAAATTGGCTTACAACCAAATGGAATTGGGCAACCTTGCCCTTCAAACGCAATATAACAAATCCGGCAAAATTCCCGTAAACCTTGCCCTTGCCGGCAATGACCTTAACATGGAGCTGAGTGGAGCTTACTTGCTCAACCAACCCAATAACGAGCTTGATTTGCAACTCCTTTTGCACCATGCCCAACTTGCCGCTTTTAGCCCCATGTTGCAAGGCGCAGTTACAGGTTTACAGGGCAACCTAAACGGAAACGTAAACATAACCGGCGCTGCACAAACACCTGCCCTCAAAGGCATGATGCAGCTCCAAAATTTTGCCGCACACCTGCCCGCTACCAATGCCACCTACCAAATGGCAAACCTTACCCTAAATATAGACCCCAATGCCCTTAACCTGCCGCCTGCTGCCCTTACCGACCAAACAGGCGGCACACTTAACCTGCAAGCCCAAATTACACACCAAAATTTTGACAATATACGCCTCAATTTTAGAGCCCATGGCAATAACCTCCAATTGCTCAATACCCAAGCCGGAGCCAATATGCCTGCTTACGGAACCGTAAACGGCAATTTAGATGTTAGGGTTACCGGCGCGCTCACCAATCCCGATGTACGCATATTTTTTGAAACGGGCAAAAATACCGATGTATATGTTGCCCTGCCCGATGCCGGAGCAGTTGAAAAAGCCCAAATGGTAACTTTTGGCAGCCAAAACCCCCTTATTGATGCCGCTATGCAGCAAAAAACCGCTTTGGCAGAACAAAAAGCCACACAACAAGCACAAAGCAGCCTTAACTACGATGTAACCTTAAAACTGAGCGCCACGCCCGATGCCCGATTAAACATTGTGATAGACCCTATTGCCGGCGACCAACTTACCTGCACCGGCGAGGGTAATATGACCGTAGAAACCAATGCCCGAGGCAACCTTACCGTAGCCGGCGATTATACCATTACCGATGGCTTTTACCAAATGACCCTGCAAGATGTTATTAAACGCCGATTCCTGATTCAAAAAGGCAGTAACCTCCATTTTATGGGCGACCCCATGGCTTCGCGCTTTGATATTACCGCCATTTACCAAATTGAAACGCCTGTGTATGATATGGTTGCCGAGTTTGCCGACCAGCTATCGGAAGAAGATATAACCAAACTTAAACGCAAACAGCCCGTGCAAGTGGCACTGAGCATTAAAGGCTCTATTGCCGCTCCACTTTTGGGCTTTAACATCATACTGCCCCGCCTGCAAGACGAACCCAACCCCCTGCTGGAACGCAAACTTGCCCAAATACGCGAAACCGATACCGAACTAAACAAGCAAAGTTTCGGGCTTATTATGTTTAATCGGTTTATTCCGGCAAGCAGCGCCCCCACCATTGGTACACCCGATGCCGAGAGTATTGTTTATTCAAGCCTTAGCAAAATGGTATCTGACCAGCTCAACAACTTAGCCGGCAAATACGTAAAAGGCATGGAAATTATGGTAAACGTAGATGCCGATGGCGGCAGCGCCGGCAACAGCAACCGCGAGCTGCAATACGGCGTATCGCAGCAGTTGTTTAATGAGCGAATGACGGTGCAGGTAGGCGGCACGGTAAACTTAGATAACCAGCAGCAAAACAACGCCAGCCTTGCGCCCGATGTGGTGGTAGAATACCGCGTTACCAAAGATGGCAAGGTAAAAGCCCGCGTGTTCCGAAAAGACCGCTACCACCAACTTACCCAACTCTACCGCCCCACTACGGGCATTGGTATTTCGTATAAGCGAAAGTTTGGCAATATTGGCGAGTTGTTTAAGCGCAGCAGTAAACCAACCCCGCGCTAAATTTGCTTAGGGCATTTGGTTTATGCCAGAAACCCCATGTTGGTTTTTAACTACCGCTAAAAGCGTTGTGCCGGGTAGTTTTATGGGCATAGATGCGGTAAATACCAAAGAAGCGGGTGGCAAATGCGGTTTGCGGCGGGTAAACAGTCGGGCAATTTTTAGGGTAAGTTGCCTGCCCCATGTTTTTTCGGGCATATCAATGACAAAGGCGCCGCCATGCCGCCAAATATGCGCCAGCAAAAAACCATAGTTCAAAACACTTTTAATGGTAGAGCCTTCTTCAAACTCGGCATTAAAGTATAGGGGCAGTAGCGCGCCCGTTGGGGTTTTGTAGCGGCGTTGTACGGCAATAAAACCGGTAGGGTCATTGGCTTGGTGCAGCAAGGTAAGCATAGAGTTTCGGTTAAAAACCGGCTCGGCGTAGCCATGTTTAGCATCTGCGGCATGGGCGCTTGCGCCGGCATGGGTAGCCGGTACTATATCGGTTATAGTAGGGTCAATATGTTGAAGGAGGGTTAATACCCATTTTTTGTAAGCCGGCGCTAATAGCAGTTGTTTGGCAGTTTGGTAGTCGGTTTTATCCGAATCGGGATTGCCCAATACCACAAGCAATTGGGAGGTAAACAGCTTTACCATTGTTAGGGCGGGCAAAAATGGTTGTTTTTGCAGCAAGGGCAGCAGCAAAAAAGTAGGGCTGTTGGCAAGCGTTTGCGATAGGTTTGTTTCATCGGGCTGTTTAATTCCCCATGTTATTTGGTCATCATTTCGGGAAAAAAGGAGGGCTTCCTCATCGTTATATCGGGATACATAGAGCCATTCCGAAAAAACCTTTTGGGTAGTGAGGGTAAAACCGTATCGGTAAACCTCGTTTTGGGCTTTAAAGGTAATTTCAAACAGGCTTTGGTCAAACATAGCTTGTTCGTCTGCCCAAAAAGGGTGTAAAATTTCACGGGCAAGCAGGGGGTTTTGGGAAACGTGTAAGTAATAATTACCCATAAACAGCAGCGCCCTTACCCAGTTGGTTTTTCCCGATGCCGGCTTGCCATAAAGGCAGTAAACGCTGCCGCTATGTGCGCCGGAAAGGTGTACGGTGGTTAAATTTTTAAACGAAAGGTAGTTTTTAAAACAAAAGGAGAGCAGCATCTTGTTATTATGAAATGCTTACAAAAAGGTAAAGGTAGGCTATTTTCCATTTGAACAACAACTAAATAGAAGTTACTCATGCTGCCGGCAGTATTTTTGTTATTGGTTGGTTTTGTTTTGCTCATACAAGGGGCAAACTGGTTGGTAAGTGGCGCATCGTCATTGGCAAAGCGGTTTAATGTATCGGAGTTGGTTATTGGGCTAACTATTGTGGCATTTGGCACATCGGCGCCGGAGCTGGTGGTAAATGTGCTGGCATCGGTAAGCGGGGCAAATGATATTACTTTGGGCAACATTATTGGCAGTAATAACTTTAACCTGTTTTTTATTTTGGGCATTGCAGGGTTAATTTACCCGCTTTCGGTGCATTACAATACGGTGTGGCGCGAAATACCCTACTCGCTGCTGGCGGTGGTTTTAATGCTGCTGATAGCCAATGATGTGTTGCTAAACGGCGCTGCGGCTAATAATATAGACCGTACCGATGGCATTATATTGCTGCTGTTTTTTGTGGCATTTTTATACTACGCCTACCTCAGTTTGCAATCGGAAACCATAGCGCCCGATGATGCTGATGCGGTAAAGGATTTAGGCACGGTAAAATCGGTTTTATTTATTGTATTGGGTATGGCATTGCTCATTGGAGGTGGTAAATTGGTGGTGGATAATGCCATTACCATTGCTAAAATACTGCAACTGAGCGAAAAACTGATAGGTTTAACCATAGTAGCCGCCGGCACCTCACTGCCCGAATTGGCAACCTCAGCAGTGGCAGCCTTTAAAAAACGCAGCGATATAGCCGTGGGTAACGTGGTGGGGTCAAATATCTTTAACATATTTTTTATATTGGGAACAAGTGCAGTAATAAAGCCCATAACGTATAATACTTCCTTTAATGCCGATGGTTTACTGTTAATAGTAGGTACTGTGTTGTTATTTGGTGTTATGTTTTTAGGTAAACGGCATACCCTAAGCCGTTTGGAAGCCGGAGTATTTTGCGGCATCTTTTTGTTATACACGGTTTATTTGGTTTTGCAGGGGTAAAATGTACGTATTTAGGGTAAATTTGTGCATCTTTGCACCCTTTTTAAAACAAGCAGTTTAGTTAATAACCGGTTCAATACCATGATACTCAACATAGTTTTATTAGTAGTTGGTTTTGGTTTGTTAATAAAAGGCGCCGATTGGTTGGTAGGTGGCGCTGCATCATTGGCAAAGCGGTTCAACATATCGGAGTTGGTTATTGGGTTAACGATAGTGGCATTTGGCACCTCTTCGCCGGAGTTGGTGGTAAATGTATTGGCAGCTTTTAGGGGCGCCAGCGATATTGCGTTGGGTAATATTGTTGGCAGTAATAACTTTAACATTTATGTGATACTGGGAATTGCCGGTATGATTTACCCCCTTACCGTAAAACGAAACACTGTTTGGCGCGAAATTCCGTACTCCATGCTTACCGGCTTGGTGCTGCTGTTGGTTGCCAATGATGTGTTTATAAACGAGCGCGAACCCAACACCATAGACCGCACCGATGGCGTATTGCTGCTGCTGTTTTTTCTTGCTTTTTTGTATTATGCCTACCTAAGTATGCAAACCGAAGAGCCTACCACACACCAAATAGAAACCATGAGTGTAGGCAGAACAGTGGCGCTCATACTGGTAGGATTAACAGCCCTTGTGGTGGGCGGTAAATTAGTGGTGGACAGCGCCGTAGATATTGCCCGACTATTGGATGTAAGCGAAAAGGTAATTGGTTTAACCATAGTAGCTGCCGGTACTTCCTTGCCCGAGTTGGTTACATCGGCAGTAGCCGCTATGCAAAAACGCAGCGATATAGCCGTGGGCAATGTGGTGGGGTCTAACATTTTTAATGTATTTTTTGTGCTGGGCATCAGCTCTATTATTCACCCGTTGGAGTATAAGGTGCTGTTTAACATTGATTGTTTGGTGTTTATTATTGGCAATATCCTGCTGTTTGGCACCATGTTTACCGGTAAACGCCATATTTTAGACCGCTGGCAGGCTGCTATTTTGTTTATAGTGTTTGCGGGTTATACTGTTTACCTACTTACGTCAAGGTAGGGTTATCTGCCCTTTCCTCTAAGATGCAGGTACAAAAGGGGTGAATATCTCCATCTCTATACATCAAACAGGGGCTGTACCCTACATAGCCGTTTATGCCCAAAACGGAAAAGCCACCACCTAACCAAACTCATCATAGCCGGTAATAGGTAAACTAACCAGCAAAACAACATGGCAAAACTGAAAACGCGCTATTTATGCCAGCAATGCGGAGCCGAATCGCCCAAGTGGCTGGGGCGGTGCCCTGTATGTAACGCATGGAACTCCTATGTAGAAGAAGTAGTGCAGCAAACCCCCGCCAAAGAAACCGCATCGGCTATGGCGGGCATAACAGATGCGGCTGCACTTACCGAAGCCATAGGTATTACCCAAGTGCAAAGCGTAGAGAGCCACAGGCTGCTTACCACAGACGAAGAACTAAACAGGGTATTGGGCGGCGGCATAGTGCCGGGTTCGGTAGTGCTCATAGGCGGCGAGCCGGGCATTGGTAAATCTACCCTTATGCTGCAATTGGCTGTACAAAGCGCCTACAAAGTGCTGTATGTATCGGGCGAGGAAAGCGCACAGCAAATAAAAATGCGCGCCGACCGCATTGGGGTAAGTAATGACGATTGTTACATTCTTACCGAAACAAACTTGTACAACATTTTTAAGCAGCTAAAAACCATAAAACCCGATGTTTGCGTAATAGATTCTATCCAAACATTGGTTTCGCCCATATTAGAATCGGCGGCGGGCAGCGTTTCGCAAATAAGGGAGTGCGCCTCAGAGTTGCAACGTTATGCCAAAGATACCGGCACGCCTATGTTTATTGTAGGACACATAACCAAAGACGGGCAGATAGCCGGTCCCAAAGTATTGGAGCATGTGGTAGATACAGTACTGCACTTTGAAGGCGACCAGCACCACAGCTACCGGCTGCTGCGCACCCAAAAAAACCGATTTGGCTCTACTGCCGAACTGGGTATTTACGAAATGGTGCAGCATGGCTTACGGCAGGTAAGTAACCCCAGCGAGCTGCTTATTTCTGATAATAGCCGACAACTGAGCGGCGTTAGCATTGCCGCCATGATAGAGGGTATGCGCCCCCTGTTGGTAGAAGCGCAGGCATTGGTAAGCCGCTCCGCTTATGGTACGCCGCAGCGCTCCACCACCGGTTTTGACAGCCGTAGGTTAAATATGCTGCTGGCTGTGCTGGAAAAAAGGTGCGGTTTTAGGTTTGGCGATAAAGATGTTTTTGTAAACATAGCCGGCGGGTTAAAGGTAGAAGACCCTGCCATAGATTTGGCTATTGTGAGCGCCTTGTTATCGTCTTTTGAAGATATTACCATTCCTGCCGGCGTTTGTTTTGCCGGCGAAGTAGGCTTATCGGGCGAAGTGCGCAGCGTAAACCGCATTGAACCCCGCATTTTGGAAGCCGATAAATTGGGCTTTACCAAAATGTACATCTCTGCCAGCCATAAAGGATTACCTACCGGCAAGTACAGCCTTCAGTTGGTAGCCATTAGCACCGTTGAAGATTTATACAACGTGCTTTTTAAATAAACAAAAACACATTAGGCAACTTTTTTGGTTAGTTTTATTGCCCTGTAAGCGCTGTATAGTATTGTGTGCTGCAATACATAGCATCGGCAAAGCCATAACCTCAGCGCTTTTGCCGTAAATGGGCTACTTGAAATGTCTGTAAAAAGACAACCAAGTTTTTACTACCTTTGCCAAATCTTGACACAAGAATACCCGAAAGATTAAAAAATGGAAATTGTAATTATAGTTTTGCTTATTTTGTTGAACGGCATTTTTGCCATGTCCGAAATGTCGTTGGTATCTTCTAAACGGTTTAAATTAGAAAATGCCAAAAAGAAGGGTAGCGTAGGGGCAACAAAAGCATTGGAATTAGCAGAAAATCCTACCCGATTTTTATCAACTGTTCAGATAGGTATCACCTTAATTGGCATCTTATTGGGTGTTTATAGCGGCGAAAACCTAACCCAAGATGTGGTTGCTATTATTGATACCATAGAACCGCTCAAACCTTACTCGGGCAGTATAGCTACTGCGGTAATAGTGGTGTTTATTACCTACTTGTCTATTGTACTGGGCGAGTTGTTGCCCAAAAGAATAGGCATGTCGTTTCCGGAAACTATTATAAGCGCTTTGGCACAGCCTATGTATCTTTTATCGGTAATTACCTCGCCTTTTGTTTGGCTGCTGAGCGCCACCAACAACCTGTTGCTTACCATTATGGGCTTAAACAAAACCGCAGAGGGTAAAGTGAGCGAAGAAGAAATAAAAGCCATTGTAAAAGAAAGCGCCCAAGTAGGCGAAATACAAGATATTGAACAGGATATTGTGGAGCGGGTGTTTGAACTTGGCGACCGAAGGGTAAACTCGCTTTATACCCACCGAACCGACCTGGTTTACTTTAACATTACCGATACATGGGAAATGATTGCCCAAAAAATTAATGCCGAAAAACACTCGGCTTACCCGATAGTAGAAAACAATAACTTAGATGATGTTTTAGGTATAGCGCTGCTCAAAGATTTGTTCCTTACTATTAAAGACACTTCGTTTAACCTGCGCAACTACCTTAAACAACCGGTGTATATTACCGAAAACGCCTTTGCCTATAAAGTGCTGGAACTCTTTAAAAAAGAAAAAATGCACTATGGTATAGTGGTTGATGAATATGGCTCTACCATTGGTATGGTTACTATGGACGACTTGATTGACGCACTGGTGGGCGATGTTTCGGAAATAGAGCAGGAAGAGTACCAAATTGTTCAACGCAATGAAAACAGTTGGTTGGTTGACGGGCAGTTCTCGCTGATAGAGTTTAAAAAGGCTTTTACCCTTGAAATGGACGAAAAAATGCTCCAAAACTATGCTACCGTAGCGGGTTTGGTTATGCACGAGTTGTCTGCTATACCCAAAGTGGGCGATGTATGCCAAATTGGGCATTTAAAAATTGAAATAGTGGATAAAGACGGGCAGCGAATTGATAAACTGCTGGTAACCATAAATGCCGAAGGGCAAAACGGGTAAAGCTCCATACTAACAAACTCTGCTTGCGCCCGGTATTATCGGGAGGCTTAGCGCGTAGCCGTTCCACTATTCAACGGCAACATACTAAGTTATTAACTTGGTATCAACTAAATACCAAATGAGCAACACCAACAGCGGTAAAGCTACTACGCCCAGCGCCCACAATGCCCGCCTAAATACAAACCGAAGCAATATGCCCCCTACCGTACTGCCTATGACCAACGCCGGAAACCATAAATTTATAGCCGATGCCCCATAGCTCTCTCTGTACCCTTTACCCACCAGCGAAACTATGGTAAGGAGTATGTCTATAACCAAAAACAACCAAAATAATGCTACTACCATATTGTAGAAGATAGCGTGGGTAATAAAAAAACTACTGCTGCACAAAGGTTGGTAAAATAGTGCAGTTTTGCACAGAAAACCGGCATAAGACACAAAAATAAAAACACCGCTACTTGCAAGGGGCGCTAACCAAACGTTTCTAACCGTAACCTACCCAAACGCCAAACGCCCAAAAATGTATATCTTTGCTGCCTTACCTCTTTTATAGCGCAAAGTAAACAAGAAATGAAACAGGTAAATTTTCCTATGCGGCTCACCTTTAACACACTGCTACTGTTGGCGGTGGTAAAAGTGGCGCTAATGTTTAGCCTACACAATCCGCTTAGGTATTTATATGCTGTATCGTATGTGCAAGATGCTTTTTTGCTCATAGCCATTTACTTTTTGTTTATTTTTTGCCTGCAATGGCGTTTTGTTTGGCTGCGCCGCATAGGGCGGTTGCTGTTTGTGCTTTTTTTTATTCCTATTAGCGCCCTAACGGTTACCTACAACTTTTTTTTGCTCGATTTGTACCATTTCCCCATGAATGTGTTTAGCCTGTCGGCAGAAAATTTTTACTTCTTTATGGAGTATTTTACCTCGCCTATGGCAATTGCGGTGTTTTTGGGGGTTTATGCCATACTTTTCGGGCTTTCTTATGTAGCGCCGCGCCGGTTATCGTATCGTTATTTGATAGCGCCGGCAGTAGCCCTTACGGTATTGTTGTTTTTACCCACCTCCGTACAGCAGGGCATTAACCCGGTTTGGTACTCGCTGCAAGAACAACTGAACGCCGCCCTGCTTGCCGATTCAAACATACAGCGCATACAGCCGCCCAATGTTGCACAGGCTAACCCCGATGAGTATCATTTTTTAAATCGTTCTTTTGATACCCTGCCGCAGTTGTTTATGCGCTACCCGCGCGTGGTGGTATTGGTGGTAGAGGGGGTAAATTACCACCAATTTATGAGCCAATCAGAACAAGACCCCAATAGTTTTTTGAACCTACATCGGGATAAAATTAAGGTTTTTACCCGTTATCACACCCTCAACATAGATAGTTATACCAGCCTTATGGCTATGCTCAACAGCGTTTTTGTGCCCTATTCTTCGCATATAGGTAAAGAAAATTTTGCCTTTGCCGATAGCCTGCACAATTTGGTGCGCTTTTTTAACCAAAATCAATACACCACTTTTTTTCTTACTTCGCTGGGCGAGCAGCAGGCTTATTTTGTGCCCGATTTGCAGGAGTGGCAAACTGCCTTGTTTATGCAAAATATAGACACTGTAACCCATTTTAGCTGCATTAACTCGCTCAAAATTGAAAATGCCTGCGAAGACCTAACCCTGCTCAATAACCTTATGGATACCCTTGCCGCTCACCCTCGCATTTTTGCCTTTAACGAAATGGTGTATGGGCATGTAAACGAATGGTTAGAAAAAAAACAAACGCCCATAATGACCTACTACAACCATTACTTTAACCTACTCATAGATAAACTCCAAGCCCAAAACCTGCTCGATAGCACCCTGTTAGTTATAGTATCTGACCACGGACCCAAAAACAACGCCTATTTGCCCCAAAATTACCATATTCCGCTGCTGCTTTTTGCTACCAATATAGATACCGCCGCCAACCATAGTTTTACCAATCACCTCTATTTTAAAGACATACTCTTAGAGCAGCTTACCGGCAATACTACGCAGTACCACCAAAAACAACTATTTACCTACGGCAACAGCGTAGATATGGTGTATGGCATGTTAGATGACAGTGGCGGTTACGTGTTTATTAACAACCGTATGCGCTACGTAAAGAGCAATTTGCCCAAACAAACCGCCTACCGGCTAAACAACCGGTTTCAGGGCTACCTGCATTATTTGGGCTACTTACAACAGCAAAAAAATGCGGCAAAATAAGCCTGCAAGGGACTTATAATGATTTTCACCCCCGCCAATGCTTACTTTAAGCATTGCGTTTTTGTGGTTTTTTTGCATTTGCACAAACAACTCCGCTAAAAAAATGCCTGCCATAAGCACAACCATTGCCTTTTTGAGCATGTTGGGGCGAGCAGTAACGTGGTAAACCCATTTGTTGGCTTTTACTACCCTTGTTTTTACGCCAACCTGCTTGTTTTTTAAGCAAAACAACCCTATTACAAACTCGTGCAGCGGTTAAACCTGCTCAATACTGTGCTTTATCAGCCGGTACAAGCCTGTTTTTACCTCGCAAACACGTATTTTCTGGCTAAAAAGTGATAACCGGAAGCAAATATCTTGCGCCGAACGGTAAAAAACGAACGCCGAATTATAAAAAACACATGCCGAACGATAAAAAACACATGCCGAATGATAAAAAACACATGCCGAATGGTAAATAACACGTGCCGAATAGTAAATAACACGTGCCGAATAGTAAATAACACGTGCCGAATAGTAAATAACACGTGCCGAATAATAAATAACACGTGCCGAATAATAAATAATACACGCCGAACAGTAAAAAACACATGTTTACACTAAAATATTTAGTGCCGAAACTACAATAATTAGTGCCGAATTTTAAAATATTGATGCCGCAATTTTGCGGCGCTAAATATCTTAAATTCAAAACAAGATATTTACCTATCGGAACAAGATATTTATCTTTCATCAGGCAATATTTATCTTTCAGCATAAGATATTTACTTTTCATTGGGCAATATTTATCTTTCAGCACAAGATATTTATCTTTCAGCAGGCAATATTTATCTTTCAGCACAAGATATTTACCTTTCATCGGGCAATATTTATCTTTCAGCACAAGATATTTACCTTTCATCGGGCAATATTTATCTTTCAGCACAAGATATTTACCTTTCGGGATAAAATTTTTATCTCGATAAACAAGGTATTGACCTCAACGCAAGCATTTTTCTGCCCGATGCAAGCCAATTCCGCCTCAACGCAAGCATTTTTCTGCCCGATGCAAGCCAATTCCGCCTCAACGCAAGCATTTTTCTGCCCGATGCACGCCAATTCCACCTCCACGCAAGCATTTTTTACCCCGATGTGTGCCACTTTTGCCTCAACGCAAGCATTTTTTACCCCGATGTGTGCCAATTCCACCTCCACGCAGGCATATTTTACCCCGATGTGCGCCACTTTTGCCTCTATGCAGGCATTTTTTACCTATTCACAAGTGCAGTTCTGCTCAACCAATTGCTCCGCCCCTAAGTAAGTATTAAACCCCAACCACATGGCTAACCCCAAACAATATCTTCACCCACACCAAACCAAACCCGCAGTTTTATTGTTTAAAAAACAGTTTGCATCAGGGGTGCTTTGCCGGTATAGGCAGGGCTGAGATGATACCCTCATAACCTGAACCGGATAATACCGGCGTAGGAAGGACAAACAAAAACGCAAACATAAACAGAGCATTTTGCTCCATTTAAACGCCTTTTTACATAGGCATAGGTTACCCTCCCTATTTTAAGGCACAGTTTGCATACCTTGTTTGGTTGTTTTTGCAGGGTTAAGTTGGTTTTACCCGCTGTTGCAGCGTTGGTTACATCATTACACTAAAACCCTTTTTCGGGCATGAAACATTGTTACGCATTAGTATTGCTGTTGCTGGTTTTGGCAAATAAAACCCTGTTTGCGCAAACCCTCTTTTACACCCTTAGCGGCACGGTAACAGAAACCACCACCGGCGCCCCCCTTGCCGGCGCTGCCGTAGCGGTACAAAATACCTACTTAGGCGCTGCCACCAATGCCAATGGGCAGTTTGCCATAGAACGCCTCAAACCCGGCAATTACACCCTTACCGTGCAACTGCTGGGCTACCAACCCTACACCCAAAACATTGCCCTTACCGCCAACCAACGGCTAACCATAGAGCTTACCCCCCAAGATTTGCTGCTGCAAGAGGCATTAGTGCGCGGCATAAAAGCCTCCCAAAATACCGCCACTACCTATACCAACCTATCGCGCGCCCAAATTGAACCCATCAACCTGGGGCAAGATATGCCCTTTTTGCTCCAGCAAACGCCCTCAGTAGTGGTTACTTCCGATGCCGGCGCAGGCATAGGCTACACCGGTATGCGCATACGCGGCACCGATGCCACCCGCATAAACGTAACCGTAAACGGCATACCCATTAACGATGCCGAATCGCACAGCGTGTTTTGGGTAAACATGCCCGATTTTGCCTCTTCTACCCACGATATCCAAATTCAGCGCGGCGTAGGCACTTCTACCAACGGCGCAGGCGCTTTTGGGGCATCGGTAAACATGCAAACCTCCCGCCTCTCTGCCACTCCCTATACCGAGCTGAATACCTCTGTGGGCTCGTTTAATACCCAGCGCTACGGATTGCTGTTTGGCACAGGGTTGGTAAATGAGCGGTTTAGCCTTGATGGGCGTTTGTCGTCTATCACCTCCAATGGGTATGTGGATAGGGCAAGCGCCAATTTGCAATCGTTCTTTTTATCGGGCGCTTATTATGGTAAACAAAACTCGCTCAAAGCCACCGTTTTTTGGGGTAAAGAAATCACCTATCAGGCTTGGGGAGGCGTGCCCCAAGAACTGCTCAAAACCCAACGCACTTACAACGTCTATACCTACGATAACCAAGTGGACGACTACCAACAACGCCACTACCAACTGCACTACAACCACCAGCTCCACCCAAACTGGCTGCTAAGCGCCGCACTGCACTACACACAAGGCGCAGGTTTTTACGAAGAATATCAACCCCAACAACTCCTATCGGACTACGGGTTGCAAAACACCGGCGTTTTTTCGCCCCAAATTTCGGGCAATAACGATACCCTTTGGCTGCCCGTTGCCACTACCGACCTCATCAGACGCAAATGGTTAGATAATGATTTTTACGGCGCTGTTTACTCGCTTGCTTACAGCAGGGGTAAACTAAACACCACCCTTGGCGGCGGCATAAACCGCTACAACGGCTTGCACTTTGGCGAGGTAATTTGGGCGCAATACGCCGCCAATGGCAATATAAGACACCCCTACTACCAAAACCAAGGCGATAAATACGATGGTAACGTTTACTGGAAAACCGAATACAGTTTAAACGCCCGATGGAACTTGTTTGCCGATTTACAATACCGACACATTTTATACCGCATTTCGGGCAACGACGAAGACCGGGGCAAAGTAGATTTTAACCTCACCTACCGCTTTTTTAACCCCAAAGCCGGGGTAAACTACGCCTTTAATGCCAACAGCCGCGCCTATGCCTCTGTTGCCCTTGCCCACCGAGAGCCCACCCGAAGCAATATCATAGACAACAACGAGCTGCCCACCGCCGAGCGGCTGCTAAACATAGAAACCGGTTACCATTACCAACTAAGCCGTTTTGCCCTGCAAGCCAATTACTACCTTATGCACTACCAAAACCAATTGGTACTTACCGGCAACCTAAACGATGTGGGCTACCCCATACAGCAAAACGTGCCCCAAAGCTACCGAACCGGGTTTGAACTCAGCGCCCAAGTAACCCCAGCCCCTAAATGGCAAATGCAGGCAAACCTTACCAGCAGCATTAACAAAATAACCGAGTTTACCCAACTCACCGGCGTTTTTGACCCCCAGTTTAATTACCTGCGCGATACCCTCATTACCCACCGCCATACCGATATTTCGTTTTCGCCCAATTTAATTGCCAATGGCTCAGTAGTTTATACGCCGGTTAAGTGGGCATCGGTAAGTTTATTGGGCAACTACGTAAGCCGTCAGTTTTTAGATAACACCGGCACACCGGAGCGCAGCCTAAACCCCTACTTTTTTACCAACCTATTGTTTAGCTGCCGCTGGCAACCCGCCAAATGGGTAAAAAACATAGAGGTTTCTTTGCTCCTAAACAACGTGTTTAACACCCTCTACGAATCAAACGGCTGGACTTACTTCCTCCTCTTTGAAGCCGAAAACGGCATAGCCCCGCAACACTATAACCACTACTACCCGCAGGCAGGCATAAACTGGCTGGCAGGGTTAAAAATAGGCTTTTAGGGCACAGGGGTAAATAAGGGCTTTTACCGCCGGTTTTGGTGGGGGTATGGCTTAATCCAACTCCTTGGGTGCAGCCTCAGTTTGATGCAAAAGGCATACAAAAGTCTGTACTGCCGGCATGAGCTAAAAACCGGCAGCCATTAGCACACAGATAACACGGATGGAACTGATGAACGCTGATTTTTAAATTTACTGTGTTGGAATTTTTTTATTTTCATTGGTGAGAATCTTACGCTTAAATTCTGGTTTGTGTCCAAAATTCAACAATAAACCCACTTCTATTTCACTGGCTTTCAAGTAGTTAATGAGTTGTAATTCATTTTCATAAACCAAAATTTCAGTTGCTTTCAATTCCACAATCACCTTATTGTCAATAACCATATCAGCACGATATTCACCCACTAACAAGTTCCTATAATAGACTTTGATAGGCTTTTCGGTTTCGCAATTAAATCCTTGGGATTTGAGTTCGTAAAACATTGCATTTTGATAAACTCTTTCTAAAAAACCAAACCCCAATTCATTATACACTTGATAAAAAGTTTTTAGCACTTTATCTGTGATTTCTTTGTGCAGTAAATCCATTGTAAATACAGTATTTTGAATAGCACACAGATACCTCAGATGATTTCGGACTAATTTTTAAAATCCGTTTTAATCAGCTTAATCAGTGTTATCTGTGTGCTAAAAAAATCTCCAAAATATAACCTTAACAGAGTAAGTAACAGAAAACCTCCAAACACCACACTACAACACCCTAAAACTAAGCATAGAAATATCGTCAGAGGGGGGTTGGTTACCTTTAAAGGCATTAATAGTTTGGCTCAACTGCTCTATAAGGCTTACCGCAGAGAAATGGGTATGGTTGAGCAGAAACTCATGCAGTCGGGTATCGGTAAAATAATCGCCTTTGTCGTTTTGCAGGTCCACCAATCCATCGGTATAAGCAAAAATGAGGGTATTGGGCTTCACCGTTAAAACTGCTTCATCAATAAAAGGCAGTTCATCTAAAATACCCAAAATAGTACAGCCTTCGGTAAGCAGTTGCATTTGGTTTTGGTGGAGCAAAACAGGCGGATTATGACCGGCATTTATATAGTGCAGGGTTTGGGTTTGGGCATTATATCGGGCTATAAACAGGGTTATATAGTTATCGCCTCCGGTAATATCTTTCACCCGCAAATTAAGTTTGGCAACCAACTCCTTTAATGAGTGCGATTCATGCGCCAGGGTGCGCAAAACAGCCTGCACATTAGCCATAAGTAGAGCGGCAGCCACCCCTTTGCCCGATATATCAGCCATGCAAACCATAAACTCAGTAGGCGAAATAGGCAGGTAATCGTAATAATCGCCGCCTACGTTGCTATGGGGCAAGTAAAGCCCCGCCATTTGGAGGTGTTTTTCATTGGGCAGGTGTTTGGGTATCATCATATTTTGCACCTGAGCAGCTACTTCCAGCTCTTTGTTAAAGCGTTCTTGTTGCAATTGCTGTTTAAACAGCCGCTTATTTTCAATGGCAACAATAATAATGTTGGTAATGGTTTGAATAAACTTTATTTTTTCGCCCAGTGTATCGCTGTTGGTTTTCATTTCGCCCATAAGCAAAAAGGCAAGCGGACGCTCTTTGTGGTAAACCGGCACAATCCATTCAAAAGGCGCTATTTCGGGCAGGTGCGGCGGTTTTTCGGTTAATCGGGTAGCATCTTTGTAGTTGGTAAATTTACCTTCTATATTAGTATTCACTATCAGCGCTTCTTCGCCCTGCAAGCCGTAAGAGCATACGCATGTCCACATATTATTTTTATGAAAAACCACCAATTTATCCACACCCATTTGGGCGCGAAGTATAAACTCATAAATCCTAAACAGCGTTCCCGATGAGTAATTGTTGTTAATAGCTTTGGTTACTTCCAGCAATGATTCAATTTGCAGTTGCTTAATAAGCAACTGTTTTTTCAGGGTTTCGGCGGTATCTTTTAACATACAAGCAGCACGCATTGGTAATTTACTGCAAAGGTAAAAAAATCTGTGCAAATCAGCCGCATCAGTGTTATCCGTGTGCTACTTGCTGCCGGTTTTTAGCTCATGCCGGCAGCACGGATTTTGTTTGCCATTTTACATCAAACCGGGGTTGCACCAATGCAAAAAGGGTAAACCGCGCCCCCTACTGCAAAACTATTGAGCTGCTTACAGAGTTATAAGATGCGCTGTTAGGAAAAACACTAAAACACCGGCAGTACACATCACACAATAAACTTTTACATGGATTCAATCACCCAGTTTACCCTTGGCGCTGCCCTTGGCGAGGCGGTACTTGGCAAAAAAATAGGCAACCGCGCCATACTTTGGGGCGGTATTGCAGGCACTATACCCGATTTAGACGTGGTTTTTAACCCACTCCTCGATAACATTACCCGATTGGGGTTTCACCGCGGTTACAGCCATTCTCTCCTGTTTGCCCTTATTGTAGCGCCTATACTGGGGTATTGGTTATGGCGTTGGTACAAAAATTTTCAGCCCCAAACCACCTTTAAAGAGTGGACTACCTTATTTTTTGTGTCTATGGTAACCCACCCTATTTTAGATTCTTTTACCACCTACGGCACCCAGTTGTTTTTACCTTTCAGCGATTACCGCGTGGGCATCAACAACATATTTATAGTTGACCCGCTTTATACCGTGCCGTTTTTACTTTTGCTCATAGCAGCCATGTTTGTTAAGCGCACCAATCCGCTCAGGCAAAAGTTAAACAACGCCGGCTTAATCATCAGCAGCCTGTATATGCTCTTTACCTTAGGCGCAAAATGGCAAGCCGAACGCGTATTTAGCCAAAGTTTACAAACACAAAATATCCCCTACACCCGATTTATGTCGGCTACCACCCCGCTAAACAGCGTGCTGTGGTACTGCGTAGCAGAAACCAACAACGGTTATTACATGGGTTATTACTCCCTGTTAGACAAAGACAACAAAGTGCATTACGATTTTTTGCCCCGACAAGACAGCCTGCTCAGCGGCATACAAAACACCCGCGCAGTAGATAGGCTCAAATGGTTCAGCAACGGCTATTATGCCGTGCGCCCCGGTAAAACCGAAAACGAATTGCGATTTTATGACCTCAAATTTGGTAAAATGGGCTTTGAAGGCAGCCCCGAACAATTTGTTTTTGCCTTTACCCTCCAAAAACAGCCCGATGGAACGGTAACAATGGGCTCCTCACAAGACGAAGGCGGGCGCAACCTCCACATGAACGAAGCCTTTACCCAACTTTGGAATAGAATAAAGGGCAATAAACCGGTAATGTAAACCCATTTACAGGGCAGCCCTAACGGTTGGCGCCTATTTTATAAACAGCAGTTAAACAACTGGTGAGCTAAACTGTCATTTTTAAGCAAAAAAAAACGCTGTAAACGCCTAAAAAAACATAAAATTGCCCGATAAATTTGCCATTTCAAACAAATGCTTGGGTTTTTGAACAAATGTTGTAACTTTGCACGCATTTTTCAAAAAACCAGAATTTGCAATGGCTGTAATAGAAAAAATACGTCAGAGAGTAGGATTAGTGGTGTTTCTGATAGCTGCTGCTATCGTGTCGTTTTTGTTAATGGACGCTTTAAACACTACCAACCAAATAACCGGTAATGCCAATTCCATAGGCAGTATAGACGGCGAGTCTATCAACTTTCAGGGTTATCAGGCTAAAATTGAACAAATTTCCGATAATTACCGGAATAACCAAATGGAGCTTACCGAAGAAACGCGTATGCAAATACGAGAGCAAGCCTGGAACCAAGAGGTAGAAGAGCTATTGTTGAAGCGCGCTTATGATGCACTTGGGCTCACCATAACCAAAGAAGAGCTTACCTCTTTGTTTACCGGAACCAACCTGCACCCGTCTGTACGCAGCGCCTCGGTTTTTCAAGATGAAAACGGGCAATTCAGCAAAACCAAACTTGCCGATTACGTTAAAACATTTACCGATGGCACCGAAGAAGGCAAAGCCCGCCAGCGCCAGTGGAAACGCTTTGAAGAATCGGTAATGAAAGACGAAATTAAGCAAAAATATACCAACTTAGTTAAAAAGGCAATTTACATACCCTCATGGTACGCCAAACAGTTCCATACCGATAAAAACAAAAAGGCAACCATTGATTACGTGCTGGTGCCTTACAGCTCCATCCAAGATGCCGACGTAACCGTAACAGATGCCGAGCTGAAAGCATACCTCAATAAAAACAAAGAAAAATTTAAGCAAAAAGCCTCCAAAAATATGGAGTTCATTGCTTTTGATGTAATACCCACCGGCGCCGACAGCTCTGCTGCCCAAAAAACCATTGCCGATAACATGGAAGCCTTTATTGCTACAGACGATGTGGCTCGCTTCCTGTTGGTGCAAAACTCCGATACGCCACTTTCCGATAAGTACTTTACCAAAGAAGAAGTTACCGGTTTGGTAAAAGATTCATTGTTTACCGCCGGCATTGGTACGGTTATTGGTCCTTATTACGAAGCCGGCGCTTACCGTGCCACTCGACTGCTCGACCGCAAAATGATAGCCGACTCTGCTAAAATCAGACAAATAGTGTTTACCGCCGCCGATGCCGCTGCTGCCTCTAAGGTAATGGCTACCGCCGACAGCCTTAAAGCCGCCCTTGAAAAAGGAGCCGATTTTGCCGCCGCCGCCGCCCAGTTTTCGGGCGACCCCAATACCAAAGATAAAGGCGGTGATGCCGGCTACGTTAAACCCGATGGGGTAAGCCCCGAGTTAGCTAAAGCTATTTTCTATGAACATAAATCGGGCGATATTTTTACCGTTCCCGTAGGTCAAAACCTCTACCTTATTCAAATTACCGCAGCTAATGCCAATAAAGAAGCCATTAAATACGGTTCGTTTAGCCAAAACGTAGAACCCAGCGAGCAAACCCGAAGCGCTATTTTTGCCCGTGCCCAGCAGTTTGCTACCCAAAACACTACCTTAGAAGCCTTTAAAAAATCGGCTGCCGACCAAACACTCGCTACCAAAAAAGCAGAGGGCGTTGAAAAAAATACCTATAATATACCCGGCTTAGGCATCAGCGAAGAAATTGCCACATGGGTATTTACCAATGAACCCGGCACAGTAAGCCCCCGTATTTTCTCTATGGAAGAAGAAATCAAAGACGGCAGCGGACGCAGAAAAACAACCTATATACTACCCGCCGTTAGTTCTGCAAAAGCAGAAGGCACTGCCACAGTAGATGATGTGCGTACCCAATTAGAAGCCGAAGTGAAAAAGGAAAAAAAGGCACAACAAATTATTGCTAAAATTGGCAACGCCACCGACTTGCAGGCTGTTGCCGCTGCTACCGGACAACAAACAGCTTCTGCTTCCGATTTAGACTTTAACTCTTTCAGTCTTGCCGATTTAGGACGCGAGCCCAAAGTACAAGGTACTTTATTTGCCCTAAAACCCAATACGGTTTCTAAACCCATCATTGGCGATAAAGGGGTGTATGTGGTAAAAGCAAACGCATTTACCGATGCACAGCCACCTGCTAACCTTGCCGGCGTTAAAACCGAAATAGACCAACCCCTTAAACAAAGCGTTGATTTTAGCTTACTGCAAGCTCTTACCAAATCTGCCGATATAGAAGACGACCGCTATAAAACCCGAAGATTCTAAGAGCAGCGTTCTCTTTAACTTATTACCCCCCATGTAGCTGCAAACTATTTGCCCTACATGGGGGGTAATTTTTTTAGGGCTGGGGCACAGCCGATTTATTCTGTCTTAGCGTTAGGTTGGGGTTAGGTTTTGACAAATTTGGAAATCAAACGCCCATAGTTGAAATGAAAATAAAAGCGCTAAATTTCCGAAAGCCTTGTAAAATAAGATTTACAGACTTCCCCCACTTTCTAAGGGGGGCTGGGGGGCACGAAGGCAGGGAAAACGCATCTACTTGA
>DDVC01000098.1:0-31621 GCA_002345145.1 Bacteroidetes bacterium UBA2322
GGGTGAATAGCTCAATTTATACATCAAACCGAGGCTGCACCCTTTCATAGCCATTACCGGTGAGCTTATTAAATCTGATGTAAGCACTTGGGAAGCCTATAAGGAGTATCTACAGCGTTTTGATGTAGAAAAAACCTATAGGTTTAGCAACAACAACCTGATGCTGAACACTTTTCAGACTTGTGAGGCAACCCATTTAGACAGTTGGTTGTTAATGACCCAAATGGCATATTGGTTATTGTATGTTGCCCGAGACGAGATAGAGCAGGTACAGTGTCCACCATGGCAAAAATACCTGAACAACAATCAATCGG
The DNA here is from genome assembly GCA_002345145.1 of Bacteroidetes bacterium UBA2322. Lineage (GTDB taxonomy): Bacteria > Bacteroidota > Bacteroidia > Chitinophagales > UBA2359 > UBA2359. The sequence continues at coordinate 315 of DDVC01000098.1, forward strand.
CAAATGCCCCCCCAAAATCAGCAAAGCGGCAAGCGTACACTCACCCCTGCACAGGTTCAAAAGTCTATTGGGACTATTTTTTACACTTTTGACAAAAGCCTGTTTATGCCAAAAGTGCAAAAAAATGGCAAAGGACGTACCCAAGTCATCAAACTACCCAAATGCCCCAAGTATCCCATTGTAAAAAAGCATAAGAAAAGCCCAAAACAGCGCCCCGAACAACTAAACCGTTAGCCAAAGAACAACATGTTAAAAATGATTAGCCCCCAAACCGAGTGCGGGGGCTATAGGTGCTTGTCCAAAGTCTAAAAGATTATCTCCCGATAAATTTTGTTACAACAAACGGCGGATAATTTCCTCAATGCCAATGCCTTCGGCTTCGGCTTTGTAGTTTTTAACCAACCGGTGGCGGAGGATGTCTTCTACTACTGCCTGCACGTCTTCTCTGTCGGGCGAGTATTTGCCGTGTAGGGCGGCGTGGGCTTTTGCCCCGATAACCAAAAACTGCGAGGCTCTTGGTCCTGCCCCCCACGAAACATATTCGTTAATTTCTTTGGTTGCGAGCGAGGTGCCGGGTCGGGTTTTGCCGGCAAGTTTTACGGCATATTCCAGCACATTATCGGCAATAGGCACTTTGCGCACCAATCTTTGGAAGAAGCGGATTTCTTCGGCGGGGAGTTGTTTTTTTAGGGTTACCTGCGTGGCGGTGGTGGTGCTTTTTACCACATTTACCTCTTCTTCAAAGGTAGGGTAATCTACCTTTATATTGAGCATAAAGCGGTCGAGTTGTGCTTCGGGCAGGGGGTAGGTTCCTTCTTGCTCAATGGGGTTTTGGGTGGCAAGCACAAAAAACGGCAGGTCAAGTTTATGCAGGTGTCCGCCAACGGTAACGGAGCGCTCCTGCATGGCTTCGAGGAGTGCAGATTGGGTTTTGGGTGGGGTACGGTTAATTTCGTCTGCAAGGACTATATTGGCAAAGAGAGGGCCTCGGGTAAAGCGGAACTGTCGTTGGTCGTCTAAAATTTCGGCTCCGGTAATGTCGGAGGGCATAAGGTCGGGGGTAAACTGAATGCGCTTAAAGGATAGGTCAAGCACATCGGCAATGGTTTTAACCAAGAGGGTTTTAGCCAATCCGGGCACGCCTACCAGCAGGGCGTGCGCATCGCAAAAAATGCACAGGAGCACTTTTTTAACTACGTCGTCTTGTCCAATGATAACCTTGCCTACTTCCTGCCTTAAATTTTTAAAGGCAACCGCCATGGCATCTATGGCTTCTACATCTGATTTATATTGCTGCATTGGTTTATTGCTGATTAATGTTGATTTTAGCGTTTTTTGGTTAGGAAGCGGTTAAGAAACAGTAAAATGGTGCGTTTAGTTACTAATTGGGTGCAAATTTAGGTTTTTTTATGGTTTGGCGGGCATAAAACGGCAAAGTTTGCACTTATTGGAGTTCAAAATCTGCCTGTGCTTTTTCTTGTCCGTTAATGATAAGGGCTATTTTATGGTTGCCGGCGTAGTAGCGGCGGGTGGTAATGGGCTTAAACAGGTGGTTTCGGGTTATGGTAATGGTTTCATTGGGCATTAGGGTTCGTTCGCTTATTTTGAACACTTTGGGTTGCAGGTTGCCGTTGCTTTTTTTGTGGTAAATGGCGTATTCTATGCGGGTGGTGAGGGGTTGCGTATAGGTATTGGTAAGGGCAAAAGAAAATTGCAGGTTGTTGCCCATAGCTATTTGTGGTGTATGCAGGGTAAAGCGGGTTAGCGTAATGGGTTGGTGGTTGAGCTGGTAAAAATGCAGTATTTTGGGGTGTGCCGCTTTTAGGAGGGTTCGGGAGGCGTGTTTTATAATGGCATCGGTTTGTGGGCTAATGCCCTGCCATTGTTGTATTACCTGCATAAACACATGGGGGTTATCTTTTGAAATATCGTTTAGGTTATTGGCTACGCTTCGGCGCACTATTTCGCAGGGGTCTTGTTTCAGGTTTTCTAAAATGGGCAGTATGGGTGCGGGGTTAGCTTTTAGGGAAGGTAAAGCCATAGCCCAGGGCAGGCGGGGGCGGCAGCCTTCGGAGGCAAGCCGGCGCACGGCGTTGTTTTGGTGCTTTGACCATAGGAGCATTTGCTCCATCATTTGGTTAGGATACTGTATAATAAAAGGTCGGACGGCAAACTCGCAACTGGTAAATTGGGTAATGGTTTCTATGGCAGTTATGGCGCTTTGGTAATTGTTTAACCCATACATTGACACGTATTCGGGAATAAACATGTATTCAAGGCTGTACTGTGTTAGCCCTGCTTGTTGCAGGTTGTTTACCAATTGGGTTAAAATGGGCGCTGAAAGGTCAAAATCGGGAGGCAATACGGTGTGTAGCGCTTGTGCGGTGTGGGTCATGCGCTGCTTGAGTTCCATTTGCTCAAAATGGGGGGTAAAAATGCTTTGTATAAACGTTTGCGGGTTGAACTCATGCGCAAGGGTTTGCTGCAATACGTGTGCAAAATTTTGATAAAAAGTGGGCGAGTAGCGGTCTTTTAATAAGGTACTCATGGTTATAGAACTATTGGAAACAGGAGGGTAGGGGAAATAGACAATACAAAAACAGCCCTTGTGTGCATGGGCAAAACAAGGGCTGTTTTAAAAAATACCCGATACGCGCTTTAATAGGGGCGGCGGTATTTGTATGTTTTAAGCCGAAAAAGAAGAGCCGCAGCCGCAGGTAGAAGTGGCATTGGGGTTGTTAAATACAAAACCCCGATTATTGAGGTTATTGGTATAATCTATTTCCATGCCCAGCAGGTATAAGCCGTGTGCGCGGTTCATAAATACTCTTATGCCGCTTACTTCAAATTCTTCGTCGCCGTCTTTTTTGGCATCAAAGCCCAATACGTATGACAAGCCCGAACAACCGCCGCCATTTACACCTATGCGTAAGCCGTGGTCTTGGGGTATATCTTTTTCGTACATCAGGGTTTTAAGTTCGGTAATAGCTCCTTCGGTAATTTTTACAGGGGCTTCGGTGAGGGTGGTGGTATTTTCGTTCATGGTAGTGGTAATTTGTGTAGAAAATTACAGGCGTTTTTAACTATTGCAAAGATAAAACGATTTTGGTGCAAAGTTAGTTCAAACAAAGGGGATAGGAGATTATTTGTTGTTGAGCAAGAGCAACATGGCTTTTAGTTCCCGAATTTCTTGTTCTAATTGTTTTACCCTTTTTTTGAGTTTTTTGTAGTTCTTAAAAGTGGGTACTTGTGGCGTTGTTTGGGAGGATAGGCTGCCCAATGCCTGCTCGTTTCTGAGTCGGGCAAGTTCAGTTTCGAGTTGTATTTTTTCGAGGGCTTTTTTACCTTCGTCGGGCGGTAGTGGGGCTTGTTGTTGCAGGTTGTTTACTAATTTGGTAACGCGTTCTTTGGCTAATTGTTTGAGCAGCTCCATACCGGCATCGGCAATGGCGCGCAGCAGGGGGTCATCGGTAAAATTGGGCGGCGGGGTTTGGTTGTTTTCGGTGGGGGGCGGGTTAAGCGTTGATTTTTGGGTTTGCTCTTGGGGGGTGGTAATTTCTACAAAGAGGGGATTTTGATTTTCCATGGTATTTTGGTTTTTTGAGTAAATGGATAAAGGTATTAGCTTAAAATACGGATTCCACAATAGGAAGCCGGCGTGGGGTTATATGCTGCACATGCTGCACAATATGGGCAATGTGGCTGGGGGTGGTTCCGCAGCAGCCGCCCACTATATTTACCAAGCCACTGGCGGCAAATTCTTCTATAATAAGGCACATTTCGTGTGGGGTTTGGTCATATCCGCCAAAGGCATTGGGCAAACCGGCATTGGGGTAGCAACTGGTATAGCAGGCGGCAATATGGCTCAGCTCGGCAAGATAGGGGCGCATTTCGGCAGCGCCCAGGGCGCAGTTTAACCCTATGCTAAACAGGGGCACATGGCTTACCGAGTTGTAAAACGCTTCCACGGTTTGCCCGCTAAGGGTGCGCCCGCTTTGGTCAGTAATGGTAAAAGAAACCATAATGGGTAGTTGTTTACCGGTATCTTCAAACAAATCCATAATGGCATAAAGTGCAGCCTTGCAGTTGAGGGTATCAAAAACGGTTTCTACCAGCAGGGCATCAGCGCCGCCGTCCATTAGTCCTTTGGCTTGCTCATAGTAAGCAAGGCGCATTTGGTCAAAAGTAACGGCTCGGTAGCCGGGTTGGTTCACATCGGGCGAAATGGAGCAGGTTTGGTTGGTGGGTCCTATTGCACCGGCTACAAATCGGGGTTTATGGGGGTTTTGTTGGGTAAATTCATCGGCAGCAAGGCGGGCTATTTGGGCGGCAGCCACATTTAGCTCATACACTATGTGCTGAAGGTGGTAGTCGGCTTGCGAAATAGTGGTGCTGTTAAAGGTGTTGGTTTCAATAATATCAGCGCCGGCGCTGAGGTAAGCCTTGTGAATTTCGGCTATAATGTGCGGCTGCGTAAGGCAAAGCAAATCGTTGTTGCCCTTTAAATCGTGGGTATGTGCGGCAAACCGGCTGCCTCTAAAATCGGCTTCGGTAAGATTGTAGCGCTGTATCATGGTGCCCATAGCGCCGTCTATTACCAAAATGCGGTTTTGTATAGCCTTGTGCAATAATTGAGTTTGGTTAAAGGTGGACATGAGTTATGAGTTATGAGTTATGAGTTAGGAGTTAGGAGTTAGGAGTTAGGAGTTAGGAGTTAGGAGTTAGGAGTTATGAGTTATGAGTTAGGAGAGTTGAATGGTGTAAGTACTCATAACGCTATATTTACTTCTACCACAAATGCCGAAAAATTATCGTTACTGTGTTGGAGGCATTGGCGGTAAAGTTCCTTGGTTTTAGCGGCAATATCGGTTTGGGGTTTGGTTAGTAGTTGTAGTAGTTGGTCGTTGGTAAAGGATTCATTTACCCCGTCTGAGCATAGCAAAATAATATCGTTGTGGAGCAGTTGTACGGTTTGGATATGGGCGGGAGCTATGTTTTCATCGGGTTCATAGGGGCGTATAACGCGGGTAAGTTGCTTTTGGAGGCGACTGTTTTCGCTTACGGGCAATCCTTGTTTCAGGTAGGCATTATAGAGGTTGTGGTCTTGGGTTTGGTAGTAAATTTGTTGGTTTCTGAACAGGTAAATGCGGCTGTCGCCCAAATGATACAAATGAGCCTGTGCAGTTTGGGGGTTTATGTAGCAGGCGGCTAAGGTAGTATAAAGTCCGGTAGCAAACATGTTTTCTTGTTTGTAGGTGTGCAAGGCAGCAATGGCATGTTCAATGGCGGTTTCAATGTGGGGTTGGCGCTGTTGGGTAAGGCAGGTTTTAAGGTAATGGTAAACAGTTTGTGCGGTAATGCGGCTGGCTTCGTGTCCGTAGGGTTTACCGCCCACCCCGTCGCACAATACAAAAGCATATTCGTTGTGCAGCGCCTCGTTAGGATTGGGCGTTGTGGGGCAAATAGCATCTTCATTTCGGGGGCGTTTACCAATATGGGTAAAAGATGTGTAGTGGGTGTGCATAAACAAAAAGGCGGTTGCATTAAAATTGAGTAAATTGCCGGTTGGGTAGCCAAGAACTTAACTACGCAATTGCGAGCCACAGGTTAAAACAACTCGCCCTCTACCCTAACATCTTTTATGCGCAGGTACTGCTCAATTTGCTGTTCAATATACTGAGCCTGAACCGCTTTTTTTAACCCGTGCATGAGCCGTATTTCTTCGCCGCTGTGGGTAATGAGTTTTACCTCATAAGCATGTTGGGGCCGGTTATTTACTTTGCCTGCTTCGTACTGGCTACAAAATAGTTGTTTTATACTTGTGCTGTCTATTTCTCTGTTTTTGTAAAGTGGCACCCATACCGGCTGGTGCGTAATGGCTAAGCGCTGCCCGGTAACACTTATTTGGGTGGTATTTAGCCACTGCGCTATTAAATAGTAACTAAGTCCAATAGCAACACTTAGGTGAATGCTTATAAACAGCAAAATTATCCACGTGCCGGTAGCTATGGCTATAATTACAAAAAGCAGCACCACACTGTTCCATATAGCGGCAAATAAGAGCAAAAACTTGTTAAAGGCGTTGCTCCACTTTATATATAGTGTAAGCTCGTGGGTAAGTTTTAAAATGTCTATACCTTCGGGCAGTTCAATGTTTAGCGGGGGTTTAGTTGTTTCTTCGTTTCGGGGCAGTAATTGGTCAAAACTAAAAACACAACCGCACATATCGCACTTGGCAATTGCTTTTTCAATGTTGATATTAGCAGCGGCAATGGGCGCACCGCACTGTTGGCAGGCAAGTTTTAAAATCATACTTTTACCGCTTTTGGAGGTGAGTAAAGTAAAAACGGCACAATATACTACATAAGTTTGTTACCTACAAATATGCGTTCATCAGCAATGAGCGATAATTTTTGCACATTTTCTATACCTACCGCTTCTTTTGCGGTAAGCACGGTTACGGAAAAGCCTGCTCTATTGAGCCGAGTTACATAATCTTGCCCATAAATGCGCACATGGTCAAACTGCCCGAAGTGCGTTTCACGGTCGGCAGGGTGGGTAATATGGGGGTTTTCATAAGTATGTGGTAACCCTTGTGCATAAGGCACTTGCAATATAGCCCAGCCGTTGGGTTTAAGCACGCGGTACAGTTCAGACATAGCTTGGGCATCATCGGGAATATGCTCCAGCACGTGGTTGCACAAAATGGCATCAAAGGTGGCATCGGGATAAAGAATGGCGGTAATATCCATTTGCACATCGGCAGCGCCCGGGTTTAAATCGGCATTCAGGTAATGCAGGTAAGGCAATTTTTGGAGTAGTTTTTTCAATTGTGGCTCGGGCGCTACGTGTAGCACATGTAGTGGCGGCTGTTGTGGGGTAAACATTTTAGTATATTGCTGCAAATAGAGCAACAATAACCGCTCGCGGTCTTTGGAGCCGCAGGCGGGGCAGAGGCAGTTAGTGCGGTAGCCTCCCCCTATAACCCCGTATTGATGCAGTACGGCAGCGTTTGCTCCATCGGGCAAGAAACGGTTAAAGCGCCCATTGCAAAAAGGGCAAAAATAGGTTGTTCCTTTATGAATTTGAGCAAAAAAATGGTGAGAAACCCTAATTCCCTGCACCCGCAAAGCATGGTATAACCGCACTGCACCCATAGGCAGGTACTGTTTTAGGTGTTCTTTCAGTTTTCGGGATACCATAACTCTTGGCAGCAGGAGGTATAAGTAAAAAAAATACCGCTATCTTATTGTTTTTCAAGGGGCATACCTTCTTTCATCCATGCATACAAACCGCCTTGCAGGTCAAAAAGGCGGCTGTAACCCATTTGTTGTAGTTGTGTATAGGCTTCGCCACTTCGTCCACCCACGGCACAATATACTAAAATTGTTTGGTCTTTTTTAAATTTAGAAAACTGGTCTTGCCAGTTATTGGTTTGGTAATCTATATTAACCGCGCCTTTAATAATGCCGGTTTCTTTAATTTCGGCAGGTGTGCGCAGGTCAACCAATACTACATTTGGGTCTTCTACTTTTTGCGCAAACAACTGGGGCGGAATCTTGCCCATCATGTTCACAATTTTGTGCTTGGGCTTTTTGGTTTCGGCAGCGCCTTCCTTGTTTGCCGGTTTGGAGGCATTTTGGTCTGATTGACAGGCATTAAAAGCAAGGGCTGTTATGAGGAGCAGCAGTACAAACGTTGGTTTCATTGTAAAAGAGAAAAAGTGGTTTAAGAAAATAGCATACGCTCTAAATAACCTATTTGCCTGCGTAATTGTTTGAGTATTGGTTATTGCAGCAGGGTGGTGTTTTTGGCATACGCTTTTCATGGTTATGCACAGCAGCATAACCTTTTAAAAAACACCTGTTCTTGTAAAAAAGCCCTAACTTTCCCCATTAAACCAAGGGTATTACCTTTGCAGTCCGTTTTATAAGCTCTTAAACAGGCAATTTCCTTGCTGCATACAACCACAACCTACTCATGCAAATTAAACAACACATACCCAACCTGCTCACACTGGTAAACCTGGCATTGGGCTGCCTAAGCATAGTAATGGCATTTAACAACCAATTAGCCTGGGTGCCTTATTTGGTTATTGCCGCCGCCGCCGCCGATTTTTTAGACGGCTTGGCTGCCCGAGTACTTAAAGTATCCTCGCCATTGGGTTTGCAGTTAGACTCGCTTGCCGATATGGTTACCTTTGGCGTGGTACCCGGCGTGGTTATGTACCACCTTTTGCTCAGGGCTTGGGAACCAAACAACCAGTGGGCGCTGGCATTACCCGCCTTTACCCTTACCTTGTTTTCGGCACTCAGGTTGGCAAAGTTTAATATAGATACCCGCCAAACCGATGGTTTTATAGGCGTACCCACCCCTACCTGCACTATGTTTATGATGTCGCTGGTACTTATGGTAAGCCATGACCGGTTTGGTTTATCGGGTTTCATTTTACAGCCCTGGCTCTTGTACTTGGTAGTAGCTGTATTTTCGGTTTTGTTGGTGGCAGAGTTGCCCATGTTGGGTTTTAAGTTTAAACACCTTGGCTGGAAAGGAAACGAAAGCAAAATAACGATTATGCTATTAGGTTTTTTGTTAGTTGCTCTGCTTGGCGGCGCCGGCATTGCCTTAGCCATTTTAGGGTACATTGCTTTTTCGGGCTGGCGCAAAATAGCAGGGGTGAGCCGATAGCGGAACAACCGTTTTTTTTATCCCGATGTGAAACTTATTGGTTGAACCAACAGCACTCCTTAAAAAAACTGCCCGATTTTACGATTTTAGTAAGCCCGATTTTCTTTTATCCGGCGCAGTAAAAAAAAACAGCAGTAGGCGAAAAATTGAAAATATGTATGCCCGATTAGATTACCAACACTCCTCTTATCTTAAAATTGGCAAGCGTTTTAAGCATTTAAGATGCAACACCTAACGTTAGTGTTACAAAACCTGCTTTTGTGCGTCTATACAAAATTATTGAGGTCAAAATAAAAACCTAAAAAAAGTTAAGAGCTGTTAAACGCTTAAAAGTTGCAAAAGTCTATGTTACAATGCAGCAAAAACCAACAAAAATTCCGATATTTGCCCCCGATTTTATCGGCTAATTGAACATAACAATAATTTCTCTCACTAAAAACTAAACAAAATGAAAACAATTAAGCAAATGCGCTTCCTGTTCGTGCTAACCATGCTTTTTGGTTTTGCCGCATTGTTCAGCAGTTGCGATCCATGTGGAGACACAGAATGCTTGAACGGTGGCGAAGGTAAAGAAGATGCCAACGGCAACTGTTTCTGCGATTGTCCTGCCGGTTTCTCCGGCGCTTCATGCGAAGTACAAGACTTGTGCTACAACGTACAATGCCCCACCAACGCCGAGTGCGACCCCACCGATGGCGAGTGCTACTGTAACCCGGGTTATGAAGGCAGTGATTGCAACACCCAAATCCGTACCAAGTATTTTGCCAGCTACAATGGCCAAGATGTTTGCCCCAGTGGTACTTATACCTACACTTGCACGATTTTAACCTCTGCCCAAGGTGTTGAGTACTTCATCATCCAAGGTTTTGGCGGTTTTGGTAATGCTCCTGCTGATGGTTGCCCTGCTAACCCATTCAATATCGTTGCCAAAGTAGTAGATTCAAACCGGTTCCTCATTGCAGAGCAAACGCCTGCTGCTTGTAACCTCCGCATCAGAAGCGGCGATGCCACCGGCGCTGATAACTTAGGTTTGCGTGATGCCAACTCCGGTATCATTTCTTTTACCTACCAAGTAGTATTTACCGACACCAACCCGCCCAGCGGCGAAGTGTGCGATGCAGTGCTTACTCCGTTATAGTAGTTAGCCACCTCTTAAATTACAAAATAAAAAAACGGCGACTGTGTAAACGGTTGCCGTTTTTTTGTTTATTTTTGCTCCGGCATTGTTCTGTCTGCTGCCACAAGCCCCCAATATCATAGAGCCGATTTGTTCTCTCAAAGAAGGGGGGAGTTTATATTGTCCGTTTTTTAAGGTTTTGGGGTGCATTTTTAGGGTGATAATGCCTGTTTTTTTCAGAAAAATAGCGTGTAGGACAGAACAAATCGGCTCTGCCAATATCGGGAAGTAATGCTTGCCCGTAAAGTAAGCATCAATATGGTTGCCAAATGCTGCTGTTAATAATATCCATCACCATAAATGAAATTACCATGAACCAACGCCTAAAAATTTGTTTTGCCTTATTGTTTGCTGCTTTGTTAGCAGTAGGGCAGGTTGCATGCCGCAAACAGGCATGTAAAGATGTAGTTTGTTTAAACGGAGGCTCTTGTGTAGAGGGAGATTGCAACTGTCCTCCCTTATACGGAGGCGAAAACTGCCAAACAGTATGCCCAAGTTTGACCTGCCAAAATGGCGGACAAGGTGCTATCGATGCGGCTAATAATTGCTACTGCAACTGTCCACCGGGTTTTTCGGGCGAGTTGTGCCAAATTCAAAACCTATGTTATAACGTACAATGTCCTGCCAATGCCACCTGCAACCCCAACACAGGACAATGTGACTGCAACACGGGTTATACCGGACCCAACTGCGATATTTTTATTTGTGCCTCATTACCATGTTTAAACGGCGGGCAAGGCGCTGTGAATACCGCCGGTAACTGCTATTGCGACTGCCCTGCCGGTTTCTCCGGCGCTTCTTGCGAAGTACAAGACTTGTGCTACAACGTACAATGCCCCACCAACGCCGAGTGCGACCCCACCGATGGCGAGTGCTACTGTAACCCGGGTTATGAAGGCAGTGATTGCAACACCCAAATCCGTAGCAAGTATTTTGCCAGCTACAATGGTCAAGATGTTTGCCCCAGTGGTACTTATATCTACACTTGTACGATTTTAACCTCTCCCCAAGGTGTGGAGTACTTCATCATCCAAGGTTTTGGCGGTTTTGGTAATGCTCCTGCTGCTGGTTGCCCCGCTAACCCGTTCAACATTGTTGCCAAAGTAGTAGATTCAAACCGGTTCATCATTGAAGAACAAACACCGGCTGCCTGTAACCTCAGTATCAGAAGCGGTGATGCCTCCGGTGCTGATAACTTAGGTTTGCGTGATGCCAATACCGGTATCATCTCTTTCACCTACACCGTTTTTTTTACCAATACCAACCCGCCCTTTGGCGAAGTGTGCGATGCAGTGCTTATTCCGTTATAGTAGTTAGCCACCGCTTAAATTGCTAAATAAAAAAACGGCAACTGTGTAAGCGGTTGCCGTTTTTTATTGTTTGCTTTTCTAAATATATTGTGTTTTTATGTTTTTTGTGCCCTATTATCTCGCCATTGTACTAAGGTTGTACCGGCAAGCAACCCCATTACCACAATAAGTTGCACCCAGCCTACCCATGTAACGGCATATCCTAAACCAACCACACCCACATGGGCAATAGCCATAACTACCAGCATAACCCCCAGCAGCAGCAAAATTACCCCATCGGCAAGGGGTTTTAGGCGGTAGGGCTCTGCAAATAACAGCAAAAACAGCACACATCGGGTTATTACTGAGGCTATAACCACCCCCCAAATTTGGTATAAGGGTATGAGCCAGTAATTGAGCCCTATTTTGAGCCCTACCGATACAAGGGCAAGCGCCAACAATTGTTTGGATTTTTTTTCCCGATAGTAGCCTACATATACAAGGTCTATAACGCTGCTTATAAGATAACCTGCCGCAAACACAAACACACACTCGCGCACAGCATAATAAGTACTGTTTTGGGTTAGCAGTTGCAAATTGCAAACAACAGCTACCACCACCGAAGAAAATAAAATGGTAAACATAAAGTAAAACCGGTGTGCAATTTTGCTTTCTGCTGCCTTGTTGGCGGTATTTTGCGAGGCAAACAAATAAGGCGTTATGGCGCTGCGCACTGCCAAATACGCCATTTCTATGGTAGAGGTAAATACAAACAAAATACTGTATAAACTTACCGACAGCAGGTTTAACATACGCTCCACCATAAATCGGTCGAAATAGCTGTAAAACCAACCAATGAGTGAGTTGGGTGTGGCATACAGCATAAACCGCAGCGAGCCGCTTAAATACTGCCAATTGAGTTGGTAGCTCAAAAACCGCCGGTGCAGCCAAAATGGCAAGGCAGCGCCTGCTACAGCGCCCAGCATTTTACCCCACAGTGCGCCCTCTAACCCCAGCCCTGCAACCAATACCAATATAAACTGTGCCACCACCGCCCCCACCGATACCAACACCGAAATAACGGCATATAACACCAATTGCCCGCCATTGCGCAAAAAAACAATGTATGTGCCTGTTATAGATACTGCCATGCCTGCCAGCGTAGCCAATGCCCCATAAGGGTAAAAATGAATAGGCGCATTGCTGCTAAAAATTAGCTCAAACAAAGCATTGCCAAACACAAAAATCAATAAGGCAAAAATGGCATTAGACCAAAGGCAAAAAGACAAGACCTGACCCGTGTATTGGTTTAGTTTTTCGGGGTCTTGGCTATAATCGAAGTAAAAAGTATAAACCGCCGCTCCAATGCCCAACGCGCTGATTAATGAGATAAAAGAACTGTAAGCGCCAAGCAAAGAAAGGATAGCGTATTCATCGGGCGTAAACCAATGAAGGTAAAATGGCTGAAGCAGTAAAGACAATGCCGGCTGCAAAAACGTGAGCAACGTATAAGCCACCGATGCCGAAACTATTTTTTTATACATAACAGCCGTTTTACCGGTTTTTACATAGCCACTGGTGCAGCACAATGAGTAGCCAAATTCGGTTATATAAGTAGGTGTCGCCCTGCATAAAACGGTGCAGCAAGAGGGCTACATGGTTGGCGTTTACTATGCCGCAGGTGTTTAAGGTATCGGGGTTGAGGTATTTTTGGATAAGGTAATGCAAATCGGTTTTGAGCCATTTTACCATAGGCACGGCAAATCCGCGCTTGGGGCGGTTAAACAAGCGTTGGGGCAGGTAGGTGTAGAGCAGTTGTTTGAGGAGGTATTTAGTGGTATTGTTGCGCATTTTAAGGTGCGGCGCTAAGTTAAGGGCAAAAGCCACTATGCGGTGGTCTAAGTAAGGTACGCGGGTTTCGAGGGCATAAAACATAGATGCCCTATCTACTTTGGTAAGCAAGTTATCGGGCAGGTAGTAGGTCATTTCAAACAACGCCTGCCATTCGGGCAGAGAAAGGTTTCGGGCAAAATGCTCGTTAAACAGTGGAAAACAGGGCGCCGTTTGCTCGGCATTGGGTTTGGGGCATACAAGCCGGGTTATTTCGGCAAGGCTAAAAAAGTAAAGTTCTTGGGAGTGTATATGTGCGGGCAGTGTTTGGGTATTGGGGTAGCGGAGCAGGTGTGCCACCCGTTTATAGCGGCTGCCCATTAAAGAAAAAACGGCGGCTGCGGGTTGCCTCACCCATTGGGCAAGGGGATTGCTAAGCCGGTAAGCCCATTGGTAAGACCCATAACCCCAAAACAGCTCATCGCCACCTTCGCCCGATAGGGTAACGGTTACATGCCGGCGGGCAAGCTGCGATACAAGCAGGGTAGGAATGGCAGAAGAATCGGCAAAAGGTTCGTCATAAATATCGGGCAGGCGTTCTACCATTTGTAGGGCATCTTGCTCGGTAAGTATCAGCTCATGGTGGTTGGTATGCAAATGTTGGGCTACTTTTCGGGCGTAGTGGGCTTCGTTAAACCCTGTATCGGCAAAACCAATGGTAAAGGTATTAACCGGTTTGTTACTAAGCGATTGTGCAATGGCAGTAATAAGGCTGGAGTCCACCCCACCACTTAAAAACGCACCAAACGGCACATCGGCAAACATTTGCTGTTGCACGGCATCGGTAAGCAGGGTGGCAAAAGTTTGTTGGGCTTGGGTTTCGTTGGTAAGGAGTTGCTCATGCAGCAGTGTGGGCAGGGTATGGCAGGGCTGTATGCTTAGGTTATGGGGCGTTATGGTGGCGCTGTATCCCTGCGGCAATTTGTAGCAATGGCGGTAAATGGTATGCGGCGCAGGAATGTACCCGATATGCAAAAAGTAAGGGATAGCTTCATGATTAAGGGCATGGGCTACGCCGGGCAATTGCTGCAAGGCTTTCAGCTCCGATGCAAAGGCAAAATCAGCGCCGTTCCAGTAATAAAACAGGGGTTTAATGCCCATTATATCCCTAAACAAGTGCAGCCGGTGCAGTTGGGTATCATAAACGGCAATGGCAAACATGCCATTGAGCAGGTGTACAAAATTAGCGCCTTTAAGCGCAAACAGCTCCAATGCCACCTCTGTATCGGAGTTAGTTTTGCAAAAAATGCCGTGTTGATTGAGTAGGGCAGTAAGTTGTTTAAAATTATACACCTCACCGTTATACACCATTATGTACCTGCCGTTTTGCGAGGTCATAGGCTGGTTGGCAGCTTGGGAAAGGTCAATAATACTGAGCCTTTTATGCCCCAGCCCTACTGTATTATTGGCATTGGTATAAAAGCCTTCGGCATCGGGACCCCTATGGTTGAGCCGCCGGGTTATGGTTGTCAGGTGGTTGGCAGAAAAAGTTTGAGAGGGGGAGTAAAATCCGGCTATTCCGCACATAAAAAGAGGGTAAACAAATGCCATTATAAATGGGTAGGGCAAAGATACATTTACCCGATAACATTAAGCGGTTGTGGGTAATTTATTTTGAGTTTTGGTAAACTGAAAAGCAATAAACAACACAGTGCTAAGCAGCAGCAACCCTACCGCCTGATGCGCCACTCCAAAACCCACCGGAATTCCACGGTTGGAGAGCAGCAGTACAGTAATGCCCAGTGCAAACTGCACCAGCAGCGCCACCGGCAGCAAGTTTACCGCATACCCAAAGGCTACATTGCTTGTTTGCAGGCGGCGGGCTTGATTCCAGTAGGCAATAATAAGCACAAACAGCACATAAGCTAAGGTGCGGTGGGTAAACTGTATGGTGGCAATGTTTTCGGTAAAATTGAGTAAAAACGGTTTGGTGGCAAACAGGTTGTGCGGAATAAACTCGCCGTTCATATCGGGAAAAGAGGGGTAAAACATGGCTGCCCGCAATCCCGACATAAATCCGCCAAAAATGATTTGTATTACCAGCAACCCAATTAGCAGGTGGGTAAACTGCCTTAGCGAGTGGTGCGCCACCTCATTGCCGGGTGGAATGAGCAAGTCCGATACAAACCAAAGCGTATAAGCAAACAGCACAATAGCCAGCAGCAAGTGTGCCGTAAGGCGGTAGTGGCTTACCCATGGCATATCAACCAATCCGCTCTTAACCATTATCCAGCCCAGTAATCCTTGGCATATATATAGAAACATAAACAGCAAAAATCGCTTAGTGTAGGTAGGATTTAACCGTTTTTTTAACAACATAAAGCCAAACACGGCTAATATAAACATAAACCCTACTCGCCCCCAAAGCCGGTGCAGCCACTCCCAAAAAAAGATGTATTTAAACTCGGCAAGGGTCATGCCTTTGTTTAGTTTTTCGTATTGCGGGGTTTGGCGGTATTTGTCAAATTCGGTTTGCCACGCCTGCTCCGATAGGGGGGGCAAAGTACCCGTAACCACTTTCCACTCGGTAATAGATAAACCCGAACCGGTAAGGCGGGTAATGCCGCCTATAATAACCTGCAAATAAATAATGCCTAAGGCTATAATGAGTAAATACCCTAATTGCTTTTTTGACGAAACGCTATCCATGTTTGTATTTTTGTACTTACTAAAAACAAATTTACCGCCGGTAAGTTATGCCAAACAGGTAAAAATAAAGACTTTAGAGCCCGATAATATAATTCACCAATGGAGTAGCCATGCCAACCGGAAAATGGCAAAACATTTAAAAACTGAGTTATGGTAAAAAGTATTTGCGTTTTTTGCGGCTCTAATGCCGGTGTGCTACCGGCATACAAAGAGCAAGCCCTTGAAGTAGCAACCCAATTGGTGCAGCACAACATAACACTGGTATATGGCGGCGGCAATGTGGGCATTATGGGGTTAATAGCCGATGCTGTTTTAGAGCAAAAGGGTAAAGTAGTGGGTGTTATTCCGCAGTTTTTGATGCAAAAAGAAGTAGGGCACAAAGAGCTTACCGAGCTTATTATTGTGCAAACTATGCACGAGCGCAAACAAACTATGGCGCAACTTGCCGATGCTTTTATAGCGCTGCCCGGCGGCATAGGCACATTAGAAGAGTTATTTGAGGTTTATACATGGGCACAACTTGGCTTGCACACTAAACCCATTGCTGTATTAAACTCAGCAGGGTATTACAACCAGCTTTTGGCTTTTTTAGACCATGCTGTGGAACAGAAATTTTTGAGTTTGGCTAACCGGCAGATGATTTTAACCGATGCTGATGTACAGATACTGTTTACCAAAATAGACAATTACAACCCACCCGATACCGAAAAATGGTTGGATTATGCCCTAACCTAAACCTTGCACAATAATATGCGCACTAATCCCTTAATTAATGGCATTTAAGGCATTAGTAGTATGCACAATTTTGATTTTTGGCAAAAAAAATGTCATAAAAAAGTCAAAAAAAGTTTGGTCATGTGGAACGAAAAGGGTAAATTTAGCATTGAAATAGGAAACCCCTGTTTCAACACGCTGCCCAAGTATTTTAAGCTCTAAACCCTTTAACTAATCCCAAACCCAAACTATTATGAAAACACTTAAAAAAAGCGAAAGCACCCCGCTGCAAAAGTTGGCACTAAATGTGCTAACCGTTAAACAGTTAGGTGTAATCAAGGGCGGCGACGGACGCAAACCTCCTCCTCCTCCTCCTACCATAGATGAGGGCAAATAGGAGATAGCGTTATAAATCGCATCTGCTTACTTGTGCAAGCTCCAAAGATTGCGCCTGCTTGTTAGGAATAATTTTTGGAGCTTTCTTTTTGCTCTGCCGCCATTAACCCTGAAACATGCGCATGAAAAATAAAAAGGCTTATCATTTACCGGCTTATATATGTTGCCCAAGGGGGTTAGCAAAAGTTTGTTTATTGTGTGCTATTGGGGTAGTGTTACTATTGCCTTTTAAATGGGGAAGTGCCGCCACTACTTCATCAAACCGTATAGACAGTATTGTTAACTTGGCAAAAAGCCCAGTTGGGGCATTAGATGTGCTGGTAAAAGAAGGCGAGCAGTTTTACCGAAAAGGTAACTACGAAGAGGCTTATGCTTACTTAGGTCAGGCTCTTACCCTTGCCACCCAAATAGATGACCCCAACAGGCAAATAAGCATTATGATTAACCTGGGGCAAATTTGTTACTACCTCAGCGACCATAAACAATCTTTAGAACATTTTCACCGTGTATTAGAGCTGGGAAAGGATAACCTGAGCGAAAGCAAGATGGCACACATATACAGCAGCCTCTCTGATACCTACCTTGCCCTGGGCGATTATAACCGCGCTTATGAGTTTCAACTCAAAGCCCTTGCAATAAGAGAAACCATACAAGACCAAGAGGGAATAGCCAAATCGGGCTATGGCTTTGGGTCTATTTTTTTTGAACAGAAACACTATGAGCAGGCTCTCCAAAAATACCTTCAATCCTTACAAACATGGAAGGAACTCAATAACCAACAATGGATTTTAACCACCCTTACCGCTATAGGTACTACTTATGGCAGTATGGGAAAATGGGAGCAAGCGCTTACCTATGATATGGAAGCCCTTAAACTTGCCGAAACGCTGCAAGATGAAACCAATATGGCATATATACTGCACAGTATTGGCAGCAACTATGCCGATATGGGCGTTTATGACAGCGCCGAAGAAAATTTGCGCAAAGCCCTGCAAATAACCCAAAATACAGGTAACTTACAGTTTGAGGCTAATGTATTGGAATCTTTGGGCAATGTGCTGGTAAAATCGGGCAAACCGGAGCTGGCTATTGACCCGCTTACTCAGGCATTTCAAATTGCTTCCGGTGTAGATGCCAAGTCAGACGTTGCTAATATATGCCGCTCATTAGCACAGGCACACCATATTACCGGCAACGAAAATAAAGCCTATTACTACCTTATGCAGCATACCGCCCTTAAAGACTCACTCCTTACCGGCGAAATGATTGACCGCATGAACAACCTGCAAAACAGCTACGAAATTCAAAAGCGCGAAAAAGAAGTGGCACTGCTTACTTCTCAAAATAAGGTAAAACAACTTTCCTTGTATGGCGCTGCTGCCTGCGGATTGATGCTTATGTTTTTGCTGTGGATGGTGCGAGGGCGCTACAAAGCCGAAAAAGATGCCAAAGCGCTGCTGGAAGAGAAAAACCTCGAAATTGAAGTGCAAAACCAAAAACTTGCCGAGTCTAACGCTGATTTGGAACAGTTTGCCTACGTAGCCTCGCACGACCTTAAAGAACCCCTGCGTATGATTACCGGTTATGCCTCGCTCATTAAAAAACGCTATAGCAAGGTTTTTGACGAATCGGGCAACGAATTTATGTACTTTATTGCCGATGCCGCCCTGCGCATGGACCGGCTCTTAGACGGGCTGCTGGATTACTCCAGAGTAAACCGCAAAAATTTAGATGCCAAATGGGTAAACCTAAACGATGTGGTAAAAGTAGTCAATAATAACCTGCAAATGCGCATTAAACAAAATAATGCCCGATTATATATTGGCAACCTGCCTACCATTAAAGCCAATTACACCCAAATGGTGCAACTGTTTCAAAACTTAGTGGGCAATGCCCTCAAATTTAGCCAGAACAGCCTGCCCGAAGTAATTGTGGATTGCCACGTGGAAAACGAGGAGTGTGTATTTATGGTAAAAGATAACGGCATAGGCATTGCAGACGAAAATAAAGACCGCATTTTTCAGGTATTTCAGCGGCTGCATACCCAAACTGAATACGAAGGGTCGGGCGTGGGCTTATCTATAACCCGAAAAATAGTGGAGCGGTACGGCGGTAAAATTTGGGTAGAATCAGAAGTGGGCAAAGGCAGTACGTTTTACTTCACCCTACCAAAAGCCATGCTTAATGCACCTGCTGAAGCCGAAGCCAACACCATTTCGGCAGAAACATCAAGATAATTAGACTTTGGTTAAACGGCAGAAGCCCCCGCACATGGTTTGGAGACTAATCATTTTTAAAATCAATATGCCATTTACTACCTTTATCCGTTTACTATACGTATAGTGACAATGGGGTTGTAGCGTAAGGTCAACAGGGTGTTTACATAAATCCCCCAATTGCTAAACTCATCAAATAGTTTACCAACGAACGGGCACGTGATGTGCCAGACAGTAAGATTGGGAGGCAGAACCTGAGTGTTTTTGCGTATTTTGTTTGCATCAACACCTAAACACTTGGCTTGCCTCTTTTACTCACTATCTCAAAAATTTTGTCCAAAGTTTAAATAATTTGAAAACATACACACTGAAACTTAAGCAGCCTTCAGACGGACGGATTTCATTTAACGGAGATGGCTGGCTTTATGAACACCTGTTTTTTTAACGCTGAAACACCCGGGTTTACCATCTAAAAAGCATTGCCAACATCTTTTGCTCATCTGTTAAGAAGATGTTTTTTGTAACCGATTGATACCTACTTAGATACCCGCCTTCAATTTAAGTTTATTGCGAATTTGAAAGCTGCTAATTGGTAACATTTCCCGCAAAGAACGCAAAAAAACGCAAAGGCTTTGCGCCTGTTTGTGGTTGCAGATGACAGTCCTGAAAGAATAGCATGATTATAGAACCACAAGCTATCATGACTAATTAGCCCCAAAGAAAATTAATTGTTTTAAGTTTAAATGTTTATTACAGAGAGGTTATTCAATTATTACTTTTGTGGTAATTATTTCCTTGTCAGTTTGAATATTAAAAATATACATTCCTGTCGAAAATTCCTGCAAATCTATGGTTTCGTTTTGATGAATTTTTGTTTTTTCAAACAAATTCCTCCCTCTTATATCGCTGATGACTAATTTCTGAACATTGTTTTCAGCAAACTCAAGGTGTAAGATATTGTTTGCGGGGTTGGGGTAAATGGATATTCCTTTTTGTTGCAGGGTTTCTATGCCCACAAACGTATTTACCGTAACCACAAAACTACAGGTTTGGTTATTACCGGCGTTATCGGTAACTGTCCAGCTGATAGTGGTATTGCCTTCAGGAATTTGTGCGCCGGCAAGCGAAAATGCAACCGTGTAAAGGTTTATAACGCTTGCTATTCCGCAATTATCCGATGTAGTTACGGGGTCAAATTCGGTGCCGTTTACAGTGTAAAAGTGCGATTCATCGGCATCAACGGTTTGGTTTCCTACACAGGTAATTATTGGGTTGGTTACGTCATCAATCACCACCGTTTGGGTTTGGGTAGATGACGTGGTTCCGCTGTTATAAACCCATATTACGGTGGTTGTGCCTTGTGCAGTAATGGGCAATGTAACATTGGGCGTGCCCTGAACCGTATTTCCGCAACCGTCTGTGGCGGCAGGTGGCGTTAGGGTTGTTACCACACACTCTGCCGTAACATTGGGCAGGGTGGCAACATTGGGTACGGGCGGGGCGGCGGCATCGCACTGCTGATACACCCGCACATGCCCGGCACCCTCTCCGTTTCCGGAGTTGTAGGGTGCGCCCAAAGCAACAATATCGCCCTCGGCATTCATACTCACGGCAGTTCCCGGAAATTCGTTGAGTGGCTCATCTACAATAGTGTTGCCTGTTTGCAACCAACTGCCCGAAATGTTTTCATATACGCGCACACGTGAATCAACGTTTTCTCCTTCTACGCCCCGCAACCCAATAGCCACAATGTTGCCATTGGCATTTAAACTCACCGAACAGCCCAACTCTTCGGTTTCTTCTCCGGTTATATCGTCGCCTATTTGTGTCCATGTGCCTGAAATGTTCTGAAAAATCCGTACCCATCCGAAATTATAAAATCCGGGACCTCCAACGGCAAGTATGTTGCCATTGTCGTTTAAACTGACAGAATATCCAAATAAATTTTCCTGAAAATAGCCATTTAAATCCTGCCCTACTTGTGTCCAGTTGCCCGCAATATTTTGATAAACCCGCACCTGACCGCCGGCAAGGTTTCCGTTATCGCTGTTGGCAAATGCCCCAATGGCAAGGATATTGCCGGCTGCGTTTAAACTAACAGCGCAGCCCGATTGGTCGGATGGGTTTTCGCCCACTATATCGCTGCCTATTTGTATCCAGTTGCCCGAAACATTTTGGTAAACCCGTACATCTCCTGCCCATGCTTCGTTTGTAACCGACCCTATTGCCACAATGTTGCCATTGGCGCTTATACTGACCGCATCGCCCGAGCGGTCGCCGGCAGCCTGACCATCAATATCTTGTCCTATCTGTGTCCAGTTACCCGAAATATTTTGATATACCCGCACATGCCCGGCATCGGTTCCGTTTCCGTCGTTGTATAGTGCGCTAACGGCAACAATGTCGCCGCCTGCACTCAAACTGACCGCGCTGCCAAATCTATCCTCGGCAGCTTCGCCATTTATAGCGCTGCCTATTTGTGTCCAGTTGCCGGCAATGTTCTGATATACCTGCACTTGCCCGGCATCTATTCCGTTTGCGTCGTTGAGAGGCACGCCAATGGGGCTGTCCAAAAAGCCCACATCTTGCACATATTTACACAGAACTACTATTTTTCTTGCTTTTAATCAGTCATAAACAAATCTGATTTTGTGCAATTTAACTGAGTTTCCGACTTTTTAGACAGCCCCGGTAGCACTCAAACTGACCGAGTAGCCCAACCAGTTGTCTTCTCCTACGCCGTCAATGTCGGTGCCTATTTGTGTCCAGGGTTGCGCTTTCACATCAGCCAAGGCTAAAAGAAGCAGCAATGTGTGTAAGAAAATGCTTTTTTTCATGTTCAAGTTGTGAAGTGGATTGGAGGAAGTATTACCCGATATGCTTGTCGGTACAACAGGAATTTGTTTTCAATATGATAGCAATGGCTTTAAATGGCAAGCATTGCATTTGTATGCACAAACAGCAGCAACTATAAAATTAGCTGCAATGTTCACAAAGATAGCACAAAAACATAAGCCTGTAACGTATGCTCTGCTGAAAGGGGTGGTATTTTTTACTTTTTTCAGTAATTTCGGATACCGGTTTCTTTGCGCATTTTGCAAGCGGCTAAGTAGCTGCCTCTATTAGGTTTACCTTATAATCGGGCTGAGCCATGCTGTGTCCGGCAATAAAACCGCAGGTCCATGCTGCCTGAAAATTAAAACCGCCTGTAACGGCATCAACGTTGAGTGTTTCGCCGGCAAAATAAAGGAGTGGGTGCAGGCGGCTCTCCATAGTTTTAAAATTTACCTCGTTTAGCGCCACGCCGCCACAGGTTACAAACTCCTCTTTAAAAGTGCTTTTGCCCACCACCTGCAAAGCAGTTTGGGTAAGTTGGTTGGTTAGTTGCCGGAGTTGTTTTTTAGACACATCAGCCCACCGGTGCGTTTCGGCAATTTGGGCAGCCTCGGTAAGCCGTTTCCAAAGCCGGGAGGGCAAGCCAAACAAGGCGTGGGCGCTAACCTGTTGTTTTGAGTGTTCGGTTTTATAGTTCGATACGCTAAGCTCTGCCTCATTGCCCGATGTATTGCCCAACCAGTTTACCAAAACCTCAAATTGGTAGTTTTTTTGGTGCAAAACCTGCGCTCCAAAAGCCGAAAGGCGCAGCGTAGCCGGTCCGCTAATACCCCAGTGGGTAAACAGCAAACTGCCCGATGTGCTGAGTTTGGTATCTTTTACTTTTATGGTTACATGGGCAACGGCAACGCCCTCAAGCCCGCCAAACGGGTGGTTGGGTGCCAGGTTAAAGGTAAACAACGATGGCACAGGTAATACAATGGTATGCCCCAATGCTGCCAGCAGTTGCCATATATGAGCGCTGCTGCCCGCTGCTATCGTAAGTTTATGTGCCTGCCACTGCTTGCCATTGGCGGTATGTATAAGCCAGGGTTTTTGCCCATTTTCGGGTGGCTCAATACCGGTAACACCGCACCGGCAATGCACCAATACGCCATGCTCCTGAGCGGCGGCGGTAAGGCAGTCTATAATAGTTTGGGAGCTGTTGGTAGTAGGAAACATGCGCCCGTCGGGTTCGGTTTTAAGGGTTACGCCATGTTGGGCAAACCATTGTATGGTGTGTAGGGGGTTGAACCGGTTAAACGGACCAATCAGTTCGTTTGCGCCGCGGGGGTAATTTTTTACCAACTCTGCCACGTCAAAACAAGCATGGGTAACATTGCACCTTCCTCCGCCCGATATTTTTACCTTACCCAACACTTGATGTCCTTTTTCGAGCAGTATTACCTGCCGTTGCTTTTGCTGTTGGGCGCAGGTTATGGCGGCAAAAAAGCCGGCAGCGCCGCCGCCTACAATAACTATGGGATGATGGTGAGGTTGCATTATGGGTAATATAGGTAAGCAGCAGTTTGGTTGTGGGGTGGGGTAGTGGCGCTTGCCGGGTTAGGAGTTTTAGCGGTATAGCCATGCTGCTTTTATCCGTTTATTTACATTTTACAAGCAGCAAGAAGTAAAATTTACGGCGCTCATTTTTTGGGGGCAGGGTTTCTTTTTTTCTTTTGTTCTTTTTTAAATCCGTAGGGGCAGTGTCGGCAGCCGCTTTGGCAGCAGTAGCCGCGCTCGGTAAGGTATTGGGCGGTAAAAACCCAGCGTCCCAGCTCGTCTATATAGTAGTGAATGTTTTTTATGAGTTCTGGTTGTTTCATTGAGGGGGTAAAATAACGCCGGTGTAGGTAAAGGGGCTTAGTTGTTTCAGCTCGGCTTTTACCGCATCAGAAACAGCCAAGTCGTTAATAAAAGTATAAATGGCATCGGGCGTTATTTGTTCATGGGTTCGGCTCAAATTTTTGAGGGCTTCGTAGGGGTTCGCAAATCCTTCGCGGCGCAAAACGGTTTGGATGGCTTCGGTAATTACCTCCCAGTGTGCTTGCAAATCGGCTTGCAGTTGAGGCTGGTTTAGGAGTAGTTTGTTCAGTCCTTTGGTGAGGTTGTTTAATGCCAGCAGGGTATGTGCAATGGGTACGCCTATATTGCGCAGCACGGTTGAGTCGGTAAGGTCGCGTTGCAATCGGGAAATAGGCAGTTTTGCCGATAGGTGTTCAAACAAAGCATTGGCAAGCCCCAAATTACCTTCGGCATTTTCAAAATCAATGGGGTTTACCTTGTGCGGCATGGTAGAAGACCCCACCTCTCCCGCTACAATTTTTTGTTTAAAGTAATCCATTGAAATATAAGTCCACATATCTCGGCAAAGGTCAATCAATATGGTGTTAAGGCGTTTAAGGTTGTCAAAAACAGCGCCTAAGTTGTCGTAATGTTCTATTTGGGTAGTGTATTGGCATCGGGCAAGCCCTAAGTTATGCACAAAATTATCGGCAAATTGGAGCCAGTTAATATGCGGAAAAGCAGCATGGTGGGCATTAAAATTACCTACTGCGCCGCCAAATTTGGCGGAAAATGGTATTTGGCTAAGCAGGTGCAGTTGGTTTTGGAGTCGCTCGGTAAATACTAAAATTTCTTTGCCCAACAGGGTAGGAGATGCCGGCTGCCCATGTGTGCGCGATAGCATGGGTATATTTATCCATGCGGTTGCCTGTTGGTGCAGCAATGCCGCCACATTTTGGTAAGCGGGCAGCAGCACATTTTGCAGGGCTTCTTTTAGCAGCAGTGGCGTGGCAGTATTGTTTATATCTTGCGAGGTAAGCCCAAAATGCACCATTTCTTTTACCTCGCCCAAACCAAGCGTTTCCATTTTTTCTTTTAGCAGGTACTCTACCGCCTTTACATCGTGGTTTACCTTGCTTTCAATGGCTTTAATGCGAGCGGCATCTTGCTCCGAAAACTGTTCATAAACAGCTCTCAACGGCGCAAAAACATCGGGATTGACCTCTTTTAACGCAGGCATGGGTATTTTGCAAAGTGCAATAAAGTATTCCACTTCAATGCGCACCCGATATTGCATAAGGGCGTACTCCGAAAAATAAGCGCTCAGCGCCCGAACGCTTTGCTGATACCTGCCGTCTATGGGCGAAATAGCAAAAAGAGAGGACATATAATAATGCAGCTTTTGGGGGTGAACCTTAAATAACCATTGCTAAACAACCGCAAAAGTAGGGGTTTTGGGGTAAATAGTGGTATGAGTGCGGTTAAACCAACCCCTAAAACCAATATCTAACCTAAGTTTACAGGCACAAATGGGCAAAGGGCATTGGAAGTAACCATTTTTGCCTAACTTTGTAAGATGAATGAGCTATACAACCCCCCAAGCGCTAAGCCCGAAAAGGTGTATTTTGTATCGGATTTTCATTTGGGCGCACCCAACAGGGCGGCAAGTTTAGAGCGGGAGAAAAAATTTGTCCGGTTTTTAAACAACATTCAGGATAAGGCAACACGTTTATATATTTTGGGCGATTTGTTTGATTTTTGGTTTGAGTATAAAACAGTAGTACCCAAGGGTTACGTGCGGGTATTGGGTAAACTGGCAGAGCTGGCAGACGGCGGGTTGCCCATACAATTTTTTACCGGCAACCACGACCTTTGGATGTTTGGTTATTTTGAGCAGGAACTGGGCATACCCGTACACCATAAACCCATTATTACCCAAATAGAAGGTAAAACTTTTATGATAGGACACGGAGATGGGCTGGGACCCAACGATAGAGGATATAAAATACTGAAAAAGTATTTTTTTACCAACCGCTTATGCCAGTTTTTGCTGGGCGCTTTGCACCCCGATTGGGCAATAGGCTTGGCATCTTATTTTTCTAAGCGAAGCCGCCTGCATACCGGCAGCGCCGATGAGCAGTTTTTGGGCGAGGAGGGGGAGTGGCTGGTTCAGTACGCCAAACGCAAACTGCAAACACTGGCTATTGATTTTTTTGTTTTCGGGCATAGGCATTTGCCCCTTAAAATACCCATTCAAAACAGCATTTACATTAACTCAGGAGACTGGATAAAATACAACTCTTATGCACTTTTTGAACAACAGCAAATCAACCTTTGCTACTTTAACCCTCGTTAGCCTTTTAGTAGCTTTTTGGGCGCTAACGGCATCTTTTGCGCCCATACCTAAGGGCAATTACACCCTTGTTAACTCAGTGCCGGTAAACGCCCGGTTTTTAACCACCGATTTTTTAAAGAGCGCCTACGTAATTAACAACAAAAACCAAGTAATGAAGTACGACTCTACCGGCGCACTGCTCCAAGTGTTTAGCGAGGAGCGGTTTGGTAAACTGCACTCCGTAGATGCCACCAGCCCTTTTAATGTGGCGCTTTTTTACAAAGATTTTGCCACCATTATTACCACCGATATGCGCCTGAACGCCAAACGCTACTACAAACTGGCTTCAATAGGGCTAAACAATGTAACTACCATGTGCCTTGCCAACGACAACTATATTTGGGTATATGACATGGGCGATGGTAAACTCAAAAAAATTGACCATAATTACCAAGTTATTCAGCAGAGCCTTAGCCTGCCCCAACTGTTGGGCGAAAACATTGAACCCAACTACTTAGTAGAAAGCGGTGGATTGCTTTACATGAACATACCCAACTTAGGTGTGCTTACTTTTGATGTGTTTGGTACGTTTTACTCCGCTATTTCAAACGCCGATATGGGTGTGGATAAACTGGATTCTTTTCAGGTTATTGACCATAAAATTGTGTTTTTTAACGACGGCTACCTCTATATTTATGACGTGGCAACGGGTGTAGCCGATGCCATACCCGTGCCAAAAAGCGGGAAAACCGAACAGGTGCGCGTAGAAAAAGGCAGGCTTTATATGCTCAACGCTGATAATACCCTTAATTTTTACCTGCAAACCAAGTAGGCAGTGGGTAGTGGGTAGTTTTGGTAGATAGTATCGGGTAGTCATTAATGGGTACTAACCGCTAATCACTAATTTACGCCTTTGCAAGAGATAAAATCGGGTAACTACTTAGGCACACCCACCCCATTCAAACTCATAACGTATTTGCCGGCTAATTGGTAGCATTTTACACAAAGAACGCAAAGTCTTTGCCACCTTTGTGCTAACCTTTGTGTTCTTTGTGGTTATCCTAAGGAGTTTAGGTAAGACCAAAACAAATGCTAAGTAGTTACGAAATCGGAATGGTAATCAGTACTAATCACTAATTTGCGCCTTTGCAAGAGATAAAATCGGGCTTGTAGTCATAACTCATAACGCATAATTCATAATTCATGACTATCATGAGCGGCTCATCGGGCAATTTTTAGTACCTTTACCCCTTGTAAATCAACCTTTTTCTAACCTTTTTTTCGGCAAACCAACAGATTTATGTCCGACAACCCAAAAAATACCCTCTCGCCCGAAATTATTGACCGCATACGCCAACTCGAAGCCAAATACGAAGCTATGGGGCAAAACCTGCTCTCCTACTTAGACGGCTTGCTTTATGATGATTATCTTACTTACTGGGACTATATAAAACTTGATGTGTTGCTCAATTTACAGCAACCCATTACCCCTTTTAAAGACGAACAAGTATTTATTATATACCACCAAATAACCGAGCTTTACTTTAAGCTAATCATAAACGCCCAAAAAGAAATTACCGATGCCGAAACGCCGCTTGCACCGCCCGATTTTGCCAAATACCTTCAACGCATAAACAGCTATTTTGATGCCCTCATTAAATCGTTTGAAATTATGGTGAGCGGTATGGATAAAGAGCAATTTCTCAAATTCAGGATGTCGTTATTGCCGGCAAGCGGGTTTCAGTCGGCTCAGTTTAGGCTCATTGAACTCTACGCTACTGATTTGCAAAACCTAATTGCCGCCCCAATGCGCCACCGGTTGCCCCCCAATGCCACCATAGCCCAACAATACGAGTACCTGTACTGGAAACAAGGGGCAAGCGAACTGGCAACCGGTAAAAAAACACTTACCCTACTTCAGTTTGAAAAAAAATACGACGAACTGTTTGTGCAAACTGCCCGGCAATATGCCCATAAAAACCTGTGGCAAACTTACCTAAATTTGCCCGATGAACAACGCCATTATACCCCGCTAATAGGACAACTGCGCCTGTTAGACCACAATGCGAATGTACTGTGGCCGCTCATGCACTTTAAATCGGCAGTGCGCTACCTTCAGCGCGACCCGCAAGATATAGCCGCCACAGGTGGTACCAACTGGCAAAAATACCTGCCCCCGAAAAACCAAGGCATCATTTTCTTTCCGCAATTGTGGACAGAACAAGAACAACAAGAATGGGGTAAAAAAGCACAAACCGAAGTGCTTGCCACCCTGCGGCAGAGCTGATAGGTTCTATTGTTTTTATCTAAACCGATTTTTTCCCTTATATTGCCAGTATTTAATCAGCAAAAACCCAAACAACATACCACCTAAGTGGGCAAAATGCGCTACATTATCGCCCGGGCTGTTTGATAAGCCCATAGATAAAGCAACAATGCCTAAAATTAACACCAAATACTTGATTTTTATTGGAAACAAAAAATACACATACACCACTTGATTGGGGAATAACATACCATACGCCATAAGCAAGCCATATACTGCCCCCGATGCCCCCACTGCTACCCGCAGGTTTAGGAAGTAGTCTTTATAGTTGCTCAAAAACGCACTTATATTATTGAGGAGTAGTTGGTTATCGGGCTGGTTGTTAAAGGCGGCAAATGTTTCTGAAAACTGCCGGTAGCGGTTATACATATCAAAATCAATTCCTTCGCTTACTACAAAGCGATGATTTTGGGTAAGTTGCCACAAGGTATCGGCGCTGGGATTGGCAAGATAGGCATTGAGCAAAGCAATATCAGGGTAGAGTTCTATGTAAGAAGTAAGCGAGTAAAGGGCAGAAGCGCCAATGCCGGTAAGCAGGTAAAAGGTAAGAAACCGCCGTGGTCCCCACAGGTTTTCCAGTACGGAGCCAAACATCCACAGGGTAAACATGTTAAAAAGCAGGTGGGTAAAACTGCCATGTGCAAACATGGTGGTAATAAACTGGTACAGCCTAAAATCGGGAGCTAACCAAAGATGCAAACCCAGCAGTTTATTAAGGTCAAGGTTAAAGGCAGTTTGAAAAGCCGGCACGGCAAGCATTACCAAAACGTTAATAATAAGCAGGTTTTTTACCACATCGGGCATTACATTAAAACCACCGGGCTGAAGGTTGGGTTGTTGCATATAAATAAAGTAACTTAGGTAGAGCAAATATGGGTTTAACGGGCAGTAAAAGCTAAATAAGCCCGATTTTTGAGTGTAAAACGCTTACCATTAACCCCTTTTGCGTTCAAATTGTTTTTCAATATCGGTTAGGGCATACTCAATAAAGGTAGGTTTTCCGGTGGGGCTAACATAGGGCATTTGGCAGGCAAAAAGTTGGTCGGCAAGGGTTTGCAGCAAACCGGCGGGCAGTTTTTCGCCCCGTTTAAGGGCATTGGATTTAGCCATGGTAAGCGCCAGCGCCTCCTGATTATTGGTTTTAAGGTTGGCAAGGTTAATTTTAAACTGCTCAAGGAGCAGCTCAATGGTATGCTGCGAATCTTGATTGAGCATACCTGCCTGCGAAGGCACGCCCCGCAACACAAAACTGTGCTGCCCAAACTCGGCAATATCAAAGCCCAGCGCGGTAATATCGGGCAAAATGAGCCTAAGCAGCTCGGCATCGGGCTTACTGAGGTCTAAGGTTTGTGGAAACAGTAGTTGCTGCGAAGCAGGCAGGTTGTTGTTAAACATTTGCATATATCGCTCATACAAAATGCGTTCTGATGCTAATTGCTGGTCAATCAACACAAAGCCCGATTTGATGGGGTACAGCACATACGCATTATGTAACTGAAATGGGAGGGCTTGGTTGGTAGGCAGGGGCGTATCTTGGTCATTGGTTTGCCGGTTGGCTGCGGGCAGGGTAATGGTTTGCTGCATACCGGAGGCATTGGTTACAGCATCATCGGTATCTTCAAAATCTGTTTCAAAATCGGCTTGTTCGGCAGGTTGTTCGGTTTGGGGAGTTAAAATCGGAATATCGGGCGTTCGGTACAACTCCTCCCAATTAGGGGCAACAGATTTGCGGTGCTTTTGGGTTGTTGGCAGATAGTCCTTTTTGTTTTCGCGCTCCTTAGTTGGTGGTAGTGGTGGTTCTTTTTGATTGGAATGAATAAGGGGCGTAAAAATAGAGGGTATGTTTACATCGGTTTCAAAATCAAGTGTTGGGGTAATGTTGTGCTGCCCCAAAGCCCTTGCTACACTGGTTTTAATGAGGGTGTAAATAACTTGCTCATTGTCAAACTTAATTTCCTGCTTAGTAGGGTGTACGTTTACATCAATGCGGGCGGGTTCTATATCAATAAAAACGAGGTAAAAGGGGTAAGTTTGTTCAGGTATCAGTTTTTCATAGGCGCTCATAACAGCGTGGTGCAGGTAACTGCTTTTTATATAGCGTTCATTAACAAAAAAGAACTGGTCGCCCCGCGTTTTTTTTGCAAATTCGGGCTTGCCTACAAAGCCAAACAGGCGCAAAAAATCCGATTCTAACTCTACCGCTACCATTCGTTCATTATACGAAGCGCCTAAAATACCTACTATGCGTTTTTTAAGTTTATCGGCAGGCAGGTTATACACTTCTGCTCCGTTATGAAAAAGTTTAAATCCTACGGTAGGATTGGCAAGCGCTATGCGCTGAAATTCTTCTAAAATGTATTTGTACTCAATAGCGTCAGATTTAAGGAAATTTCGCCTTGCGGGCACATTAAAAAACAAGTTTTTAACCGAAATAGCGGTGCCCTGTGCGCAATGGCAAGGCTCGTGCAGTTTTATTTCTGATGCCTCTATTTGCACCAGCGTACCCAATTCGGCAGTTAGTGGGCGGGTTTTAAGTTCTACCTGCGCCACTGCTGCTATAGATGCCATTGCCTCGCCCCTAAACCCCATGGTGCGAATGGCAAACAAATCGGCAGCATTTGTTATTTTAGAGGTTGCATGACGCTCAAAACATAACCTTGCATCGGTTTCCGACATGCCACTGCCATTGTCTATTACCTGAATGAGTTTTTTACCTGCTTCTTTTACTATGAGTTGTACATGGGTAGCCCCTGCATCAATGGCGTTTTCCATCAGCTCCTTTACCACTGAGGCAGGGCGCTGCACTACCTCGCCGGCGGCTATTTGGTTGGCTATGGAATCGGGCAAAAGTTTGATAATATCGGGCATGGGAAGTTTGTGAAAAGTTATGAGTTATGAGTTATGAGTTATGAGTTATGAGTTATGAGTTAGGAGTTATGAGTTAGGAGTTAGGAGTTAGGAGTTATGA
>DDVC01000098.1:31931-33233 GCA_002345145.1 Bacteroidetes bacterium UBA2322
TTAGGAGTTATGAGTTAGGAGTTAGGAGTTATGAGTTAGGAGTTAGGAGTTAGGAGAGTGTTAGTGCTCACTTTCCACTACTAAATCACTTTTGCCTAAAAATTTGCGTTAAACGGGGTAAATTACAACCTTTGTTTTGTTTATACCGTTTTTTGAAACAAACTTACTAACTTATGGTGTTACCGTACAAAAACAGATTAGGGGCAATGGCGGTTGCATGGGCGGCTGCAAGCGTGTTATTTTTGTTTGCTGCCTGCAATACCAAGCCCACTATACCGGATACCAACCATATTGACCTTACTGTAACCATTCAGCGGTTTGAAAAAGATTTGTTTGCCTGCGATACCACCGTTTATGAGCCTTGTTTTGATGGGTTAGAGCAAAAATATCCGCAGTTTTTTCCGGTATATATAAACAACCTGTTGGGCATACGGCAACCCTCCGATACCGGCAGGTTATACCGCCAAAACCTGCGCCGGTTTATTGCCAATGCCGATTTGCGGGCGCTTTATGATACGGTTATGCTTAAATATCCCGATATAACCCCACTCGAAAAAGAGTTTACCGCTGCCTTTAAATACTACAAGTACTACCTGCCCCACCAACCGGTGCCTGCCATTGTAACCCATGTTTCGGAGTTTGGTACTGCCGTTGCCACGTTTGATAGTACGCTGCTTGCTGTTAGCTTAGATATGTTTTTGGGTAAAGATTTTGTTTACTACCAGTCTATTGGCATT
This sequence comes from Bacteroidetes bacterium UBA2322, assembly GCA_002345145.1. Classification (GTDB taxonomy): domain Bacteria; phylum Bacteroidota; class Bacteroidia; order Chitinophagales; family UBA2359; genus UBA2359. The sequence continues at coordinate 32,669 of DDVC01000098.1, forward strand.
CCGCGTTTTATTACCTACCGCTTGCAGCCGCCTTTTATTGTACCAACCGCCATGAAAGCAATGGCAAAAGCCCTATACGAAACCAAACCTACAGAGGCTAAACTGATAGACCGTATGGTGGAGGAGGGTAAACTGCTTTACTTTTTAGACAAAGTGCTGCCCTATACGCCCGATTCGGTAAAAATGGGTTTTAGCGCCGCCGCCCTGCAATGGTGCCTTGACAATGAAAAAGAAATGTGGACTTTTTTTGTTGAAAAAGACCTGCTCTATAATACCAAAGCGCTGGAATACATGAAGTATATAACCGAAGCGCCCAATACGCCCGGTATGCCGCCCGATGCGCCCGGTCAAACCGGCGTGTGGTTGGGCTGGCAAATTGTGCGAAAATTTATGCAGCAAAACCCCAACGTAACGCTTGACCAACTGATGCAAATAACCGATGGGCAGGATATTTTAAAACGCTCCCGATATAAGCCAACTAAATAATGCCTAACCTGCATTATTTGTTATCTTTCTTTTTCGGAAAGGGTGAATCAGTCCCTCAGCCATTCTCGTTATTAAAGAG
>DDVC01000130.1:0-21427 GCA_002345145.1 Bacteroidetes bacterium UBA2322
CTTGCCCAAGGCTTCGGCAGCATACCTGCGCACCCTACTTCTTTTATCCCTCAAAGCGTTGATGAGCGGTTCTACAGCACGGACATCCCCTATCTCGCCCAAGGCTTTCGCAGAATACGTTCTAAAATATTCATATTCACTCTTCAAAGCATTGATGAGTGGTTCTACGGAAGGCTTGCCTATCTCACTCAAGGCTTCGGCAACATCAACGCGCAAATATCCCCATCTATTCTTCAAAGTAGCAAAGAGTGGTTCTACGGCGCGGGTATCACCTATCTTGCCCAAGGCTTTGGCAGCATACCTGCACACATCGCTATCTTCATCTTTTAAAGCGTTGATGAGCGGTTCTACGGCACGGGTATCACCTATCTTGCCCAAGGCTTCTACAGCAGTTTCGCGCACCCGCCAATATTCATCCTTCAAAGCGTTGATGAGCGGTTCTATGGCGCGGATATCACCTATATTACCCAAGGCATAGGCAGCAGCAGGTCGCTCCGATCTTACCCCAAAATTTAAATAATAAAACCATATCGGTAGCTGTATATTCGTAGGCAATTCATTAGGTATGACCAAATTTTCGCTATCATTGAAAATAAACCGGCTCTCTATGTTTTTACCCTCGTATGCTACCCATTCCTTTAATTCAATAGCATAAAGGTGGCTTGGGTTTACAGTTAGCTCTTGTAACGCTTTACCTTGCCGCAAAACTGTCAACTGTTGCATTATAGGCTGCCAGTATCGGGGCACCAAAGCTGTTTCGCTATCGGGCAGGTAGGCAGATAACATGAGGCGGTAGGGCAAAAATTCTATTTCGGATTGTAGTTTTTCCATGTTTTCCATTATGGCTGCGCCGTACATCATTTTTAGGGCAGTTTCGGGCAGTTCCATTTCGGTGTAATAGTATTCAAGCAGTTCACCAAATACCGTAAAGCGCAGATTTATCTTAAATGTATGATTTTCTATGGGCAGCTCTATGGCGGCTTCACCTATGTACTGTGGCGGCAGGGTGGTGGTGTATAGGGTGGGCATGGGGTTACAATTGGTGGGTTTTTGAGGTTAGCTTATGCGTTTGTGGCGGGTAGGTTGCACGTATCCATCCGATTATTTTTATCGGGGTTATTTTTTTTCAAAAATATCCACAAATTCCTTAATTCCTTCGTCTGTAAAAATGGTTTGTATGGTTTGGAGGAGGTTTTGGTGTGTGTGGGTGCCGCTTTTTCGGGCAGATTCCATTATTTTTAGAAGCAATCCGTTTTTGAGGGCTTTTTTGAGCGAAACATAAATCACATCGCGGCGGTTGTTGTCAAACACGCTTTGGGTAAGTTGTAGGTAGTATTGAGCGGCGGGCAGCAGTTGGTTGGGCTGGTTGTATCGGCGTTCTATGGCGGCGTTTAGGGAGCCAAACAGTACAAATAATTCGCTGTCGTTAAGGTCTTTTACCTTTACCGCTATACTGCCGTTCAGTACTGTGTCGGGGTCGGGCAGGCGGAGTTTGGTGATAAATTCAATAAAAGGCAGGGCAACCGAATTGCCAAGGCAGCCGCCGAGCAGTTCGTAAAACACGGTGTCGCCTTTGTTGCCTGCTTTGGGGGCTTTGCCCAACACATCGCACGAAGCCATGAGTGCGGTGGCAAAATCCCAAGTACGTGGGCTGGCAAAAGCGTGTTGGTCGGCTTCGGGGTTGGTGCGCAGCAGGTTGGGGGCGGTTTTTAGGAAAGCCAAGGTGCGCAGTTTCCAATAAGGCAATAAGTTGGCATGTTGTTGGGCGTCAATATGGGGCATTTGTGCGGAGTGGTAGCCGTTTTCTAAGGCATGAAGAAAGGCTTGCACAGGTAAATCCCAATAAAGGTGAACAAACCGGTTGCGCAGCGGGGGCGATAAATCCCAGCCGCCGGTCATTAAATCGGGCGGGTTGGCGGCGGCAACAATGCGTACGCGGGGTGGGAGTTGGTGAAAACCCACCTTTCGCTCCAATACCACGCGCAATAAGGCAGCCTGCACAGCGGGCGGCGCGGTGGTGAGTTCATCAAGAAAGAGAATGCCCTCTCCGGAGGTTTCAAACTGTTTTACCCACTCCGGTACGGCGTAGTGTACGGCGCCATTGTGAAAAACAGGCAGTCCCGAAAAATCGGTAGGGTCGTGAATAGAGGCAATAAGTGTAAGCACCGGAAAATTGGGTGCAGCAAGCGCCTCTAAAAAACTGGATTTCCCCACGCCGGGCGGTCCCCAAACCAAAACGGGAATGCCCGTATAACCTTTGGGTGCAGGCGTTTGCAGCGCAATGAGCAGGGCTTCGGAGCCGGTAGGTTGTAACATAACATTGAATAGATGTTTTTACTTTAAGCTAAATGGCAAAGTTAGGTAAAAAGTTCCAATAATGATGTTTTATGACTTGGGAAGGGAGGGTGTAGATACGCGCTGCCGTGCGTCTCTACTGTGATGATTGGAAGGTGAATGATTAGTTGTTAAAAAAAATGACTTTCCATTAACCCCTAACTATTCACTGCGTCCGGCTGTGTAAAAAGTGAAGGTAAATAGCTACCTTTGCTAAATGCTTAAAGCCCTAATCTGCTGTGGTAAAAATGAGATTAGGGGTAAAAAAAACTGCAACCATGTTTTAGTATATTTGGTTATGAACAAACAACCCCTATCAAACAAGCTCACTGTTTTGCTGCAAGCGCTTACCCCGCAAGAGCGCAAACGCTTTAAAAAGTGGCTGCTATCGCCCTTTCATAATGAACAGACTTGTTTGGTAGAATTGTATAACCTACTGGCTGCCAACCTTAACAAAGGCGGGGCAGTTACCCTATCGGCTCATAAGTTGTGGAACAAAATTTATGCAGGTAAACCCTATAACGATGTGCGTTTTCGCAAACTCTGTTCCGATTTAGTGCAACAAGTGGAGGCTTTTTTAGCTTATCAGGAATATGCCGCACAACCACACCAATTGGGCATTAATTTGCTGCAAACGCTTGCCCAGCGAAAACTGAAACCCCTTTACAACCAGTTTTTGAGCCATACCCAAGAGCAGCAAAACCGCATAAATGCCCCTAATGCCGAGTATTTTTATGAGCAGTACCGCTTAGAACTGATGCGCCACGAACTTAAACAAGGAACAGGCAGAGAAGACAACCGGCAAATTTTTCATGCCGCCCTTGAGCATTTAGACCACTATTACCTTGCCGAAAAACTGAAACACTACTGCAACCTGCTCAACTACCAATTGGTGCTGCATACGCCACAAATACCCGAACCCCAATTTATGGATACGCTGCTGGCTTACCTGCACACACAACCCGAAAACCGGCTTCCGCCCATTATTGCCGTTTACCTCCGCATAACCGGCACCCTTACACAACCCGATGACCCTACCCATTACCAACACCTTAAAAACCTGCTCGCACAATATGCCCCTTCTTTTTTGCACCGCGAAGCATGGACTATGTACGGATATGCCCAAAATTACTGCATACGTCAAATTAACGCCGGTAATGCCGTTTATCTTGACGAGCTTTTTCAGCTATACCAAGATGCCCTGCAACAACAACTGCTATTTACCAATGGGCAACTGTCGCCCTGGCATTACAAAAATATAGTGGTGGTGGCGCTGCGCTTAAAAGCCTACCAATGGGCAGCCGGTTTTATTGAAGCATATAAAAACAGCCTTCCGCCTAAATTTGCCGCTAACGCTTATACCTATAACAAAGCAAAACTGTTTTTTCATCAGGGGCAGTATGGCAAGGTTATTGAACTACTGCGCGAAGTTACTTACGACGATGTTTTTTATGAACTTGACTCAAAAGCTATGCTCCTAAAAACGTATTACGAAACTGATGAAACCGATGCTCTTTTGTCGTTGTTGTTAAGTTTTCGCATATTTTTGCGGCGCAAAAAAGGTATTTCAGAGCATCATCGCACCAATTACCTTAACTTAGTGCGCTTTACCGAAAAACTACTTGCCCACCAGCCGGGTAATGCCCATAAACTCCTCCAACAACTCCATAAAACCAAAAACGTAGCCGATGCCAACTGGCTGAAAGAAAAACTGATTGCCAAGAAATGATGAATTATGAATTATGAGTTATGAGTTATGAATTGCGAATTGCCACTATCCACTATCCACTAATCTCTAACCACTAACAACTAACCACTAACCCCCAACCACTAACCAAACTCCTTAAACTGAACCAATGATTGAAGCCATTAAAAATGTTTTTCGCCAAAATGAGCAGGAGGTAGAAAAGCCCAGCCCACTGATGATGCTCTCCGAAGTGCGCACGGTTTTTGAACTGGGTATGTATGTGGCGGCTTACCCTCTTTTACGCCTTACACCCCCTAAAGGAGACGGACACCCTATAATGGTGCTGCCCGGTTTTATGACCGGCGACCTAACCACCGTTCCGCTTAGGCATTTTTTAAACGGCTTGGGGTACAACGCCTACCCTTGGAACATGGGTCCTAACCTTGCCGACCAGCAGGTGGAGCTGCCGCTCATGAAGCGGGTAATGCGCCTTTATAACCGCCATAACCAAAAAGTTACCCTTATTGGGTGGAGTTTGGGCGGGGTGTATGCCCGCGAAATAGCCCGCGTAATACCCGATTATGTAAGGCAGGTAATAACCCTTGCCTCCCCCTTTGCCGGTATAGACAAACCCAATAATGCCGTTTGGATTTACCAACTCATAAAGGGCGGCGCCTCAAAAGCCGATATTAGCCCCGATTTGCTTGACCGGATTAAACGACCGGTGCCGGTGCCTACTACTGCTATTTACAGCAAATATGATGGTGTAGTATCGTGGCAGCACTGCATAGAACAACAAGAAACCCCTATAACCCAAAACATAGAAGTAGAGTGCAGCCACTCTGGTTTTGGGCATCACCCTGCCGTGCTGATGTGTGTAGCAGAGCTGCTCGCTCAGCCCGAAGACAACTGGCAAAAATACAATAAAACCGAAGGCTGGCGCAAATGGCTGTATAAATAAACCCCAATAAACGGTTATATTAACGTGAGGTTGGAGTTAAAACAAACGCCCGATAGAGAGGGATGCAGAGCGCTATCCCCAAAACCCGCAGCAAATTGCGGGGCGCTGCACCTAATAAGAACATGGTTTGTAGGTGTTTTACCAAGATTACGGGGCGCTGCCCCTTGTGTGTTACCAACATAAGTTGGCGCACTTACTTAGCAAAGGTGCAGCGCACCGTAATATAGGTAGCCACCAAGTTAAATGCCCGATTAACAAGGTGCAGCGCACCGTAATATACCACGCCATATGTTAAACACCTTTTGCTGTAAGCCTTTCAATATGCTCATAATTCCAACCTCGCGTTATACCATTGCATTCGGTATGCCCTTATGGAGGGGCAACCCGAGTTTGATGTAAAATGGTACACAAAGGTATAAGCGCACAACCGGCAGCATTTAGCACACGGATAACACTGAAAAGTGAAAAGTGAAAAATTTTGGATACCATATACCGACTACCCACTACTCAGGTTGGTTATTTCACTATCCGCAAACAGGTATGCGGCTTGGTGTTTTTAAAATCTTCGGGCAGTGTTTGGCGGGTAATATCGGTTATTTGGGCAGCGCGCAAAGATGCCAACTCAGGTTTAAAGCGGCGAAAATTGGTAGAAAAATAAATCACCCCGCCTTTGGGCATGAGTGATAGGGTTCGGTTTATCAGAAAAACATGGTCGCGCTGCACATCAAAAATGCCTTTCATGCGCTTGCTGTTAGAAAAAGTGGGCGGGTCTATTACCGCCAAATCAAATAAAGGGGCGGGTTTTTCAAAACTATGCAGCCATTGCAGCACATCGGTTTGCTCATATTTATTCTTTGCCTGAATAAAGCCGTTGAGCCTCATATTATCCATAGCCCACTGCAAATAAGTAGCCGACATATCAATGGTGAGGGTTTGGGCAGCGCCGCCTGCGGCGGCATAAACGGTAAAAGCGCCGGTGTAGGCAAACAGGTTTAAAAAGCGTTTGTTTTCTGCTTCGGCGGCTACCATGCCACGGGTTGTACGGTGGTCTAAAAACAAGCCGGTATCTAAATAATCAGATAGGTTTACCATAAACCTAAGTTCGTTTTCTTCTATAATCTGCCTGTGGCGCAGTTCGGCAAGTTTTTCGTATTGGGTAATGCCTTTTTGCATTTGGCGGCGGCGGGTAAACAGCATATCGGGCTGTATATTCAGTACCTTACAGGCAATTTGTTTACAGGCTTCTAACCATGCTGACTGCTCATCGGGAGTGCGGGGGCTGATGCGTTCATATTCGGCAAAATATATCATCTTATCGTAGAGGTCTATGCAAAACGGAAACTCCGGTATATCGCGGTCATATACCCGATAGCAGGAAACGGCTTCTCTTTTTGCCCATTTTCTGAGGTGTTTAAAGCGTTTTTGCAATCGGTTTTCAAACATAAGGAGGTGGTGCATAGGTAGCAGGCAGGTTGTTGTTTGGTAAAATTTGTTTATAGCAGAATTTGCTGCATCAGGTCTTTAAAATGCAGGGGGTTGGTAAAATTATGGTCGGAGTAGGGGTGGCATATAAATTTAATTTGTATAGGCCGGTCGTTGTGCAGCAGGTGTTCAATGGTTATATTGCCATATAGTTGGTTTAGTTTACCCTGTTCATCGGGCAAAGAAAATCGGGGTTTAAGGTAATGCCGTTCAATGGTTTGTACGTATGTTGGTCGGGCAAAATTTTTCACATCGGAAACATATACGCGGTAATTTAGTTTTTTTACCTGTTCTTTCAGGTAATCAAACAGGCATTGAAACTGTTGGGCAGTTGCTTGTACGGGCTGGTAGGTAAGCATAAACCCGCGGCTTTTTTGGGTGTGCAAAATAAGGAGGTTATCGGATTGGGGGTTTTGGGTTGTAAAGTAGTCGTCAAACTGTTTGGCAAGAAAACCCACAAGGTAGTCTTTATGGTCGTTCAGTTTCCATATTTCGTATTGATGTTTTTCTTCGTTTGTACGCGAAATAAGTTCATGCAATACCGGCGAGTTGGCAACGGTTTGTTTTTGGAACAGGTTTTTGAAAAAATCAAGCATAACAAAGGGGGTTAGTTACGTTTAACATTAGCAGCTACTACCTCATTAAAACTCCAAACCCGATGTTTATGTTTAGCGCTCTGCCTGTTGCTTTTTTAGGCAAAACATTTACCTGCCTAAACAATACAAGCCGGGCAACGTGTTTTTGTGTATATTTGCCCTGTTTTGTACATTTTATAATGTTACCGTTATGCCATACTCAAAAGTATTTGTCAGGTTTTTGTTTCTTATGTTGTTAGCATTTACCCTAACTGGGCAAAGCTCTTGTAAGGCTTCTAAAAAAGTGCGGTGCAAAGAGTGTCCGGTATTTTCGCAACATCAGCATACCGCGCCTGCCGTTTACCCATTTTAAAAAACGGTGGAGTGTTTGCAAACGGCAAAGCCCAAATCCATAAATCAGAATTGCCCGATAAAAGGCAATACCACACCGGCTGTGGAGGGTGTAACCTCGGTTTGATGTGAAATGGCACACAAAGGTATGAGCGCAAAACGGGCAGCAATTAGCACACGGATAACACTGATGAGGCTGATTTGTACAGATTTTTGAAAAATAAAGGTGCAAGTAGTGAAAAGTGAATAGCTATGAGTGTTAGTACCCACTACCAATTAACCACTAACCACTAACCACTAACCACTAACTAACATCCGTTTAATATGCGTTATCGGTGTGCTTTTTTGCTGAAAACAGGGGTAATCACCTCAGTTTGTACATCAAACCGGGGCTGCACCCAAAGTGAAAAGTGGGTAATAAACACTAACTACTCGTAATTCGTAATTCATAACAGTGCAGACGCACGGCCGTGCGTTCTACTCATAACTTTTCACTTTTCGTTTTTCACTTTTTACTTACCATTTGGCAAGGACAATTAGTTTGGGTAAAAAAATAATAAACCCTATGCTGGCAGCCGTTACGGCAGCTACCAGCACAGCGCCGGCGGCTATATCTTTAACCTTGCCGGCAAGGGGGTGGTACTGTGGGCTTGCCAAATCGGTTAGTTTTTCAAGGGCGGAGTTAAATATTTCGGCAGTTATAACCAAACCTATGGCAAACACCACTAAACACCACTCAGCTCCCGATAATTTTACCACACTACCCGCCACTATTACAGCCACGGCAACGGCTATATGTATTTGCAGGTGGCGCTCATGCCGCACTGCCCATAAACCGGCTAAGGCATAACCAAAACTTTTTACCTCGTTGTGCCAAACGGAGTTTGTTTTTTCTGGCAACTGGTTCATGTTGGGGTGTTATATGGCGGTTAAATTTTGAGCAGTTTTCTTAGGGCGTTTACATATTTGTGGTAGGCTTGTTTACCTTCATCGGTAATGCGGTAAGAGGTATTGGGGCGTTTTTCAACAAAGCGCTTGCGCACCTCAATAAACTTTTTTTCTTCTAACGTGCCGGTGTGGCTGGCAAGGTTGCCATCGGTTATGCCTAATTGTTGTTTAAACGTGTTAAAATCAACCCAGTCATTGGTAGTGAGCAGTATAGCCATAATAGCTATACGCACTCTGCTGTCAAATGCCTTGTCCATTTGGTTTAATATGTCTTGCATGGCAGGTTTTTTTAATTGTAAATAACGAGTTGCGGTTAAAATTTTTCGGAGAGGCGTTTATTTGGTTTCTAAAACCGGCAGGGCGGTTTGTGGCATAGTGGCGGGTTTAGGGGCATGAAATATACCTTTGGTTTCGGGCAATCCATATAAGTTTGGCATAAAATAAAGCCCTTTTTCGTGTGGCAGTTTGTCGGTTTCGGCTTGTTTGTTGTGCGGGTATTGTTGCAGGTAGCGGTCGTTTCGTTCTGCATAAATAGTCCACGATACTTCCATATCGGGCAAACCGCCGGCAATGATAAAGCGGTTGTTTTGCACTTTTTGTTTTACATACATTGGGGCAAAACCGCCTATGGGTGTAAGGTGGTAACTTATATTGGTGTTGATGGCTTCAAAATAATCGGGCAGAGCTATGGTGGCTTCGCCATTGGCATCTAAAACGGCATTACCCCTGTAAACATTCAGCACTTCGTTACTTTCAAGGGTAAAATGTTTAAGTGTTCGGTTTTCGGGGTCTAAGGGGTGGTCTATCACAAAACTTTTAGTGCCGGTAGCGCCAAAATTGCCTGCCGACCGCACCCCAAAAGCGCCGGGTACAGCTCCCAAATAACGGTCTTGCCCCACTACGCCCCAGAACCCTTTACCGGCTACACCTATGGCATTTCCCAGCGGCGGAATAGCGTCATAGTTTTCGCCATATACGCCATAGCCTTGGCTGTAATTGGTTTCGCCTACTGTGCCGTTAAAACCCCTGCCCAGCAAACCATGTCCGCCGGTAGTGCGCAGGTTGTTGCCATAAATAGCGCTTTCGGCAGTGGCGGTGGGTTCTAACTGCCCCGATACGGCGTAAGCTGCTGCGGTACTATTGCCCAAAATGGCAGAGGTATTAACCACGGCGCTGTTGGTATTAGCTTGCAGGGCAGAAAAAGTATTGCCCGCATGGGTACTTGCGGCGGCTATGGCTACGCCGTTTCCGCTGTGGGTGGCGGCAAAATTGGCGGCATTGGGGTTGGCAGAGGTTACCTCTACTGCGCCGGCATTGGTGTTTATGGTGCGTCCGGCGCCACTTCCGCCGGCGTTGTAGGCTTGCTCTAAGGTGGGGGCGGTGGTTACGGTTTGGGCGGCAAGGGCATACGGCACACTTACCAACTGGGTAGTACCCATGAGTAAAAACGAATACCCTCCTACCGCGCCATTGGGGTCTAAGGCAGTTTCAATAAATTTAGCTCCCGATGCCCAGTTGATAGAGCTGAATGAGCCACTCAGTACAATGCCGCTGCCCACTTGCAGGGTAAACAGCCCAAACTGATTAGTAGCCACATCGTGCCGTTCGCTATACAGCGTTGTTCCGCCCGATGCTAAGGTATTTATACTAATGCGTACAGCTATGGCAGTATTTATTAGTGGGCTGCCATCTGTGTTTCGGGCAACTGCCTGATAGTTGAAACTTTGCGGAATTTGTGCCAATGTGGCTGCATGGGTAGAGAGCAAACAAGCTATTATGCCGATGAAAATGTGCAGATAGTTCATAAATAAGGTTTTTATGGCAAAGTTAATTAAAAACAAAAGTTTGGGCAGGGTTTACCACTTTTTTAAGTTCCAAACTGCCGTTTTATGCGCAAAATAAGTTTATTTTGTCCGAAAAAAATCAAACTACATGCTTCCGCCCGATGTGCAACAAAATGCCCAAAACTGCCTGACCGATTATTTTGGAAAAACGGTTCATATTCACTCATATACTTATGTGGGTGGTGGCAGTATAAACCAAGCAGCCTGCCTGTTTACCAATACAGGCAAGGTTTTTATTAAATGGAACAGCGCCCAAAGCTACCCCGCCATGTTTGAAACGGAGGTAAAGGGGTTAAACCTGCTTGGTTCTGCCGGCTGTATTGCCGTGCCAAAGGTATATGCCCAATATACAGGGCAGCGCCACAGCTTTTTGCTGATGGAGTTTGTAGAAACAGCCCTGCCCAATGCCCAATTTTGGCAAACTTTTGGGCGGCAGTTGGCAGTTATGCACAGGGTAACCCATTCTTTTTATGGGTTAGACCACCAAAATTACATGGGCTCGCTGCCACAGTATAATAACCAAACCCAAACCCATTTTGCCCATTTTTTTCATACCCAACGCCTGCTGCCACAGGTAACTATGGCGGTAAATAAGGGTTTGCTACAAACGCATCATGTTGCCCTTTTTGAGAAACTATACCACTTGCTCCCCAATTTATTGCCCTCCGAGCCGCCCGCCTTGGTACACGGCGATTTGTGGAGTGGTAATTTCTTAACATCCGCCCTTGAAACGCCGGTACTAATTGACCCTGCCGCCCATTTTGGGCATCGGGAAGCCGATTTAGCCATGACCCACTTGTTTGGCGGATTTAACCCTTTGTTTTATCAATCGTATCACCAACATTATCCGCTCCAACCCCATTTTAACCAACGTATTGCCCTTTACAACCTTTACCCGCTGTTAGTACATGTAAACCTGTTTGGCACAAGTTACCTGCCGCCCATTGAAGCAACGCTCAAAAAAATGGCGTTGTAATACACGCAACCGCACCCGCTAAATTAACACTCATATGGGGTTACAATTTTTCGGGTTATTGGTTTACCTTTGTAGGCTACTCAAACATTTGGCAGTAGTTTACTTGTTCTGTTTTTGCACTTTTTACCCCTCGTTTACTGCAATACACCATGCTTGTTCATACCATAAATACCGGCTTTTTTAAACTTGATGGCGGAGCTATGTTTGGCGTTGTGCCAAAAACCATTTGGCAACACCTAAACCCGCCCGATGCCGATAACCTTTGCACCTGGGCTATGCGATGCCTGCTCATAGAAACCGATGGCAAACGCATTTTAATAGATACCGGATTGGGCAACAAACAAACCGATAAGTTTTTTAGCTACTATCAGCCCCACGGAACCGATACTTTAACCGATTCGCTCCGGCAATTGGGCTTAACCCCCAACGATATTACCGATGTTTTGCTAACCCACCTGCACTTTGACCATGTGGGCGGAGCAGTAACTAAAAATGCCGCCGGCGAGTTAGTGCCCGCTTTTCCTAATGCCACCTATTGGAGCAATCAACCCCACTGGCAATGGGCTACTTACCCAAACGAGCGCGAAAAAGCCTCGTTTTTGAAAGAAAATTTTGTGCCGCTGCTGGAGCAAAACCGCATACAATGGCTTACCGATGGCGCTTACCTGTGCCCGGGAGTATATGTGCGTTTTGTTTATGGACATACCGAAGCCATGATGATTCCGCATATTGAGCTGCCCAATGGTAAAACCTTGGTTTATATGGCCGACCTTATTGCCTCCTCAGCACATGTGCGGATTCCTTATGTTATGGCTTATGATGTTCGCCCACTCCAAACCCTTGTCGAAAAAAAAGACTTTCTCTATAAAGCGGCTACACATAACCATTTCCTGTTTTTTGAACACGACCCCCGCCATGCCTGCGCCACCGTGCGCCTTACCGACCGTGGCAATGTAGAAGTGGCTGAACTGCTAACCCTGCAAGATGCAGGAGCATAGGGTGCAGCCGCGGTTTAATGTGTAAAAGGAGATAATCACCCCTGTTTTCAGCAAAAAAAGATTGGTAGTGAGTAGTCGGCACTACGAAATAACAAATAATTTGCGCCTTTGCGAGAAACATAATCGGACTGGTAATTCGTAATCATTTCCATTGAGCCCTTATTTCCAAAAATCTGTGCAAATCAGCCTCATCAGTGTTATCCGCGTGCCAATTGCTGCCGGTTTTTAGCCCATAAAGGCAGCACGGACTTTGTGTGCCATTTTACATCAAACCGGGGTTACATTCGGATAAACCTGCAAACCCTATTTTTCTCCATGCTTCCAACACCCTACCCGCCAATGACCGACCATATAACGCCCTTACATGACGGCGAAGATAATAATGTGCTGAATAAAAAACCGGCATACCCGGTAAACCCCAATTTGCGCCACTACCTGCATAAAAACCGCCGCAAAACCGATATGCCTTGTTTATACAAAGACCTGAGGCATTTTGCTTTTTCAGTGCCTTTTATTGACAAAGACGGTAACGACACGCTCTGGGAAACCGTTTTTTATGCCGAATCTGACAGAACCGAAATTCATGCGGCGCTTACTAAAATTTACGCCATTTTAAAAGCCGCCGGCGATGTATCTGTTATGCAGCATCTGTCTGTTGACCGCATTGATTACTGCACCTTTGGCAACTCTAATCCATTTAGAATTAAAATCATAAACAACTACAACGATAACTACGACTACTACTACATTAAAACTGCCGATGCCTCGCGCATTTACGGGCTTGAACTGGAAGACCTGCTCTCGCCCAACCGCATTAACTACCTTGTGTGCAAGGATACCCTTGTAGAAGAACACATAGCAGGCATACCCGGCGATGTGTTTATACAACGCAACCTTGCTGACCCGCATTTTAATGAAACCCGATTGGCTAAAGAGTTTATCAAATTTAACGAGCGATGTTTTGTAAAACTGCTGGGCGATATGCGCGCCTACAACTTTGTTATAGATATTACCCCCGATTTTGATGACACCCAATACCGCATTAGAGCCATTGATTTTGACCAACAATGTTATGAGGGCAATAAAAATATGTACCTGCCCCACTTTTTTAAAGAAAACCGACCCTATGTGCAACTCTGCATGAAACGCATAAATGCCCAAACCACTCGCCAGTATCAGCACGAAGAGCGCACCCTCATTGCCAGCCGGTATGTTACCTCTAAAGACAGAATAGAAGAGCTTTTTTTAATTATGGAACACGATACCATTTCTATGCCCGATAAAACGCACCAACTTAAACACCAACTTGCCGAGCATTACCATAACCAGCGCTTTTTGCGCTGCCACACCATGGGGCAAATTGTAAAAACCAGTTTGCAAATACTGCTGCACCGGTAAAATGATGGGCAATTTAACTTTTTCAAATTTTAGGCTTCTGAGCCTTTCATTTTTTTGTGTATTAACAAAACATCTTAAAATTGCCCGCAATGGAAACACAACATATATTGGCAGATTCTTTTAATTCTGTAGTATTGCCGGTGATGTCACCGGCAACGGCAAACATACAGATAGGTCATTTACCCGTAGGCATGTATTTTTACACCGTTGAATGGGGCGGGGTGGTGCTGGCACGGGGCAAGGTGGCGGTGGTGCGGTGAGGGAGATGGTTAGCGCCCATTCAACCATCACGTAAACAACTACCTTTGGTGTAAATCCCTATCTTTGCGCTAATTTTTACCAACTTTACCAAGTTAGTTATATGACCATTGAGCAAACCCTGCAAGAACTAACCGCCCAAGCCGTTAAAACGCTATACAACTTAACCATTGACCCGCACACCGTAACGGTAAACGATACACCCAAAAACTTTGTAGGCAGCTATACGGTGGTGGTATTTCCTTATACCAAAGCAGCAGCCAAAAACCCCGAACAAGTGGGCAAAGAAATAGGTCAGTACCTTACCGATAACCTTGTGTTTGCCCAAGATTTTAATGTGGTAAAAGGATTTGTAAACATAGAACTCACCAATGCCTACTGGCTCCAAACTTTTACCCATATCATTCACCACGAAAACTACGGACAAGCCCCCGCATCGGGCAAAAAAATAGCGCTGGAATACATAGGTCCCAATACCAACAAACCCCTTCACCTGGGGCACATCAGAAATATGTTTGTGGGTCATGCCGTAGCTGCCATATTACAGGCAAATGGGCATGAGGTGCATAAGGTAAACATTTACAACGACAAAGGCATTAACATTAGTAAATCTATGGCGGCGTGGGTTCATGCCGGCAACGGAGCCACCCCGCAAAGCGCCGGTTTAAAGGGCGACCATTTTGTGGGTTATTACTATGTGCTTTACAACAAAATTGCTACCCAACAGGCAGCGCCCTACCGTGAACAAGGTATGGAGCCACTGGAAGCCGAAAAATTAACGCCTATTTATGCCCTGGCGCAGCAGTTTACCCAAGAATGGGAGCAAGGTAAACCCTCCGTGCGACAACTCTGGCAAACTATGAACGGCTGGGTGTATGAGGGTTTTGCAGAAACGTTTAATATGCTGGGCATTTCTTATGAAAAAGCCTACTACGAATCGGAATGTTACGAGCTGGGTAAAAAATTGGTTCTGGAAGGGCTTGCCAACGGAGCATTTTTTGCTAAACCCGATGGCTCTGTTTGGGCAGATTTTACCAATGAAGGGCTTGACCAAAAAGTGCTTATCAGAAATGACGGAACTTCGGTGTACATTACCCAAGATATAGGTGTGGCTGATTTGCGCTACCACGACTTTACACCCGACCAGCTTATTTATGTGGTGGGCGATGAGCAAATTTACCACTTTAAAGTACTTAAACTTACCCTCCAAAAATTGGGTAAACCTTATGCCAACCTTATTTACCACCTCTATTACGGCATGGTTGACCTGCCCGAAGGTAAAATGAAATCGCGCGAGGGTAAAGTGGTAGATGCCGATGACCTCATTGCCGAAATGCTCCAAACTGCCGAAGAACAGACCCGTGAGCTGGGTAAAACCGAAGGTATGAACCCCCACCAAGCCCAACAACTCTATAAAATACTGGGTTTGGGTGCACTTAAATACTTCATTTTAAAGGTAAACGCCCAAAAACGACTGCTGTTTAACCCCCGCGAGTCTATTGACCTGCAAGGGCATACCGCTCCGTTTATTCAATACAGTTATGCCCGCATACGCTCTATTTTGCGCAAGTTTAACCAAAATTTTCTGCTGCCCAATTACCCCATAAACCACCTGCACCCACAAGAAATAGACCTCATAACAGAAATAAGTCGGTTTAGGCAAGCCATTCATACCGCCGCCGAAACCTACGACCCCTCTGTGATAGCCAATTACGCCTTTACCCTTGCCAAATCATTCAATAAACTGTATGCCGACTTATCAGTGCTGAACAACCCCGATGAACAAACCAATACGTTTAGGGTGGCTCTGGCTTATACCACCGCCCGAACCCTTAAAAATGCCCTGCACCTTTTAGGCATTGATGTTCCGGAGCGCATGTAGGGTATCAGTCAAGTGAATTGTGAATAGTTACGAATTACCCGATACTATATACAATCTACTATCTACCAAGTACCCACTACCCACTACCAATTTTGCTAAACCCCGCATATATGTATGGCTCAATTAACCGGTTTTACCGGCGCTTACAAGAGGCGTGGCGCTACAAAGCGCCCACGTTGGTATCGGTGCCATACTGGTTTGCCTTCATAGGGCAGTTGAGCATCGGGCAAACGCTGTGGGCTATGGCTGCCAGTTATACTACCATTATCGGCATAGCTGCCTTTGGTTACTTTGTAAACGATTATGCCGATATACAACAAGACGCCCAAGCCGGTAAACCCAATAGCGTAGCCAAACTAACTACTGTTCAGCGCATAACAGTTTTGAGCATAACACTGCTTGTAGCCTTAGTGCCCTGGCTGTATCTACCCCTTACACCGCTCAATGCCCCTTTTTTGGCGGCACAGTTTGGGTTGTTTATGGCATACTCACTGCCCCCGCTCAGGTTAAAGGAGCGCGGGTTTGCCGGCATACTTGCCGATGCCTTGTATGCACATGTAAACCCCGCAGTATTGGCAGCCCTTACCTTTTACCTGCTCATACCCGCTCCGTTTGGGCAGTTGCCCGCCTACCTTGCGCTGTTGGCAGGGTGGCAACTGCTATGGGGCTTGGGCAATATACTGCACCACCAAACCCAAGATGCACAAGCCGATGCCGCCGCCGGCGCTAAAACCTTTGCCCTGCAAACCGGCATTGCTAAGGTAACAAACATACGGGAGCAATGGCTGCTGCCCTTAGAGTGGGTAGTTTACCTCTGTTTTTTGTTGTTTTTGGCAAAAAACGGGTTGGGCACAAGCGGCGCTGTTGTTTGCTTGGCGCTTGGGCTTATGCAGGCAGCCCTTTTAGGGTACAACAAGCAGTTGCCCGCCGGTAAAACATCGGGCTTATTTTTTGTATTACACCGGCAGTATTTGGTTTGGCTACCCTTAGTTATGTTAATCGGACTGGCAAACAGGCAGCTCATTTTTGCAGCCATGTTGCCGGTTCATTTCATCGCATTTCCGCAGGCATCTGCCCAAGTATGGAATTTAGTAAACCTACTTTTTACCTTCCTTTACCACCGGTTGCCCCTACCCTACTACACCCTCAGCCAAATGCTGAGCGAAGCAAAACTAAAAATTGCCCGATTATTGACACCCCGAAACAAAAAATAAAAACCACAACCATAGCACAATCCATGCCACAGTGCCCCGCATGGTTCAACAATGGCAATAGGTTATTTGTTAATGCAGATTGATTGGGAGGCAAAACGGGTAAAAGCAGGCAAAAAAACCTATCCCGATGGCTTACGCCCGCCGGCAATTTGCCGCCTATTTTTTGTTATTATGCGTATTGTAGGGCTTAAAACCCTGTTTCCATTTAATCATTCACCCCTGTTTTTATGCGTATTATACTGTTTACCGGCAAAGGAGGCGTAGGTAAAACCACCATAGCCGCCGCCACCGCCCTGCAAGCTGCCCAACAAGGCTATAAAACATTGGTTATTTCTACCGACCCAGCACATAGTCTTTCCGATGCCTTAAATGTGCCCCTATCGCCCGAGCCGGTAGAAGTAGCGCCCAATTTATACGGGCAGGAGTTTGATGTGTATTACTCTATGAAAAAATACTGGGGCAATATGCGCCAGCTCATGCTTACCTTGTTTAAATGGCGCGGCGTAGAAAACGTAGTAGCCGAAGAGCTATCGGTGCTGCCCGGTATGGAAGAAGCATCGGCTTTTTTGTGGTTAGAAAAATACTATTCCGAAGGCAATTACGACCTTATTGTAATAGACAGCGCCCCCACCGGCGAAACCCTTACCCTGCTCACCCTGCCGCAGGTAACCCAATCGTGGTTAGTAAAGGCTTTTCCCGGGCAAAGCGCCGCCGTAAAAACGATGGGTTTTGTAGTGCGCAAAACTACCGGCGTGCCCTTAGATAAAGGTTATGCCGAATTAGAAAACCTGTTTGCCAAATTAGAAAAAGTACAACAAATTTTTCTGAACCCCGATATTTGCTCCATACGCATAGTAGCCAACCCTGAGCGCATGGTTATACAAGAAGCCAAACGCGCCTATACCTACCTGCAAATGTATGGTTATAATGTAGATGCCATAGTGGTAAACCGCATACTGCCCACCCTTGATGCCGGCGCACTGTTTGAAAAATACCTCGCCTCGCAGCAAAAATACCTTGCCGAAATAGAAGAAGCCTTTGCCCCGCTGCCCATTTTTAAGGTGTATCACAAGGGGCAAGAAGTTTTTGGGCTCGATTTGCTTAAACACATCGGGCAAGAGGTATATCAGCAGCACAACCCCATATCGGTACTGCATCGGGAAAGCCCCTTTGTGGTAAATGAATTTGAAACGTATTACGAAATACGCATTAAACTCCCCTTCATTAAACAGCCCGATTTTACCCTCCAAAAATTTGGCGACGAGCTGGTTATTACCCTTGGCAATAGGCGCAAAAGTGTTATCCTGCCTCGCTTTGCCAACTTTCTTACACTGGGCGGTTATGAGTTTAAGGAGCCTTGGTTAGTGGTAAAACTAAATAAAAGTGCAGATTAAAGCCGCCTGTTTGGTATTTACCGGTTTTTGTTGTTTTTTTGCATCGGGTGTAAACACAGCAGCAGGCTACAACCCTTACAAGCCCCTGTTGTTGATATTCAGTTGGTTTCTTATCTTCACTAATGTTGCCCCTTTGCCATGCAAATAGCCCCCTTTCAGAAACGAATTACCCAAATTAAAAACATAACCAAAGCTACCTGCACTCTGATTGCCGATGGCGTAGGTTATGAAGAGCTGGCATTGGTAGCCAACCGGCTGGCACAAGTGGTAAAAATAGCCGGCAATGAAGTAACCTTGCAGGTATTTGCCGGCGCAGAGGGCATTTCTAACCATGCCGAAGTGGTATTTTTGGGCAAAGCGCCCAGTATAAAAGTGAGCCAAAAACTTACCGGCAGGTTTTTAGATGCCTACGGAAACCCCATTGACGGTGGTCCTGCCATAGAGGGAACCGAAACCGAAACCGGCAGCGCCTCTGTAAACCCCGTGCGCCGGCAGCAGCCCAATGTGCCTATTTTTACCGGCATTGCCGGCATTGACCTAAACAATACGCTTGTGGCAGGGCAAAAAATACCTTTTTTTGCCGACCCCGACCAGCCCTATAACGAGGTAATGGCTACCGTGGCGCTCAGAGCCAATGCCGATAAAATTATTTTAGGCGGCATGGGGCTTACCCATGATGACTACCTTTATTTTAAAGACGAGTTCCGGCGCGCCGGCGTGCTTGATAAAATTATTGCCTTTATTAACACCTCCGAAAATCCGCCCGTAGAACGCCTTTTAGTGCCCGATTCTGCCCTTACCGCCGCCGAGTATTTTGCCATTGAACACAACGAAAAGGTATTGGTGCTGCTTACCGATATGACCCTTTTTGCCGATGCCTTAGCTATTGTGGCTAACCGTATGGACCAAATTCCCTCCAAAGACAGTATGCCCGGCTCACTCTACTCCGACCTTGCCCGAATTTATGAAAAAGCAGTGCAGTTTAAAAACGGCGGTTCTATTACCATAATTGCCGTTACTACCCTCAACCAAGGCGATATTACCCACGCCATACCCGATAACACCGGCTATATTACCGAAGGACAACTTTTTTTGCGCAAAGATGCCGATACCGGCAAAGTTATTATTGACCCTTTCAGGAGCCTGTCCAGATTAAAACAATTGGTGATTGGTAAAAAAACCCGAAAAGACCACCCGCAAGTAATGAACGCCGCCATTAGGCTGTTTGCCGATGCTATGGAAGCCAAAACCAAAAAAGAAAACGGTTTTGACCTTACCGACTACGACCGCCGCGCACTCCGCTTTGCAAGGGCATACTCCCAACAACTGCTGGCCATTGACGTAAACCTAACTATAGACGAAATACTCAATACCGCATGGCGCTTGTTTGCACAGCATTTTCAGAAAGAAGAAGTGGGTATAAAAGACGAATTTGTAAACCGATATTGGGTTGATACAAACTAATTATGCAACTACAGTTTAAATACAACAAGGTATCGCTGCAAGAGATAGAAAAAGGACTGCGCATAAGGCAGGCAGCCCTGCCCACCATACGTGCCAAAGAAAGCGCCCTAAGAAATGAGGTAAAACGGCTGAAACAGGAAATGCAAAATAACCAAGCCCGATTAGAAACCGAGCTTGCCCGATATGCAGTCTATCACCCCCTATGGGCTGAGTGGAACCAAAACTTGCTAAAAGTAAAAAACATTAACACTAAAACAGGTAAATTTGCGGGTGTGTCTTTTCCGGTTTTTGAGTCAGTAACTTATGAGCCTGTTTCGTTTACCTTTTTTAACCAACCCCTCTGGTTTTTGCACGGGCAGGTTATACTACAACGCCTCATAGAAAACAAAGCCGCCCTGCACATTACCACCCAACAAATAGCCATACTGGAAGCCGAAAGAAAAAAAACTACCCAAAAACTAAACCTCTACGAAAAAGTTCAAATACCCCAGCACGAAGAAGCTATCCGAAAAATAAAACGCTACCTCGAAGACGAAGAACACCTATCAAAAGCCGCACAAAAACTCATAAAAACGAAGAAGGAAATGTGAGTAGTTATAAGTGAATACTGAAAAGCGGGTATTCAGTAGTTGGTAATTGGTACTTACACACTCCTAACTCATAACTCATAACTCCCAACTCATAACTCATAACTCCTAACTCATAACTCATAACTCCCAACTCCCAACTCCTAACTCCTAACTCCTAACTCCTAACTCCTAACTCCTAACTCCTAACTTTTCGCTCCCCTATGATTGCTCCCATGCTCAAGTATGCGTTTTTAGTACACCATAGCCGGTATGAGCATTTTTTGCAGTCATTACAGGCATTGGGATTGGTACATATTGAAACCGTGAGCGAGCAGGTATCAGAGCAGGAAGCCTATCATTTTAAGCAGTTAAACAAGGTGCAGGAGTGTTTGCAAGCGCTCAACACTAAAAAAAACGGCATAATACCGCAGGTAAACCCATTTAACAGCCCGGCAGATTTACTAAAAGAATACGAAGATATTAGCGCCGAAGAAGCCGAGCTTAAGCGCCGGCGCAAAGAGCTGAAAACACAAATTGACCTGTTGGAACCCTGGGGCGAAATGCCCGAAACTACCCTGCAAACCCTACAACAAAACCAGGTTTACCTGCACTTTTACCAGTGCAATGAACACGATTTTTTGGATACATGGCAAACCGAACAACACCTGCAAATAATAACCCAACAAAACGGTAAAATCTACTTTGTTATCATTAGCCGGCAGCCCGATGCCCCAAGTTTGCACGGTGCCGAGTGGGTAAAACTGCCCACCTTAAACAGGCAAGCCCTCAAACAGCAGTTAAAAGAAGTGCAAAACCGCCTTAGCGTGGAGCTGCCTGCTGCTTACAGCAAAATGGTGGCTTACAAACACCTGCTCCAGCAGTATGCCTACCAATTAGAAGATGAACTTGCCCTGCTGCACACCCACCGGCAAACAACACCCGCTGCCAATGGAAAAATAATGCTGCTCAACGTTTGGCTGCCCCAAAAAGATGCGCCGCAGTTTAAAGAATGGTTAAAGCAAACCGATGCCTTTTACCTTAAAGAAAAACCCACCCCCAAAACGCCTAATGTGCCTATTCTGTTGCAAAACA
>DDVC01000130.1:21739-27390 GCA_002345145.1 Bacteroidetes bacterium UBA2322
TATGTTGTTCTTTGGCATGTGCCTGTCTGACGTGGCGTATGGTTTCATTATTTTTGCCCTTGTTACCGTGTTTAAATACCGCCCCCAATACGCCCACCTGAAACCCATTTTAACCTTAGGGCAGTTTTTAGGAGGGGCAGCCATCATTTTTGGCTTACTAACCGGTTCAGTAGCGGGCATAAACCTAAGTACCGTTAATTTACCGGAGTTAAACGGGCTAAAACAGTACTTTTTACAGGCAAACAGTTTGTTTAACCTTTCGCTGGGCATAGGATTAGTGCAAATAATGTTTGGCATGGCGCTAAAAGTGGTAAACCGAATCAGGTTATTTGGCTTTTTATACAGCATAGCCACCATAGGGTGGATTATGGCGCTCGCCGGCACACTCCTTTGGGCGCTAACCCCCTACACCCTGCCCGCCTACACGTTTGTGGGCTTAGGCGTATTTTGCATAGTATTTTTTAGCGACCCCGATGCCGGTTTGCTCAAGCGCATAGGTCTGGGTTTGTGGGATATATACGGCGTTACCGGCTTGTTTGGCGATGTGCTGTCATACATCAGGCTATTTGCCCTCGGTTTATCATCGGCTACGCTGGGTTATGTGGTAAACACCATTGCCCTTAGCGCCCTTGCCCTGCCGCCTGTATTGGGCGAATTGGCATTTTTATTCATTTTGCTGTTTGGGCACGGGTTAAATTTTGGCATTTCAACACTTAGCGCATTTGTTCACCCTATAAGACTTACCTTTGTAGAGTTTTACAAAAATGCCGGCTTTACCGGCGGCGGACAAGCGTTCACCCCTTTTAGGTTTAAACAATAGGCTCATAAACAATCAACTTCTGTATAATTATGGTAGCACAAATAGTAGCAGCCTACATAGGCATAGGGTTAATGATAGGGTTATCGGGCGCAGGCAGCGCCATAGGAGCTTCGTTAGGCGGAAAAGCCACCATTGGCGCACTCAAAAAAAAGCCCGATGCCTTTGGCACATACATGCTATTGAGCGCCCTGCCCGGCTCGCAGGGGCTGTATGGGTTTGTAGCCTTTTTTATTTTAAACAACCGGCTGCTTGAGCTCCAAACCATATCGCCACTACAGGGCGCATCGGTTTTGGCAGCAGGTTTGGCGCTGGGTTTAGTAGGATATTTTTCTGCCATTAAACAAGGCGAAGTAGTAGCGCAGGGCATAGAAGGCATAGCATCGGGTTATGATGTTTTTGGCAGAACCATGGTGCTTGCCGTATTTCCCGAGTTGTTTGCCATTATTGCCTTTGCTGCCGTATTCTTAATTAGCGCCGGTTTGTAATTTTATGTTTATCCTTGTTGCAGGTTTGTTCCAATATATGCGGGTTTTAGCTCTTGGGCATATACTTTGCCACACCCATACCCAAATACCGGTTTTTGGCTTAATTTTGCGCTAAATTTTATCGGTTCCCAAAAAAAGAACCCCATTTCTTGTGTAAATCACCTTTTTACCATACATTTGTATAACCTTGTTTTGCAGATACTTAAAATAACTACTGTGGAAAGAGAAAAACGTTTTAACAAACGCCCCGGCACCAATGAAGAGAGCGTATTTTCAAGAGCCTTAAAAGCCGGAAAAAAGAGAACCTATTTTTTTGATGTAAAGGCTACCCGCGCCAGCGATTACTACCTTACCATTACCGAAAGTAAAAAACGCTTAGACGGAGAAGGTTACGAAAAGCACAAACTACACCTATACAGGGAAGACTTTAATAAGTTTGTAGAAACAATGCAAGAAGTAATTGACTACATCAAAACCGAGCTGATGCCCGATTATGACTTTGACGAGTTTGACAGAAGAGAACGGATCTATCAAAATACCGAAGAGCAGCCCGATGGTAAACAGCAACTACCCACCGCAAACATTGACCCCGCCGATGATTTGCCCGAAAATACCAACTCTGACTCCCCAAACGACGAACCCTACTACCAACCCGATAACGACGATACCGACCTGAAATGGGATTAGGCTAAACCCGCCACCCGAAAAACATGTGCCAACTAACTTTATTTTAAGGGCTTCCTTTGGTTACTGCCAAATGATGCCCTTTTTTTGTAGTTTTGGTAGATAGTAGATGGTAGATAGTAAATAGTAAATAGTAGATGGTAATCAGTACTAACCACTAACCACTAACCACTAACCACTAATTTGCGCTTTTATGAGAAACAAAATCGGGCAAGGTTCTTTAGGAAAGCATAACTCATAACTCATAACTCATAACTCATAACTCCTAACTCCTAACTCCTAACTCCTAACTCCTAACTCCTAACTTCCCCCTCCCCTTGCTGCGCTAAAAAACGTTAAGAGCCAAAACATAAACAACATTTACATTTTTGGTCTGTTCTTACAACTGTTTATTGCCCATTATGTACATAGGTTTCCCCCAACAAAAAGTCAAATCCGGTGCGGGTATAAACCGCCTTGCTACTAAAAGCGTTAAATAAAAAGACCAATTTCTGCCTTGTTAAAAAAAACGATTTGTTATACAAAAGCCGGCAGCCATACTAACCTACCCAAAATTATGATTCAATTTATTGGTACAATGAAATTTACTTTTCCAAATCTATTAGGCGTTGTTTTATGTTTTGGCATGTTCACCCACCTCCATGCACAGGTAAAACTAACCGGCTCTGCCCGCAAATTAGAAGAAAACCGCTACCGCCTTACCCGCGAAATACCCGCACAGGTAGGCGCTGTATGGGCAGACAGCAAAATAGACCTTAACGATGCCTTTGAAATCAATTTCGACATTTTTTTAGGTTGCGGTAAAAACAGCGCCGATGGGGTAGCCTTTGTTTTGCACCAAAACGGACCCAAAGCCCTTGGGCAGAGCGGTTCGGGCTTGGGTTACAAGGGCATTACCCCCTCCCTCATAGTAGAGTTCGACAACTACCTCAACGAGTTTGAAGGCTTTTTTCCCTCGCCCGATACCCACGTAGCCATTATGCAAAATGGCAGCAACGACCACCTCTCGGCAGCTAACCTTGCCGGTCCGGTATTGGCTAACCCTGCTAAACCTGCTCGCCCATGCAAATACTACAAAGCAAGTATAAACTGGGAGCCCGAAACCAATACCCTAACTATATTAGTTGATGACAAACAAATTTTAACCTACACCGGCAATGTGGTGAGCAATATCTTTAATGGCAAACCCGAAGTTTTCTGGGGGTTTACCGGCGCCAGTTCTAAAACCCGAATTGGGGCGCAAGGTATTATGCTCAAATATACGCCCATTTCAGCCACCATTACCCAAACCCCGCTTAAATGCCCGGGCAGCGCCGATGCTGTGCTTACTGCCAAAGCTAAGGGCGGCATAGGTAAACTAAGCTACAAATGGTCTAACGGCTCTACTGCCAAAATCCTTAAAAACATAGGAGCAGGCACCTACCAACTTACCGTTACCGATACATGGGGCAGCAAAGTTGTAGAAAGTGTAAGTATTAAAAATCCCGATGCCCTTGTTTTTACCGAAATTACCCGAACCGCTTCGCCCGATTTTTACAACTGGAACGCTCAAATCAAAGGTGGAAAAGCGCCTTACTCCCTCCAAAAAGGCTACCTTGTTCTGGAAGGCTCCACCGCCCGAAAAGCATACGACCTTGCTACCCAAAACAAACTACCCGCAAAACCGGTTATAGTGCTCGAAGAGCAGGGATTAGCCGCCCTACAAAGTTACCTTTCACGGGCAACGCAGCAAAACCCCATTGCACTGGTGGGTGTGGTAATAGCTACCGATGCCAACGGCTGCAAAACAGAAAAGTACTTGCCCGATTACATCTTAGACTTTCCGCAAATTGTGCCGCCGCCCCCGGTTTTACCTATTGCAGCTACCGGCATGGACACATCGGGCACAATCCAAAATGTTCCCGTTGCGCCGCCAGAAATTCCGCAGCCCGTTGATGTAGCAGTAAGCGATGACAATTTAGAAAACGCCAGAATTGTTTATACAGAGCGCAATGTGCCCGCCCTACTAAATAACCGCACAGTAAAAACCGGAAAAAGGGTGATTATTAACAACGAAACTTTAAACATAACAGTTTGGGACGATGGTTATGAAGACGGCGATACCATTTCCTTATTTTTTAATGGCGAGTGGCTGCTGCGCGAACACGGCTTAAAAAACAAGCCGCACAAAATAACTATCAAAATAGACCGAAACGCCGATAACTACCTCATTTTATACGCCCACAATGAAGGCACCCGACCACCTAACACGGCTGCCCTCACTATTCAAGACGGAAAAAGTACCAAGCGCATAGCCCTTAGCTCAGGGCTTACCTACTGCGATGCGCTAAACTTTAAATTTAAAGAGTAACGCGGGGCTTACTACCTACCCCGCCAAAAACTGCGCTAATAACCGGTGAAAATGATGTACCCCGCCTTCACGTGCGGGCGAGTACCTGCCCGTAGTATAGGCTCTTGATTGTAACCCCCGTTGCACACCCTCTACCACAAACTCATCTTCGCGCTCCACTTTATCTATAAGCGCTGCTGCACCTTGTGCAAAAAGATGCTCATCATACACGTAAGTAAGAAACGATACGCGTGTGCGCTGCATACTAATGGGTTTTACCACATTTACCGATAAACCCCATGGGTAAAAGTTGAGCATGGTATTAGGAAACAGCCAGTAGTAATAAGCCGCCACGTGTTTGCCATAATCGGGGTGCGAGGGGGGCAAAACAAAAGTTTGCGTACCCTTATCGGCATAACCTATTTGCAGCACAAAATAATCGTGCAGCTCAACGGCATAACTGCCATAATCAAGCGCGCTGTTGAGGTCTTTGTGTACAAACGGAATATGAAAACCCTCCAAATAATTATCGCAATAGAGCGCCCAATGTGCCTGCACCAAATAATCTCGGCTTGTTCTGCTGTCATACACAAAATCGGCAAGAGGTAAAAAACCTATGCGCTGCTGCATTTTAGCTATAACTGGCTGTAAGGGATACGCCGGCTGTATGGCGGTAAATAAAAACTGCTCCCATGTTTGCAGCGGATAGGTGTGCAAATTATCGCAGGGGCGCGGAAACCCTAGTGCTTCTTTAAATTCGGGCATAGATTCAAAATTACCTTCCAGCCCAAAACGCCTGCCATGGTACTTGCAAACCACCTTGTTAACAGCAGCGGGGTGATGCACCAACAGGTTAGCTCTATGTGTGCATACGTTGCTAAGGTTGTGCAGTTGTCCGTTTTTACATCGGGTAAGCAGCATAGGCTCATCAATAAAGTGCTCCAGCAGGGTAAAAGGGTAAACGGTTTCGTTTAGCGGAGCCATGCGGGTATCGCCAATAAACTGCCAGGTATAGGTAAATACTTTTTCGCGCAGTTGTTCAAAAACATGGGCGCTGCGGTAAAACCAAGCCGGCGGCGTTTCGGCAAGGCGTATATCGGGGTGTATGTGCAGTGTTTGCATGGGTGGCAGGTAAATACAATTGAGCAGGTATTGATGTTGGGGCAAAATTCGGATTTTTTTGTAACAGTTAAGGTTCTATTGCCCAAAAGGTAACAACTAATTTAAAGCCGGTAAATTTACCACAACTACCCACAACCAACTATCCGGCGCTGGTTTGCATTTACCTAAATAGCTGCAAAATTAAGGCAAGACCCCACTTTCCGCACCCCCA
>DDVC01000125.1 GCA_002345145.1 Bacteroidetes bacterium UBA2322
ATCCCCTAATTTGTTACACACTCCAATACCATAGCAACCCCAATTTTATATTTAGCCCGGAGATTGCCTTGTTTTTGTGCCTCCTCACACAATCGGTAGGAATATTCATCATTAGAGGCACTTAATGTGTAACCGCCCAGTTTATTGTCAAGTTCATCGGCTCTTTTTACCAAGGCTTCGCTGCTGCTGTTTTGCAAATAGGCAGCCAACAAATCGGCAGGTACAAATACGCCGTCTAAATAATCGGTAGTTTTTGAGATGTAGTAAATGGGATAAGCTCTTTTGGGGAAATCTTTAATCTCATTTTTCACCTTCCCGTATTCTATGGCTGCTTCTTTGTGTTTACCCTCCTTAAAAAATTGCTCTGCTAATGTTAGTATTTCTCTTGCAGAGGGCACAACCGGCTTGGGCTCCGTTATAATTGGCGTTTCGGGTAATGGATTGTTAAATATCTTTTGCTCAATTAGGGCATTTTGCAATAGTAGCCTAACTGTAGTGTTGTTGTTTTCATCAACAGGCACTGTTGAAATATTTATTTTTTGAGAACTACAGCTTTCATTAAGTATAACATTAGCAACATTGAACTCACATACATAATTACTGGCTTTTTTTGAAAAGGTTAAAATAATGCCTACTTCGGTTATACTTGAAGGCATATTGGTGCCGGTAATAATTTCTATGGCTGCAATATCTTGGTTTACTAATCTTACACTCCACAAATCGCGGTCTTGTAATAAAGACATAAGATTTTCGGTGATATTAATATAAGGCTCGTAGTTCTGGTCGCTATTGTCATCGGGTAAATTGCTTATAAAGATATTTACCTGCCTCCCCTTGATGTCTATAGGGCATTGCGCCAAAGCAAATTGAGCGGCAAAAAAGAAAGCAAAAAAAATAAAAATGGCAAGTTGTTTCATAGGAATGTGTTTTAGAAACATAAATTAAAATTTTTGAGCTCTTGGTTTTCTGATTGTATGTTTACAATAGCTGAGCATTTGGCGTTGTTGCTATCTTTATTAAGAGCTATTTTATGCTCACCTACCGGCACGTTGGAAACTGAAATACTTTTTTCATTTTTATACAATGCACTAAATTCTTTGTCGTCAATCCAAATAGATTTTTTTTGCATTGGTTTATTCACAAATAAAACGATAGTTACCTTTTTAGGAGAAGGTGATGGCGTAGTGTTGCCGGTGCCTGCCGAATTGCCACTTGTAGTTCCCGATGTACTGGAAACAGGTGTTGTTTGAGTAGCAGTAACCGCAGGGTTTGATTGATTGCTGTTTCTTACCGGTTTAGTGGTTGTACTTGTGGGTTTGGTTGCAGTATTATTGTTAGCTGTTGTATTTAGTGTTTTTGGAGTTTCGGTATTTTTACCCTCATCGGGTATATTACTTTCTTGGATTGAGATTTTTGGTAGAGTATCCTGGGGTGGGGTAGGATTGGTTTCCTGTTGCACTTGGGCAATTTCGGGTATAGTTTTTTGTTGTTGTAATAAAAAATAACCTACCACACAGGCAATAACGGCTAAAAGTACACCACCTACAAATAAAGGTGTATAAGTGCGTTTAGCAATTGTAGTTTCTGGTACATTAGCGTAAGGTACAGCTTCTACTAAAGATGATTGCTGGTTATACTGTTTGGGCTGAACAATTTTTCGCAACTCTTGACTTATGGAGTAGTATGCTTTATCGGGGTCTGCCCAGTCTTTTATCGGCACTACTTTACCATCAAGCAATGGTAGTGCTTTTGCTTTTGCAAAAGGCATGGTGTACCAATCGCAGTACCTTACAATAATGGGGATAACCGTAGCAGTTCCTTGTGCATGTTTTTGCAAAATGGGTTGTAGCAGTCTGTCCACACAAAAATCGGAAGCCAAAAAATCGGCGCTCACCAATAGCATAATGATTTGTGCATTAGCTATTTGTGCTTCGGTAGCTTGCAAATAATCTTCGCCCGCTAAAATTTCTTCGTCTGTCCACGCGCTGATAAGTCCTTGTCTTTCCATTGTATTTAAATGGGTACTCAGCTTATCTAAAAAGGACTTATCGGCATGGGCATAAGCAATATAAACTTGTCTTGCTTCCACCTTCACTAAATTTTTGCAATAATAAGGAAAATTATTTTGCAAGAGGTAACTGATTTTGAATTATTTACTAACTTCTGGACTGAATTTTTTGCTGCCTAATCCGGTTTTAGCGTTTTTTACTTTTTCCTGAATAAAAAACCCAAATTGACAAAAGTGAATTACCATTTCCCAATACCCCAATACCATAGCTCCAATAATAGCAAGGTAGGGTAAGTACCCACCCGAGGTTTTTATTACACACCCAACTTAGGCAGCCTCATCTGGTAAAACAGGTGGGGCTGTTTGTTTTTGTCTTAATCGGGTGTTTTTATGATTTTATCTATTAACTTTGCAAATAAAACATCGGGCATGAAAAATCTGCTTCATTTAGTTTGGGTCTTATTGTTGGTAATGAGTGTGCCGGCTTGTAAATTGGGTAAAACGGCACAGCAAACCAAAAATGATGGTATCATAGAAGTGGTGTTTTTACACATCAACGACATTTACGAAATTACCCCCTTAGAAGGTGGTAAGGTAGGTGGGTTGGCAAGGGTAGCCACCGTGCGCAAAAATCTGTTGCAAAACAACCCCAATACCTTTACCATACTGGCAGGCGATTTTTTAAGCCCCTCTCTGCTGGGTACCATTAAATACGAGGGTGAGCGCATCAGAGGGCGGCATATTGTAGAAGTGCTGAATACACTGGGTTTGGATATTGCCACATTTGGCAACCACGAATTTGATATAAAAGAGGACGAACTGCAAAGCCGCATCAACGAATCAGAGTTTAAGTGGACATCGGCAAATGTTTACCATAAACGCGGCGATTATACCATGCCCTTTGCCAAACAAAAGAGCGGAACCGAAGAGCTTTTTCCCGAAACAATGGTGCTGCCGGTGCGCGATGCCGATGGCACTACTGCCAATATAGGTTTATTTGGTATTACCGTACCATACACCAAAACAGATTATGTACATTACACCGATTATTTTGAAGCGGCAACCAAAGCGGTTAAAGAACTAAAACCCAAAACCGATGTGATTGTGGCGCTTACACATATAGACGTGGACGAAGACAAAAAATTAGTAGGAATGTTGCCCGATGTTAAATTAGCTATGGGCGGACATGACCACGATAATATGTACCACAAAGTGGGCGAGAGTATAGTAGCCAAAGCCGATGCCAACGTTAAAACAGTTTACGTGCACAGGATCATTATTAACCAAAACACTAAAAAGGTAAATGTTGTTTCTAACCTGATACCCGTAAATGACCTCATTCCCGAAGAGCCCCAAACAAAAGCCATTGCCCAAAAATGGGTAGAAATAGGTAACAGCAGTTTTACCAAAATGGGTTTTAATGTGAATGAAGTTTTAGCCCATATAGACCCTGCCAATCCTTGGGACGGACGGGAAAGTACCGTGCGCCACAAACCCAGCAATTTGGGGCAAATGATAGCCAAGTCTATGTCGGCTGCTTTTCCCGAATCGGAATGTGCCTTGCTCAACAGCGGCTCTATAAGGGTTGACGACCAACTTAGCGGCGATATAACCCAGTTTGATATTTTGCGCACCCTTCCGTTTGGTGGTTACGTGGTAGGGGTGGAAATGAAAGGCTCACTACTCGAAAAAGTTTTACAGGCAGGCTTAAAAAATATAACCAAAGGCGGATATTTACAGTGGGACCGCATTAAACCCGATGCCAACGGAAACGGGTTTTTGGTGCAGGATAAACCTATTAACCCCAACAAAGTATATTTTGTGGTATTGCCCGATTTTTTGCTCACCGGCGTAGAAACCAATTTAGACTTCCTCAAACCCGATAACCCCGAAATTGTAAAACTACATAAACCCGATGCCACGGATAAATCGGATTTTCGGAACGATATACGGCAGGTGGTTATTGAATACATAAAAAAACTAAAATAAAAACAGCAAGACAAAAAAGGGCAAAAATTTTCTCTTTGTAGCGTTACTATTCTTGTAAATAGCGTCATAAAAACGTCATAATAGCTACCTTTGCATATAAATTATTTAACCCCAAAATCTGCTAACATGAAGCAATTTTTGTCTTTTTTGTGCCTGATATTCACCGTTCATTATGCTCAGGCACAGTACGAAATGGTTGTGTTTGAGTATGAAAAAAACTATTTCAACCAAGGAAACCCCCTGCCAGCCGAAAGTTTTATTATGCTAAGTGGTCAAGTTGATCAAGGAATAGATATGGTAAAAGTGGAACTATACAAAGGGGGAAGTTCCAAAAGAAAAAAAGCATTGTATGAAAATACATGGAAACGGTCATACAGCAATATAGGTGAAAAGTTCGATCTTCCACTCAACTATAAACTACATGGCGGCGAGCAGTACGATGTGGTTATGAAAAACTACCGCAGCGCTAACGAAACTGAAAAAATGAACTTGCGCCAAATCATAAACAGCACCCTTGATGCTTATGTGGACGGCATCATTTCTGTTGAACGCCGGAAGCTCAATATAGCCAAGCCGGCAGGAGCTATCATTAAAGACTTAAACGGTATTGTGCAGCAAGGAACAGCTTTTTATGAAAATAAAATCAATTTTGAGTTCCCGGGATTTTCGGATATTATCAAAATAAAAATTGAGCAACTAAATAAAACCAAACTCCGTCGCGGGAATATCGTATTTGCATCGGGCGACAAAAAGATGAAACGCACCGAAACCAAACGGTTAATGTCGGAAAAACTTATTACCGAGCTAAAAACAGCGCTTCATACCGAGATAGAGCAATATATAAATACCAATTTACTGGTTCTCCATGACTGGACGGAGGTTAATAATTACCCCACCGAAAAAACGCGCAATATCCTCTCTATCAATGCCGGTTATGGAGGTGTGTATTTTGACGGTGATGTAAACAACCTCTCCTATGACAGCGCTCCTTATGTAGGGTTATCGTTTCCGTTTGGTAAATCTGCATTCTCTTCCCAATTTTGGAGCAAGACTTCATTCTCTTTGGGCGCTTTTGTTACCAATTTTGAAGACGAAGACGGCAATGTGGTTACAGGTCCTATATTCGGCCGCCCGTATTATGTTGCTTTGGGGTATAAGGTGTTTAAGTTTATCAGAATTAATGCCGGCGCTACTTTCCTTGAAAAACAACGAACCGAGTTTGGTTTTAACGTAAATGATGTTAGGATAAGACCTTTTGTAGGGGTAAGCGCTGAACTGAACCTCTGGCTCGGATTGGGCGATAAGGGTAAATAACTTGCTGCTTATGTTATCTTGCAACTATAGCAGATAAACCGCCGGCATAAATTACCCACCTGCCATTTACAATACACGTTATCTTTATATATAATTGAGAGTTGCCGGTGTAGCTGTTTTTACCCGTGTTCAGTTTATTTAACATTTGCATACTGCTGAGCAGTTACCTGCTTCTTTGTTCACCTTTTTAACTCGGTAGTCATGAAAATAAAATTTAGCATGCCTTTCCTTTTAACCGCCTGTTGCCTACTCTTTTTATCATCAATGGCAACGGCTCAAAATGACGACTACGGTTGGCGGCTTGGTGCTGGCATTGGATATATGGCTTATTATGGCGACCTTACCGATAATGATGTGGGTAAGGCATTTAAGAATCATTACCAATGGAATGCCAACCGCGATCTCGCCTTTTCTCTTTCATTAGAAAGGCGACTTACCTCCGGCATCAGTTTGCAGTTGAGTGGTAATAGGGGTTATATTACTGCCAACGACCGTAACAGAGCTTTTACTGACCCGCTGTTTAACCGTGCATTGAACTTTAGAACCGAAATAAATGACGGCAATCTTTCCTTTGTTTTCAAAACTGATAACGACAGGATATTGGGCGACAAAGCATTTATTGCACCTTATTTTTTACTTGGTGCCGGTATTACAAATTTTAGGGTTTTTGCCGACCTGCAAGATGGCGACGGTTCTTTTTATGATTACACCCTCCCGCTACTATCTGACGGTACTTACGAAACCGAAATTACCAATATCGGGACAGAGAAAATTGCCAATTATGCAACATTGGTGCCCCATGTAAATGCCGGCTTGGGTTTGCGGTTTCGGTTTTGGGGTACTTTTAGCCTCCATTTTCAAACCGATTTACGCTATGCCCTGAGCGATTATTTAGACGATGTAGGCAGCCCAAACTTTCGCACCTCGTTTAGCAATGAGGTGCAGGCTTTTGCCGGAAAGCCCAATCCGCAATACACCGGCAATAGGGGTAAAACCGACAAATTGAACGATATTTATGCCATCAGCACGGTATCGCTCCGCATCAACTTTGGTCGCAAAAAGGAAACATTTTTACCGCCGGTTTTTTATGCCCAACAAGTACAAAATACGGGTAACCAATTGGTGCAGTTGGTAGCTAATGAGGTTAAAGTGGGCACAGAAACCATTGTGGTTTATGATACCATTAAGGTAATTGAAAAGGGTTATACCGCAAAGTATGACAGCGCCGGCATAGGGCAAACCAAAGCGCTGGTGGACTCGCTGAGGCAGGTGCAGCTTAGTAATCAGCAAATGGCGGCTCAGTTGCTTGCGGCACAACAGGCTTTTACCCAAATGCAGCAAGAGTTGAGCAGTAAACCCGATGAATCTGATGCTCAAATGCTTGCTAAACAAAATGCCTTGTTGAGTCAAATGGATTCTTTACAAAAGTCGGTTACAAATTTATACATCGTATCCGCCAATACTTCGGACAAATCGGGTAAGCCCGATTCTTTGACCACTGATGCCGCCTATACCGCCCAATTTAAAATGCTTAGGGCAGAATTAGACCGGTTGCGCGCCGAGCAATTAGCTGCTAACAAACCTTCGCTATACCCCATGCAAACAACGGCAGCCCCAATAACCACCACAGCGCCGGCAGCAGGTTTAGCCCCGGTAATGCCCGTAGTTGCTAATACTCAACAAACGCCCCCTGCCAATGCAAACGCTTACCAAAGCCTGAAAACGGATATGGAAGCGCTAAAAACACAAATATCGCTGCTGACCAATGCAGTAAATGCACAAACACAAATGCTGGCAAAGCAGCCTCAAACTATTAGTATGCCGCCGGTAATCGTACAACAACCAACTGCCGCTGCCATACCCAACCAACAGTTTGAAACGGCTTTACAAAACATCAATAACCAACTTTTTTTGCTGAGCAACCGCATTGGCTTATTGGAGCAAAGACCACCCACCGTTGCCTCCTCAACTGCTCCGGCAAGTGTACAGCCATCGGTAGTAGTAAATCAGCCCGACCCCTCCGGAACACAGGCATTGCTCAGTATGGTTGAGGATTTGCGCCGTCAAATTCAATTGCTAAACGCCAAAGTGGGTGAGTTGGAGCGCAGACCCGATGTGGCGCCCCCCTCTATTAATGTAGAGCCACCTGCCACACCCGCCCCTGCCGGGTTACCTGCCCCGCCGCCGGTAAACACCATACCTACCAATACCAAACCGCCCCTATCGCCCGGCTATTTGGCAGAAGTTGATAAATTGGGTAGCGTGAGCATCTTTTTTGACGTTAATTCAACCGTAATCACCGACGTTGAACTTAAAAAGGTTGAGCGGGTTGCCGAGGTTATTCGTAAGTATCCCGAAGCGCGCATTACCATAAACGGTTATGCCGATAGCACCGGTAATGCCGATTACAACCGAAAACTATCCGAGAAACGCGCCCAAGCTGTTAGAGACAGGCTCATTCAGGGCTTCCGTTTGAATCCGCAGCAGGTTATTCTCAATGCTTTTGGCAATACCGATGCCCTACCCGGCGCTAACTCGTTCGACAGACGAGTCGATTTGCAATGGGTTAAGTAATCATCGGGCAGTATTTTTACTGATTTTCAGTCGTTTTGCCTCCGCAGTGTATAGGTTGCCACCGGGTGCAGCCTCTGTTTGATGTATAAATTGAGCTAATCACCCCTGTTTTCAGCAAAAA
>DDVC01000173.1:0-302 GCA_002345145.1 Bacteroidetes bacterium UBA2322
CTTTTTTTAGTGAACTCTTTGTTTGAACAAATATAGGTGTTGGGTGAATAAGGTGTATCAAAAATGGACGATTTTTTTAACCCTGTCAGCGTTTTAACCCTGTCAGCGTGTGGAACGCGCTGACAGGGTTTAGCGCCGGCGTGGTATAATCCGTAGAGACACACAGACAGTAGAGACACACGGCCGTGTGTCTCTACACAATTTGGGCAACCACAAGGGGTGCCCCTACCGCACCACCGCCACCTTGCCCCGTGCCAATACCACTCCGCCCGATTGAACGGTGTAAAAATACATGCCTACGG
>DDVC01000173.1:605-4223 GCA_002345145.1 Bacteroidetes bacterium UBA2322
GTTGTGTAATACCCGATGACCGGCGGGGGTGAACAAACTTACCGACCAACCGGCAGGCGGAGTTAGCGGATTTTGTAAGGTAAAATGCAGTAGGTTTTGGGCGGGGTTGGGGTAAACCACCACCTGCTGCCCCCCTTGCCCTCCCTCAAAGAAGGGGGGAGAAACGCCTACTGTTTGCACTTGAACAAACTGCATGTAAACGGAGGTATCTTGGCAAACAACTACGGTGAGCGTAACGGGGTAGTTGCCGTTTTCTGTATAGGTGTGCGTGGGGTTGAGTTGGGTGGTGGTGGGGCTGCCATCGCCAAAATCCCAAACGCAGTAGCCGCCTTGGGCAAAGTAGGCGTTTTGGCTGAGGTTGGTAAACTGTACTGCGCCGCCAAAATCATTGTAGGTGAATTGCGCCTGCGGATTGGGCTCTACCCCAAGGCATACGGCGCGGGTGAGGGTGGAGGTATCGTTGCAAACTATGGCTTGCAGCGTAACGGGGTAGATGCCGGTGGTTTGGTAGGTGTGGGCAAGGGGCTGTGCATCGGGCGGACAGGGTGCGTAACCTTGCCCGCAAATATAGGGCGGGCTGGCATCGCCCCATTGCCATACGTAGTAGCCGCCGTCTATACTATCGGGATAGGCGTATTGGCTTTGGTTGGTAAACAAAAAGCGACCGGGGAAAGCGGGGTCTTGGGCTACGGTGTATGCTGCCTGTGGCTGTGTGAGTAAGCCCATGCAGTTGGTTTTTACGATGTAGCCCCTGCCCAAAGACCAATTCTGACCCGATACCATAGCTATAGTATCTGTCCTGCCTACTACCACAAAGCCGCCTTTGGGTTCTATGGTGGGGGTGAAATCATATCCATAATCATGCACATCGGGCGAACCATAACGCCTGTGCCAAAGCAGATTGCAGGAGGAATCTACTTTGGTAATGAGCATATCTATACCGGATACACCATAAGATTTGACGCTACCTATTGCGACTATATTATTATCCGGTAATGCAGCAACTTTTAAAAAAGTACTTATTTGTTCATTTGGAAAATACTCTCTGCTCCAGATAGAGTCTCCGGCTGCGTCAGTTTTTAAGAGGCGGGCATGACCATAATTGCTTGAACCGCATAGAACAAAACCATTATCATAAGTAGCAGCAAGCCCCGAGGCAGAGGCACCGCCATTACCTGTATTAAAACTATAAACTTTTTGCCAAACTACATTGCCGGTAGCAGATAATTTAATAAAGATGATATCTCCAAGCGATGATCCGTATACATTTACATACCCTGCGGCATAACAACCGCCATCTGCTGCCGGCAGTACGGCACGAAAGGCACAATTATAGGGGTATGTCCAATTTTTGTATTCCCAGAGTTTATCGCCATTTGAAGCAAGTTTGGTCAGATACAGTTTATCTCGGCTTGGGGTTAGAAACGGCGGCTTATAATACCCGCCTATAAAAATTTCTCCTGCCATGTTTTGGGTAAGGGAGTAGCCCATATCTTCATTGCTTTCACTCACTATCTTTTGTAAACCTTGAATGCTGAATATGTCATTTGTCTTTGCAATCATGGCATATATAGTATCATCAGAATCATTTGTGCTTAAATTACCTGTCAAGACAAAACCATAATCAGTTTTAATAAAATCACTAATGCCAAAATCGCCAACAACCGTATCGCTTTCTAAGATATTTATAGTAGATAGCTCTCCATAACAACTTACTCTTGCAAAGTAAGATTTAAATGTGTTAAATGAATTATTAAGGTGCAAACGACCTCCTATAATATAACTTGTATCAGAATCATTGAGAACAGAGTTTGCGTTGATACTTAAATAACCACTTACTGTTTTTTCAAAGTACTTTTGCTGTGTTTGGGCATATCCACTTATGCTAAAGAGTTCAAACAGTAAAATTATTGCAAAAACAGAGTTAAATCGTTCCTTATTTTTCATAACAAGGTTGGTTTTAATTTTTTTATTAAAAAATTAAATTTAAAAATCGTGTTGACGGCAAAAATTGTTGATGGTAGGATATGATTGCTTTGTTAAGTATTACAATATAAGCGCTGCCTATAAAAAATGCCTCGTGGAGCATAATGCTTATCATCTATACAAAGGCAGAGCACAAAAAGGAAGCATAAAATGCTACACTACGTGGCTACAGCCCAAACTACAACCACATAGTGTAGCAAAAATGCACTATGGAACTACAACAAACTTATATGTTTTTAATTGACCGTTTGGCTCTACTACTTGAATAATATAGATTCCACTTAGCCAATTTTGGATGTTAAGTTCCCAAAGCATATTTTGTGGAACCTCTTTAACTGCCATAATAGTGCCATCTATACAGTAAATTTTGACAAGAGTTGGCTCTTGCTTATCTCCTTTTATGGAAAGATACAACTTGTCTTTTGCCGGATTGGGGTATATTTGTAAGGTATTTTGGGCTGGCGCATCAGCCTGCTTAAAGTTGATATACATTTGCCAGTAACCGTTTAACACTTCTTGTGGTAAGGGTGGCAGCGGTATTTGGTATTCCTCGCCATGTGCAAGATAACGGATACATTGGGCTTCAAAAGCGGCGGGGGTGTTGCTTTGGGCAATGCTGCCCACCATGGCGGTTTCTTCGGGGGTGAGTTGCAAAAAGTTACGCCCACTCTGCATTAAATTTCTATAAAGCATGGCTAATTGCAAAGGGTAGTCTTGTGCTGAAGCGGCAGAGGCAAGTAAATTGCGCAGGCTATCGGCAAGGGCTATATTGCCCTTTTCCAGGGCATGGCGCATTTGCAACTGCCTTGCCATATCGGTATGTATGGTTTGCAGCAATGCCAACGCTGCTGCGGTATCGTGGTCTTCTTCCAGCATGGTGCGCATTTTTTGCAGCAATAGTTGGTCTATATAGCGGTCATTGGGCAAGCCAGTCATAAAACCGGTTGGTACGGTGCGCCATGTTTGGCAATCTACTATATCAGAGTTAGAAGATGAACATAGCATCGGAGTAACTGCCCCTGCCCCCGGTGCATTAAAGACATTAGGTACAAGTCCTGTTCCATTGCGGTAGTAGTATATGAATGGGGCTGCTATGGTTTGAAAAATATCCAGCACACCATTTACAAAGGCATTGTCGGCGGGTTGGTCTAAACTGACATCTCCAATACAAAATCCTTGGTCTCCCAGTAGTCCTGGTGTACTACCCCATGTGTTAAAGTAATCTTGGGTAAGCAGGGCATAAAAATAACCAACAAACTGATTGCAATGAAAGTTAGTGCCTTCATTGTCGCCCAAAACCCATGCGCCAACGGGGTTGCCGGTAAATGTATTCTCTTCAACCAAGTCTGCGTCACTACCATTGTTGAGCAGTGTTAAACCTACAAACATGTTGGTGAAGTTGTTAATGCGTACATCAAAATTAGCGCCTTGCAGAAACAAGCCCATTTGCACCCCTCCATCGGGATAAACGGCGGTGTTTCCACTGAGTGTATTGTGTGCAATGAATACATCAGAGCCTGAACTCTGAATGCCTACTCTGTTGTCCGTAAGCCAATTGCCATATATGCCAATAGCACCTAAAAATGAAGTGGCAGAGGTATTGGAGGTAGATACCCCCACATTACAAGTTTC
>DDVC01000067.1:0-515 GCA_002345145.1 Bacteroidetes bacterium UBA2322
TGATACTGTTTTTAAAAAATCGGTGCCAATCAGCCGCTTCTGTATTATTTGTGTGCTAATTTCTGCCGGAAATCTTCCCAATTAGCCTGCAAATACGCCATGAACTTACATGGCAGGCAGTACCTACATATACAAGTAATCTATTCGGCAGGTTTCATTTTCTGTTGCAGATAACACATACAAACCAATAAGCCTCAAAGACATAAAGCTATAGGCAAATTGAAAACCCGATAACCCGATATTAAAAGTTGTAAGCCTGCGGCAACTTGGTTTACCCAATTGCTACATGGCCTGCACTTTTCTAAATATCCCGATGCCGCTTTACTGCTCCACCGCTGTTTTACAAATGTCGTAACCCTAAACAGTTCAACTAAAGCGCCGTAGCCGCCGGGCAAAAACACAAATGCCTGTGCATATTTTACAAACATAACCTTGCGCACAAAAAAGTAGTTGTGGTTGAGCGATTTATCTCGGTCAATAAATGGGTTAGCGCCGGTTTCAAAGGGCAGGTTTAT
>DDVC01000067.1:578-19789 GCA_002345145.1 Bacteroidetes bacterium UBA2322
GCCGTAGCCGCCGGGCAAAAACACAAATGCCTGTGCATATTTTACAAACATAACCTTGCGCACAAAAAAGTAGTTGTGGTTGAGCGATTTATCTCGGTCAATAAATGGGTTAGCGCCGGTTTCAAAGGGCAGGTTTATGTTTAGTCCTACCAATTTACCGCCGGCACAAACAGGGCAGCAGGGTTTAGCAGAAGCGCCTTAAATGGGTAGGTTTAAAACTGAATACGGTACATAATATCGGGGAAAAAGCCCGATTGGTAAACGGTGTTCACTTCATTGGTGAGGGTGTTGTAGCGTTTGGCAAATACGTTTTGGTGATTTGTTAGGTTCTGAAAATCGAGGTAAAAAGTTTGGGCAACTTTACCACGCTTGCCGTTGAGCCGGTAGCCCACTTTGGTATCGAGCCTAAAATAGGGGGTAAAGCGCCGGCTAAATGCGCGGCTTGCATCTAAAATTTCTCTGCCTGCGGCTTGCGATGCTGCTAAATCAACAGGTGTGTAGTATCTGCCGCCGGCTGCGGTAAGTTTACCGTCAAGGGTAATGGCGTTGGTTTTGTTTTTACCTATTTTAAACTCCTTGCCGCCCAGCAGGTTTACGGTGTAGTTGTTATTAAAGGCGGTATTGCGCTCTATGCCGTCGCTGCCTTTGTACTTAGATTGAAACACCGAGCCGGTAAAGAGGGTGTAATACCCCTTGCTGTAGAATTTTTCAACGGTAATTTCTAAACCGTAGTTAGCGCCTGTACCCTCATTAACCAAGTTGCCCACTTCGGGAAAAACAAAATCTGCGCCTGCATTGAGTACTGAAAAACTGCTGGGTGTTTGTTCTATTGGGGCATTGGTAACCATTTGGTAGTATAACTCGGCTTTGGCGCGCCAGTCGTTGGCGGGTTTTAGCTCGTAACCGGCTACAAAATGCCGGCTCCGGGTAAATTCAAGGTTTTTGTTAGTGAGGGCATAAGACCCGTCGGGCTGTAAACTTTTTAGGAAATAAATGGGCAGGGGTTGCATTTGGCTGTGCAAACCGTAACCAAAATTGAGGGTTTGAT
This sequence comes from Bacteroidetes bacterium UBA2322, assembly GCA_002345145.1. Taxonomy (GTDB): domain Bacteria; phylum Bacteroidota; class Bacteroidia; order Chitinophagales; family UBA2359; genus UBA2359. Next base: position 1,627 of record DDVC01000067.1, read on the forward strand.
TAGGAGCAATGCGGTAGTTAAGAGCAAGGCGTGGCTCTATGGCATAGGCGTTGTTATTGGTAAGTAATTGGTTGTGCAAACCGACGTTTAGCGTTAATAAGTTGTTGATTCGGTATTGCCATTGGGCATAGAGTTCGGCAAGGGAAACGTTTCCGGTGTAATCGCGCACGGTTAGCCAATCGGGCGAAACGGTGCGGTCGCGATTGTTGAGGCTGAGGTTAAAGTTTTGTACCAATATGCCGGTTCGCAGAGTGTGTTTGGCGTTAAATTTATGGTTTAAAAACGTAGATACAGAAACGCGGTTGTTGCGGTCGTTTACCTCCACTTCGCGGCGTTTTTGGTTGTTTTCCAAAATATCGTCTTGCTCAAAGGTATTGCCATCGGTAGCTACTGCCACTACGGTTCGGAGGTAGGTTTTGGGGTTTAAAACGTAGTTGTGCCGCAGTCCGGCAATTCCTATTCGGGAGTTTACATAGGAGTCTTTGCTGGGGTCGGCAAACAAGTCGTTTGCGTCAATTTCATTGCCCAAAAAGTCTATATTGCTTTTACCACCAATTCCAAACAAGGAAATTTGCCCTAATTTTTTGGTGTTAAAGTTGAGTTTAAAGGTAAGGTCTTGGTAGTTAGGAGTGGCATTAGTACCTACCGGAATGCCCAGTGTAGAAGCCATTTGCACAAAAGAATACCGGTAGCTCACCAAAAACGAACTGTTTTTATTGGCGCTGAGTGGACCTTCTGCCATAAGTTCAATGCCGCTAAAGGTGTTGAGTTGGGCGGTAAATTCTAATTTTTCGTTGTTACCGTTTCTAAAACCCACGTCAAACACTCCGGCGGTGGCATTACCATACTCTGCCGGAAAAGCGCCGGTTAAAAAATCAGAATTTTTGAGCAGGTTGGTATTAAGGGCGCTCACGGGTCCGCCGGTAGTGCCAAGGGTAGAAAAATGGTTGGGGTTTGGAATGGGTACGCCCTCTAAACGCCACAGTACGCCGGTGGGCGAGTTGCCTCTGATAACAATGTCATTTCGGGAGTCATCGGCAGTACTTACGCCGGCAAAGTTAGAAACCAACCTTGCCGCATCGTTTCGTCCGCCCGAAAAACGGGTAACTTCTTCGGTACTAAAAGAGCGTGCGCTAATGGTGGCAAGCGAGTTTATGGTTTCGGCTTTTGAACGTTGGGCGCTTATAATTACTTCCTTAGCCATTATAACCGATTCTTCGAGTTCCAAACTCAGAATAACCTCTTTACCTGCCGTTACCAGTACATTGGGTATGGTTTTTTCGGTATAACCCATATAGCTCACTTTCAGCTCTTGTCTGCCAACGGGCACTTGCTCCAGCCTAAAATTGCCGTCTATATCGGTGGTAACGCCCTTGAGCGGATTAGAATTGACCAAAATTACCGTTGCTCCTACCAACGGCGTTTCCGATTGTTTGTCAATAACAGCGCCTCTAATGGTTTGGGTGGGCGCTTGTGCAAAAGCGGTTGCACTGATCAGCAAAAACAACCCGATGAAAAGGGTGTAAGCAAATGTGGTAAATGATTTCATGTGCAAAAGTGTATGAGTGGTTAATGAATAATATGCGGTAAAAAAATGAGGTGTTTCTGATGCTAAAAGGCAAGAGCTTTCCTGTTCCGATTTTTTGCATAATCGGTTATAGTAATTTAACTAAGGTGTTTGGTTTGGGGTATTTACTTATCCAACCATTGTTTAAACTGGTTTACCCTTTCTCGGCTAACAATGGTTTCAAAAGGTGCGGTGGGTTTAAGGTCTATGAGCAGCCTGCCGTTAAAGTAGGTATGGATTTTTTGAATAGCAGTAATGTGTATAATACTCTTGCGGTTGATACGAAAAAAGAGTGTCGGATTGAGCAGGTTTTCAAGTTGGTCGAGGGTGTAATCAATAGCCCAGATTTTGCCCGATGCTGTGGTAATTTGCACCAAACCCTCATCGGCATTGCAATAAGCAATTTCGTTTACGGGCAGGGAGTGCAGTTGTTGCCCTGTTTTTACTAAAAGCCGTTGTTTGTAGTCTTTACCTTGTATATTATGGAGCAATTGTTCAAGGCGCTGGGTGTTATTGGGTTGTTGGTTTTGCCTATACAGTAGTTGGTATTTGTGCAGGGCTTGTTGGAGTTCATCGGGGTCAATGGGTTTTAGGAGGTAGTCAATGCTGTTGAGTTTAAAGGCTCTAAGTATGTATTCATCGTAAGTAGTGGTAAAAATAACGGGTACTTCCTTAACCTGGGTAGCCGAAAAAATATCAAAACTCAGTCCATCAGAAAGTTGAATGTCTAAAAACATCAAATCGGGCTTGGTAAACGTGTTGAGCCATTTTACGGCAGTTTCCACACTGTCTATGGTTTCGGCTATTTGGGCACCGGGCAGGTATTGCTCTATCATTCGGGCAAGCCTTTTGGCGGCGGGTTGTTCGTCTTCAATAATTAAAATGCGCATATAGTGCAGGATTGGCTTTATGGGGTAAAAGTAGCTTGTTGGGTAGCATCGGGCAGCAATAATGGTAGGGCTACGGTAAACGATTGTTCGGTTATCAGCACCTCCATTTCTGTACCTGCCAAAAGCCGGTATCGGTTGCTGATGTTTTGCAGCCCTAATTGGGTGCCGGGCATTGTTTGGTTTTTGCGTTGGAGGTTATTTTTAACCACAATATGGCGGTCGGTTTCGGTAAAAATGTCAATGTAGAGTGGTTTTTGGGCAGAGAGTATGTTGTGTTTTACCGCATTTTCCAGTAAAATCTGAAGCGATAGCGGCACTATGCGGTGTTGTTGCAGGTGTTCGGGTATAATAACCTCTATGTGCAGGTTACGGCCAAATCGGGTTTTGAGCAAAAATATATAAGCATGTAAGGCTTTTAGTTCATCTTGTAGTGTTACGGTTTGGTTGTCTCTTATTTCTAAAATGTAACGGTAAACTTTGGAGAGTTTTTGTACAAACTCCACTGCTATATCGGGGTTATCGTGTATAAGAGCCGAAAGGGTGTTTAGGCTGTTAAACAAAAAATGTGGATTGACCTGATTTTTGAGCGTTTCTAATTGCGATTGCAGGTTTTCTTTTTTGAGTTGCTCGGTTTCTAAGGCGGCTTTTTGGTATTTGGCTATAAAATACACACTCTCATAAATGGCGGCACACAGGGCTACGGTAATGAGACTGGCAGCGTTAGACTCAAAAGAGGTAGGCTGGTGCGAGTTGGCTTCTAAACCCAAAAGCCCAAATAGGGGGTGTAGAACAAAATTGCAAACGGCAAGGGTAAATATAAGCATAGCCGCCACTTGCCATATTAGCTTTTGTTTAAGCTGTTGAGCGTCCGGAAACCTGCGCCTTGCCTGTATGATGATAAACCGATTGCCCTCCCAATAAACTAAGGCATATAATGCGGTAATAATCCAACTGGGTAAATAAGCCACCAAGCCGTTGCTTAGGGTTTCATCAAAAAAAATAAGCGGCAATACAAAACCCAATACCACTACCCCCACAGCCCTAAAAGCTACATCGTTAAAACCCAGTATTTCGTGATTGGTAAGGCGGGCGGTTTGCATAAAAAAAGGCGTTTGGCTTTGTTTGCAATGCAAAGATGCCGCAATTATGGTTAATCTGCCAAACAGATTTTACCCAATTGTAGCATTTTACCTCCCAAATGCCTAAAAAAGCCGGTGAACTGTAAATGGGCTTTAGAAGGGTTACAATATAATAGGTAGGTAAAACTAAAATTCGGGCAATTTCGTTTTTTCTATGTGGTACATCATTTTTCATGCAATATGGGTAAAATGGGGATAATATTGGTTGCTTTTTCACTTTTTCTATTCCTGCTTTCTTGCACCCTTTGGGCGCAGCCTTATCCGCCCGACAGGTCATTTTTTCGCCTGCAAACACAGCAGCAGCGGTATGAGGGGCTAACCCAATACATGCTGTTTCATAATACTACTGCCACCAATTTACCCTACCACCAGCATTATATTTACGACCCCTTTGGCAACTCGGCAGAAACCTTTACCACCCTGCAAGCCACTGCCCGATACTACCTAAACCGCCGCACCTTTGCACAGGTAACCCTGCCCTATCAGCTAAAAAAACGCCTTACTGCCGATACGCTCAATATGCACCAAACCGGCATGGGCGATATACTTGCCGGCGGAGGGTATCAGGTGTATAACTCGCAGCTTTTTACGCCCCATGCCCCGCTGCAACACTTGTTTATGATACAAGCCTTTGCCGGTTTGCCCACCGGCGCTTACAGCCGATTTAATGATATAAACGAGGTAGAGCCCCACAGTATGCCCGGCATGGGCAGTTTTCATGTTATTTTTGGGGCAGAGTACTGGTTGCAGTACCGGCGTTTTAGTTTGCTCGCCGCAGGCAATTACCAACTAAACCGAGAAAATAAATACACTTATCAATATGGTAATACCGCTGCCGCCAACCTTACCCTCTACTACCGCCAACCCATAGCAAAAACGCTTGTAATAATGCCCCATGCAGGCCCAATGTGGCAAATGCAAAACCAAGATTACATGAACCAAATACCTACACCCGAATATACCAAAGCCCAATGGTGGCACGCACAAGCCGGTTTTGCCCTCCAAACCGCCCAATGGCAGCTCAATTTTGCATGGACACAACCCATTAAAGCCCGCCTTACCGGCCCGCAACCGGAGCTAAAACACCGGTGGCAGGTGGGTTTGCAGTACAACCTGCCGCCAGTGTTGCCCAAACAAAGGGTGTTTCCTGCCGCTGAACCGCACAAAACGTTTTGAGTTAGTTATGGCGGTAAACGAACCTGCAAAACAGCCATTGCCCGTAACTTTTTGCTTATCATAAGCCCCAAAACTACCCGAAACAAAAAAAATTAACCAAACCGGCAGCTATCTGCACAAAATATGTTGCCAATAGCTTAACTTTACGGTGTTTTGCGGCATTGGTAAACAGCTTTGGCTAAAAATTGTTAATGCACTTACAAAACACAGCCTCCCACACCACTTCATTTACCCTTTTTCCTTTTTACCAAAAATCCGGTATTTTCGTATGAAGCAATTTGCATTACTCATGCTACTGGGCGTAGCAAGTTTACTCAATCTTTATGCCCACTCTTTTGATGACCAAAAGTACAACCGTACCGTCTTTACCAACCAAATCCGCATTGACAACCCCGCCAAACAAACCGAACTGCGCCAGCAGTGGGCTTGGAAACAGTTTACCCGCCAGTACGGACACTGGTATGCCGAGTTTAACGCATTTACCGGGCTACCCCTGCGCGCAGCCGGCACACCGGTAAGCATTGGCACATCGGGCACCCATGAGCAGTTGGCTATGGCTTTTATCAATTCGGCTCTTAAAAATTTCAGCCTACCCGCAGCCTCGCTCCAATTTACCCGCATAAACCAAGGCAACCGGTTTAGTTATGTGCAGTTTACCCAATACTACGAAGGGCTGGAAGTATTAGCAAACGGACTAAGCGTAAGAATCAATAAAAATAATCAGGTAGCAGCTTTTACCGCCGATGTGTTCAACAACATTTCGGTCAGTACCCAGCCGGTTATTACCGCCCAAAACGCCCTCCTCCTATCCGTAGCCGATGTGCCGGGCAATTATACCGATAACACTACCCCCACCCTAAAAGTACTGCCCATTCCCGATACACAGGGTTATACCTTTAGATTGGTGTATGATTTTACCATTAAAGGCATTACCAATAACAACCAGCCGGTATTTTTCCGCGTATGGTTAGATGCCCACAACGGCGCTATTTATTACCGCCGAAACATAGTGTGCAGCATAGATATAGAAGAAGCCGAATCGTTGTTTACCGTTTCGGGCACCGTTACCCCCAATCCTACACTGCCCACCCAAAACGTTAGTTTACCCAATATGCGCATTAGGGTAGGCACTACCGATTTTTTTACCGATGCCAACGGCATCCTCAACTATGAATTTGCACCCGGTTTCCCCATAGCAGCCACCGGCACCGCCTATTTAGAAGGTCCTTTTTGCCGCCTGTTCAATGGCATATCGGGCAGTACCGTGCCCTCATTTCCGGTTACCATTGAACCCGGCGCTACCCAAATTGCCGTTCCCGCAGGTGCAGTAACCCCTACCCAAATCTCTGCTTTTTATTACGTTACGCAGCAACACAATTTTATGAAATCGTGGATTCCGGGCATGACGCTTATGGATTTTCCGATGGTTACCCGAGTGGACAGAACAGACGGCAATTGTAATGCTTTTTATGACGGGTCGGTAAACTTTTACGCACAAGGCGGCGGTTGCCCCGCCACAGCTTTGTTTAACGACATTGTTTTTCATGAGTACGGGCACGGAATTAACTACTATTTTTACAACTACAAAGGCGGCGATTTTAACAATGGCTCCTTAGGCGAGGGTTATGCCGATGTATGGGCGCTGGGGCATACCCAATTTCCTATATTAGCCAAAGGTTTTAACACCGCAAACCCCAACTCCTCTATTCGCCGCTACGACATTAACCCCAAGGTTTACCCGCAAGACCTTACCGGACAAGTGCATGACAATGGCGAAATTATTGCCGGCGCTTGGTGGGATTTAGGTTTGCAAATTGGCGTTGAGCCTATGTTTAACATTTATATCCAATCGCACGATGGCGTACCCATGCGCCCCGACGGGCAGGAAGGCACCCTTTACAGCGATATTTTGTTTGAAGCCCTCATAGCCGATGATGATAATGGCAACCTTTCAGACGGAACCCCCAACAGCATTGCCATTATAGATAATTTTGCTCTGCACGGCATTTTGCTCCAAATAAGCGGCGAAATGAACCATAACGAATATCCCATTATTGCCCCCACCGAACTGGCATCTGTTAACTTTACCCTTAACATAGATTTTAACTACCTCCCCTTTATTGACGAAGTGGGTTTGTGGTATCGCACCAACCGAACTGCTCCTTATGCCTACACCAATGCCGTTGCCCTTTCGGGGGTTGGTAACTATACTGCTTTTATACCGTTTTTACCTGCCGGCACCATTGTAGATTACTACCTTGAACTGCGCGATAATGTAGGGGGAGTACCTTATAGCAACCCCTATTTAGCCAACAGAGCCGCCAATCCTAACTTGCCCTTCCAGATGCTGGTGGGCTATAATGTGCTGCAAGAAGATAATTTATTTGGTACTGCTACCCAGTGGACTATAGGCGCACCCGCCGATAACGCCACCTCCGGCATCTGGACTATTGGGTCGCCCACCGCTTCTTACGTAAACGAAACCCAATTGGTACAAACCGGCACCGACCGCACGCCCGATGCCAACAACAACTGCGCTTTTACCGGTAATGCCGCCGTAGGCGCTGCCCCCGGCACTAATGATGTGGACAACGGACGCACTACCCTTACCTCTAAACCCTTTAACCTGATGCAGTTTGAAAACCCCGCCTTTTCTTACTACCGATGGTACACCAATGACCAAGGCGCTAACCCGGGTAATGATTTTTGGCAGGTGCTTATCTCTAACGACGGCGGTAATAACTGGGTAACGGTAGAAAATACCAACGTTGCCGACCATAGCTGGCGATTAGCCTCGCTTAGGGTTTTAGACTATGTTACCCTTACGCCCGATGTTCGCATCCGTTTTATTGCCTCTGATAACGTCATTTCGGGGCAGCCAAGCGATGCCCAAAGTTTGGTAGAAGCCGCCATTGATGACCTTGTTCTTTACGAGCAAGCCGATGAAACCGCTACCGGACTTACCCCTGCCACTGCTGCCGCCCTTCAGGTTTACCCCAACCCTGCTAATGACTACCTTATGCTCCACATTCCGGCGTTGGGCAATAGCAATACCGCCACAGCTACCTTGCTCAATACCTTAGGACAAGTGGTTTACCATCAAAACAATCTACAGGCTAACACCGCCCAGCGAATCAGCACGGCTAACCTGCCACAAGGTATTTACCTGCTTCAGGTAAATCAGCAAAACCAGATTACTACCCATAAAGTACTTATCCAAAAGTAAGAACTCACTTTTCCTTATACACATTTGGGTTAAACCCGCAGGCGGCACGGCTGCTTGCGGGTTTTTTGTGCCCCATAGCGCCTGGGTAGTGATTACTGGTTACTTACGAGCTCATAACTCATAATTCATAACTCATAATTTCACACTTTTCACTCTTCACTTTTCACAGCGCCGGCTATTTGGCTCATAACCACTTGGGCATGGTATCGGGAGTTTTCTATGTACCATTTATTGGTTTGTGTGCCGCCGCATATTGTACCGGCAGCATAAACGCCGGGCAAATTAGTTTCTAAAGTTTTGTCATTAAAAACGGGTAGTACATGCCCATCGGGTTGCCGGTGCAGGCAGATACCCAATTGGGTTAGCCAGTCAAAATCGGGATGAAAACCGGTCATTGCCAGCACAAAATCGTTAGGCAGGGTAAGGTGTCCTTGGGGCGTTGATATTGCCACGGCATCGGGGTAAATATGGGTGAGGCGACTGTTGAAAAATGCCTTAATGCTGCCTTCCTTAATTCGGTTTTCTATATCGGGCTTTATCCAGTATTTAACGCCTTCTTTCAGCATGTTTTGCCGCACTACCAGCGTTACTTGGGCTCCTTTTCGATAGGTTTCCAAAGCGGCGTCTATGGCAGAGTTGCCTCCGCCCACTACCACCACCTGCTGTCCGCAATACAGGTGTGGGTCGTCAAAAAAGTGTTTTACCTTAGGCAGTTCCTCGCCCGGTATGTGTAGCAGGTTAGGTTGGGTATAAAAACCGGTAGCCAGCGCTACGGCATGCACGCGGTAAACATTTCGGGAGGTAGTTACCCGATAGCCTCCGGTTATGGGGTTTAGGGTGTGTGCCGTTTCGTAGGTATGCACGTTAAGGTTAAAAAAGTCTTTTACACGGCGGTAGTATTCCAGCGCTTCGCGGCGAGTAGGCCGGTCGTTGTTTGAAACAAAAGGCAAACCGCCCAGTTCTATTTTATCGGAAGTAGAAAAAAAGGTCATGTTTGCGGGGTAATGGTAAATTGAGTTTACCAAACAACCTTTTTCAATGATGATGTGCGAAAGCCCGATTTTTTGGGCTTCAATGCCACAGGCAAGCCCTATAGGACCACCGCCTATAATGAGTACGTCATAATCAAATGCTGGGTACATGCGCCGTAAAACTGTTTTGCAAATAACAATACAACCCCAAGGGTAGTTGTTATGTTGTTAATTAACCAAAAAAGACGATTACGGTTACTGCCCAAAACGGCACGTATAACAAGGTAAAAGCTGCATTTGCTTAACCCGAGTTGGGCAATTGTGCGTTTTTACCTATTTTGCTACACAAATTTACCGTTTCTTTGCACCACGTAAAATCATTTATTATGTATAAGGCACTGTTTTTTATTGGGTTCTTATTTGTGTTAGCCCTTACCGCTTGTTCCGATGCTCAGGTAAAACAGGTAATTGGCAATACGCTGCCCGCTTCTACCGGCGATATAGATGAGGTAGTACTGCTGATAGACGAAGCGCTCTGGAAAAATGCCCCCGGCGACAGCCTTAGAGCAATTTTGCAGCGCGATTTTTTAATACTGCCCCAAAGCGAACCTATGTTTGACCTGCGAACTATTTACAGCATGAAAGGTTTTGGGAGTATGCTTCAACGCAGCGGCGTGGTGCTCATAGTGGCAGATATGAGCAATACCGGCAGCGATATTACCCAAGCCGTACAAGAGCAGCTAAACCGGTTTAGCGAAGAGGGCAAACCGGCTCCTGCTTTTTTTGCCCGTCAAAATGTGTGGGCTACTCCCCAGCGAGTAGTATATGTGCAGGGTAGTTCTGCCCAAGATGTAGCACAGTTGGTTAGCAAAAACAGCATCGGGCTGATTAAGCAATTATACGAAATAGGTAATCTCAAAGCCTACAATAATGCCTATGCCGCTAAGGTAAATGATGGCATAACCGCCACGCTTGCCCAAAAATATAAAATTGAAGTACAAATACCCAATATGTTTCAACCGGCTGTGGAGGCTGATAATTTTATTTGGCTTAGGGCAGATAACCAAGCCACCGAAGAGGTTCAAAACCTGATGTTTTATGCTGAGCCCTACACCACTGCTCCTGCCCTTACCGAAGAGCTGGCAGTGGCGCTGCGCAATAAAATGGGTAAAAATGTAAGCACCCAAATAGCCGGCAGCTATATGGCAGCAGATACTACGCTGGGATTCATCAGCAACAAGGTAATGCTGCCATCGGGAAATGAGGCGCTTGAAGTGCGCGGTTTATGGCGTATGCAGGGCGATTTTATGGGCGGTCCGTTTGTTACCTATTGCATAAACGACCCCACTAACCGCCGCATAGTGGTTGCCGATGCCTTTGTGTATGCACCTAAAATAGATAAGCGCCGCATAGTGCGCCGCATGGAGCGCATAGTAGAAACCATAAAAGTAGGCGGCTTATAAGGCTGCAAGGCAAACAGCCTTGTAATGTTTTTTTGCCTACCTTTGCCATTTATGAGCAGTATGTTAAAAGCGCATTTGGCGTTGGTGGGTGTAAATATCATATATGGCGCCAGTTATGTGGTAGCCAAAGAGGTTACGCCGAGTTATATTTTACCGTTTGGTTTCATACTCATTAGGGTAAGCATGGCAAGTATATTGTACCTTTCCTTTTATGGCTTACTGCGTTGGGGGGCAGCAAGGGCAGGCTCCTTACTTGCCCAGCCCATAGCCCGTGCCGATTGGGGCAGGCTGCTGCTGTGCGGCTTAACCGGCGTTGCCCTTAATCAGCTCTTGTTTTTTAAGGGTTTGTCTATGACCTCGCCCATCAGCGCTTCGCTTATTATGATAACCACCCCCATATTAGTGCTGCTTATAGCCGCCTTTATGCTGCATGAACCTTTATCGTGGGTAAAAATAGGCGGGGTGGCGCTGGGTGCGGCAGGGGCAGCCGCCATTATAGCCGGTGGCAAGGCAAGCGCCGGCACAGGCAGCGCCATTGGCAATTTACTCATATTTTTAAATGCCGCCTCCTACGGGTTGTATTTAGTTATAGTAAAGCCGCTCATGCAGCGCTATCACCCGCTAACGGTTATTATGTGGGTGTTTTTAGCAGGGCTTGTTTTTGTGCTGCCGGTGGGTTATACTGAGCTAACGCAGGTTCAGTGGCATACTTTTACCCCTTTTATATGGCTTTGTGTGGTTTTTATTGTAGTAGCTACTACCTTTTTAACTTACCTGCTCAACATTTATGCACTCCAAAAAGTTAGCCCATCAGTAGTGGGTATTTACATTTACTCACAGCCCCTTATTGCCACCATTTTAGCAGTAGGATTGGGTAAAGACACACTCTCCCCACTCAAAATAATGGCAGCTATTCTTATTTTTGTGGGCGTTTATTTGGTAAGCAAACCTAACCCAAGCCGTAAAACAAAAGGGTAACTATTATTTCACGCAAAGACTCAAATTGGCTGTTATTTCTTAGTACCCAATACCATCTACCCACTACTATCTACCAAAACCACCCACTTTTCACTCTTCACTTTTCACCACTTGTATATATGTTGCAAAATAAAAAATACCTGATTGCCCTGCTCTTTATTTTACTATTGGCAGCCTATTTTTTGTGGGGGCGAAACTGGGGCACTACTAACCAAACCGATACGGCTTTTGCCTTTGCCGATACCACTGCCATAACCAAAATAGTGCTGACCGATAAAGAAAACCGAAAACTAACCCTTACCCGAAAAAGCGCCGATACGTGGTTGGTAAACGATGGCTACAAAGCCCGCCCCGATGCGGTAAACACCCTGCTCAATACCTTTAAACAAATGCGCATGGACCGCCCCATTAGCAATGCCTCGCAAAAATACGTTACGGAATTGTTTAAAAATCCGGAGCGAACCGTACAAATTTATACCAAAAACCCCGATAAACCCGCCCACGAGTACTACATAGGCGGCGCTACAAACGATAAATTAGGCACTTACATGCAGCTAAAAGGCGCTAATAAACCCTACGTAGTGGTAATGCCCGGCATGGAAGGTAACTTGGTTAGCCGCCATTTTACCCTTGCCGAAGAATGGCGCGACCGGCTTATGTTTAACCTGCATTTTGCCGCTATTAAAGAAATTGCTATAGAGTATCCCGAAAACCCAAAAGAAAGTTTTCGCCTTACTGTAGCTGCAAAAGATTCTTTTGCCGTAGAGCCTCTGCTGCCTTCTGCCGCCATTAACCACCCCAAAGCTATGCTAAACAAACCGCTCATTATGAGCTACTTAAACTCCTTTAAAGAGCTGTATGCCGAAGCCTATGAAAACGGATACCCCCGAACCGATTCGCTTAAACAAACAATGCCCTACTGCCGCCTAAGCGTTACCGATAACAAAGGAAAAACCCAAATAATGCAAATACACTACATGCCTAATAACCGCCGAAGTAAAAGACAGGTGGACGAAGACGGCAACCCTATCCTTACCGACCCCGACAGATACCTGGCTTTTATTAACAACGGCGCTGATTTGGTTATGATTCAGCAATTTGTTTTTGGTAAGTTGTTTAGGCGCTACCAAGAGTTTGTGGTTATTTCCAAACACTAATAATGCTTTGCCAAGGTGATAGTACTACTTAAAGATGCCCGTTTGCCGTTTGGGTTACTACTGCTGGCGTATGCCCTGCTGCTCAATGTAAACCTATTGCTTAGCCCGCCCGATGTAAGTTTTTTTTCGGGCGCTCCTTTAAGTCAGGTTGTATATGCCTTGCTAAAATATACTGTTGGCGATAATAAAGTAGCATTACCGGTCATTTTTATTGTATTGGTTTGGGTGCAGGGGTTGCTGCTAAATGCACTGTTTTACCAACACCGGCTGTTGGAAAAACGCATTGGGTTGCCTGCTCTTTTTTACATCATACTGATATCTATGTTTAATCAGCATCTTTACTTCAGCCCTCCTTTTTTGGCTGTTATACCGGTAATTATTTCGCTTGCCTATATATACAACAGCTACTACTCCGATAGTTTTACCCATTACTTTGATGCCGCTTTTGCTATATCGGTAGCTTCATTATTTTATTTCCCTACCTTGCTGCTGCTGCTTTTTGTATTTATAGGCATCACTATTACCCGTACCATCCGGTGGCGGCAGTGGATAACCGTAATTATGGGCGCTCTTAACCCGTATTTGCTTACCGCAGTTTGGTTTTACCTTACCGATGATTTACCCCAGTTTGCTACCGCCCACTTTTTACATATTACAGCCTCAGTAGTAGCAGAACCTCAGCAACCGGTGAGCTGGATAGTTAAAGCTGTTATACTTGCCGCTATTACCTTGTTAGCCTACCTTATTACGCAGCAAAGACTTGCTTTTAGCGTGGTGAAGGTGAAAAAAATGACCAATATACTCACTTTCCTGCTCCTCATCAGCCTCATTACCTTTGCCTTTATTGAGGGCTCTTCGTTGGCGCCGGTTGCCTTGCCTGCTATTCCCACTGCTTTTTTTATGACCTTTTGGTTCAACGACATTAAAAACCCGCTACTTGCCGAAACCCAACATATTTTGCTGCTATGTGCCGTTTTTTACTTCCAATATGCCCAATTTATAACCTAAAAATATCCTCCCTATTTACAAACAACTTACCTTTACGCTTTAACCCTGTTTGGAATGTCATATAAACTTCAACTTTAAATCTGCCACGTATTTTTAAACCCAATTGTTATGTTTGACAAAAAAAACAATAAAAAAGAGCTCTTTAAGTTCAAAGAACTCAGAGTGTATGGCGCATTAGAATCTCTTTTTCAGGGCGCGCGCCGCTACCGCTTTGTTTTTGATGAAACAGAGGTTGCTTACGTAAACATAGAACTCACCTTTTTTAACCTCCTTTTCAATCAAGACGATTGGGAAGCCGATGTGGTACTCCGAATTATTAACTACCATAACAACCAAGAGGTAACCAAATTAGAGAAACAAATAAGCGTAAGCAAAGAAACTAACCTCGTTTTTGTAACCGATGGTTGGGGTACTCCCTCACCCGGATACTGGAAAAAAGGCATATACAAATGGGAGGTACTTGTTGAAGGTAAAAACGTGGGAGAGTCATACTTCTACGTAATGAATAACGGGCAGGTATCGCCTACCGAAAACCCTTATTTTAATATCAAAAGTGTTAAACTGTTTGAAAGCCCGTTTGAAGGCACTAAAATTGAAGACCGGGTTTACCTGCAATCTTTTGCCCAAGATAAAACCCGTTACGTAAATATAGAAATGACACTGGAAAGTAAAGTGCAGAGTGAACCCTATTTTCCGCTTGAGCTACAGTTTTTTGTTCATACCGATAACCACCTGCTCAAAGCCTACATGTCGCACTTTAAGTACCTGTCAGACAAACCTTCCGAAATAATTCTGGATGCCGGATATGGTACGCGCGCCCCGGGTTTTTGGGTGCAGGGCAATTACACCCTTTATGTTCTGTTTATGGATAGAGTTATTGCTGCCATCCCTTTTTCGGTAGGGCAAAACGAAGAGCCATTTAGTGGTACATTTGCCGCATTACCTACCGGGCAAACCCCCATATTCTTACAACAACCAACCGATATGCCACAGCCCCTAACCTTTGAAGAAGCAAAAGCCGAACTGGATGAGCTGATAGGGCTGTATGAAGTAAAAAAACAACTCAACGAGTTTGCTACTTACCTTCGTTTTGTGCAAAAACGCAAAGAAATGGGTTTTCCGGAGCCCGAAAACTTTAACCTCAATACGGTATTTTTAGGCAATCCGGGCACCGGTAAAACAACGGTGGCACACCTGCTGGGTAAAATTTACAAAAGCTTAGGACTGCTTTCTAAGGGCGATGTTCACGAAATTAGCCGTGCCGACCTCGTTGCCGAATACATAGGGCAAACTGCCCCTAAAACTAAAAAAGCCATAGAAGATGCCCGAGGCGGTATCTTGTTTATTGATGAAGCCTACTCCCTTACCAACAGAGGAGACGATGAAAAAGATTTTGGCAGAGAGGTAATGGAAGTGCTTATCAAAGAAATGGAAAAACCCAATGATATTGCTATTGTTTGTGCAGGCTATACCCAGGAAATGGAACATTTTATAGCTTCTAATCCCGGACTTAAATCAAGGTTTCAACACCTCATTTATTTCCCCGATTATACGCCCGATGAACTGCTCCAAATAATGGACTATTCCGCCAATAAAAAAGGGGTAAAAGTGCACCCGGAAGCCCGCAGTTTTATTGAGCTTAAAGTGGTAGAAGCCTACCGAAACCGTACCCGCACCTTTGGCAATGCCCGATATGTAAACGGAATTGTGGACGATGGTAAACGCATGTTGGGGCTTCGTATTATGAACACCCCCAATATAGATTTCAGCAAAATAACCGAAGACGAAATTTCTACCATTACCTTGGAAGATGTGCAAAAAGCCTTTGCCAAAGATAAAAAACCCTACGTAAAACTGCCCATAGATACGCCCCTGTTAGAAGAAGCCCTTGCCGAGCTTAACAGTTTAATAGGTCTTAACAGTGTGAAAAACGATGTGCATGAAATCATCAAATTGGTGAAGTTTTACCGCGATACCGATAAAAACCTCCAAACTTCTTTCTCTGTACATACCGTTTTTACCGGCAATCCGGGCACCGGCAAAACTACCGTTGCCCGTATTTTGGTCAAAATTTATAAAGCCTTGGGCATTTTAGAACGCGGACACCTTATAGAGTGCGACCGAAAAGCGCTGGTGGCTGCTTACATCGGGCAAACAGCCCTCAAAACCAATGACCTCATTAACCAGGCTATGGGAGGTGGCTTATTTATTGATGAGGCTTACTCCTTATCGCAAGGCGGCAGCAATGACTACGGACGCGAAGCCATTGAAGTACTGCTCAAGCGCATGGAAGATGACCGAGGTAAGTTTATGACCGTAGTAGCCGGTTATACTAAAGAAATGAAACAATTTTTAGACTCTAACCCGGGCTTAAAATCGCGTTTCGACAAGTTCTTCCACTTTGAAGATTACAGCGCTACTGAGCTGTTTTCAATAGCGCTTGCCATGCTGGCAAAAGAACATTTAGAATTGGAAAGCTCGGCTAAAGCATTTCTTGAAAATTATATCCAACAACTTACCCTCAAAAAAGGCAAAAACTTTGGCAATGCCCGCCTTATCAGGCAAGTGGTGAGCGAAATTGTAAGAAAACACCACCTCGCCTTAGCCGAACTCCCCACCGAAGGCCGAAGCGAGCAAATGCTTAAAACCGTTACATTAGACATTGTGCGAACCATTACCATTATTAGTGACGAAACAAACACTACAATAGGGTTTTAATATCGTAAACAGTAGGGAAAAGTCAAAAGTGAAAAATTGCAATTTATAAGTGGATTTAGCCCCCACTACCATTGCTCACTACCATATACCCACTACAGAATACTGACTACTCACTAATATGTGTTTGGTTTAGCCAATTCTTCAAAAAAGCCGGTGTCTTTGTTTTTGCGCACATTGTTCCAGTAAAAGTATCGCCCGTTCATCACCACATACACACCCGGCGGCAGTACCTGCACAAAAGCCAAGGCAGAACCAAGGTTAAAAAAACCGTCTGAACTGCCAAACTTGTAGGGTATCATAGCGCCGGTAATAACTATGGTTTTATCTTCTATGCCCGATTGTGCCAGTACTTTGGCCGTTTCCACCATAGTATCGGTGCCATGAGTAATTAAAATGCGAGTTTCCGGTACGTTTTTGCAGTTATTGGCTATCACCTCGCGGTCTTGGGTGGTCATTTCTATGCTGTCTATCATCATTAGGGTGCGTATGTTGATGTTAAGCGTACATCGGCTTAGGTCAAAAATTTCGGGCAAATGGGTGTCATTAAAATACAGTTGCCCTTTAATCATGTCGTATTCTTTATCAAAAGTGCCGCCGGTAACAAAAATGCGTATTTCCATAATGAGCTAAAATAGAACAGGGTAATAGTTGATTTGCTGTAAAAACCGTTACTTTTTTCTGCCGTACTCGCTAATAAACCGGTAAGGGTATAGCTCATCGGGCATACTGGTTTGGTTTAGCAAAGCCATATCTTCGGGTAAGATAACAATTTCGGCAGCTTTGAGGTTGTCTTCCAATTGGTTTTGTGTTCGGGCGCCAAAAATTACGCTGCCCACAGCGGGTTGAAGTCTTGCCCATGCAAGCGCCAATTGTGCCACAGAGGCATTGTATTTAGGCGCAATTTGGTTGAGCGCATCTATGGTATCCCAGTTTTTTGGGGTGCTGCGCCGCTCCCAAGCATCTTCGGCACGAGCGGGTGTGCCGCCTATGCGCCCGTCAGAAAAATCGGTTCGGGGGCGTTGGTCTTTTTGGTATTTACCCGTTAAAAAACCACCCCCCAGGGGGCTCCACGGAATGAGCGACAATCCTTCATTTAGGCAGATTTCGGTAAATTCGTATTCTATATCGCGTTTTACCAAACTATATTGGTACTGTGCCGCCACAAATTTTGTCCACCCGTTGGTTTGGCTAAGCCAAAGGGCTTTCATCAGTTGCCATGCTTTGTAGTTGCTAACGCCTATGTAGCGCACTTTACCGTCTTGCACTAAGCGGTGCAAAGTAGCAAGGGTTTCTTCAAGGGGCGTTACGCTATCCCAGCAATGCACATACAGCAGGTCTATATAATCGGTTTGCAGGCGTTGCAGGCTGCCATGAACGCTGTTGAGCAGGTTTAGGCGCGAAAGACCCTGCTCATTTATGCCTTTACCCGATTCAATAGGGAAATTGGCTTTAGTGGCAAGAATAGTTTGGTGACGTTTACCTCCTGCCAAAGCCTTACCAATAATTATTTCCGATTGACCGGCTACATACACATTGGCAGTATCTATATGGTTGCCGCCGGCATCAAGGTAGCGGTGAATAATTTTTTCGGCTTCATCGGGCGTTGTGCCACGCAGGCGCATATCGCCAAAGGTCATGGTGCCCAAACATAAATCGGAAACAAAAATGCCCGATTTTCCAAGTTGATTGTATTGCATATCGTATGTTTTAACGGGTGTGACCCAAGTTTGATTTAAAATGGTGCACAAAGGTAGGAGCGCAAAACCAGCAAAAATTAGCACACGGATAACACGGCTGGAGCTGATTAACGCCGATTTTTTAAAAATAAAGGCTCAATTGGGTAAATGATTCACTTTCACCTGAGTTTATC
>DDVC01000032.1:0-211 GCA_002345145.1 Bacteroidetes bacterium UBA2322
GTCATTTTTTAGCCCGAAAAAAGTAATTTGAAAGAATTTAACTCGTTTTTTGAAACTTATTTTTGTGGTTCTCGTAAAACTATTCTTTACTAATGCCAAAATTCGTGCCTTTTTTTTCGGGGCAGCCTTTTCCCGATATAGCTTGACCAATTTTTGAACCGATTTTCTATCCCGATAACAATTCTTACCTTTACCATTTAATACTTACGGT
>DDVC01000032.1:420-600 GCA_002345145.1 Bacteroidetes bacterium UBA2322
CCTTTACCATTTAATACTTACGGTACGCGTACCACCTTTAGGCAACAGCATAAAATTAAACAAAACAAATGCTCATTTAATGGCTGCTTTTAAGGGCTACCATCAACCTAAGTGTTTACCATTTTGTACTGTTATTAGAGTGGTTGCCTGTATCTGCCTATTATATAACAACCAATTTGC
>DDVC01000032.1:816-947 GCA_002345145.1 Bacteroidetes bacterium UBA2322
CCTATTATATAACAACCAATTTGCACCCATAATATATTCCACACCCGGGCAATAAACCATTTAAGGTTTTATACAAAGAGACCAAACTGATGATTAACCTAATTGCCCCCGATACCGGTACCTCCTCCCTG
>DDVC01000032.1:952-1103 GCA_002345145.1 Bacteroidetes bacterium UBA2322
ATGGCAAGCCCATAAACGTATGCCATACTGACGTTTCCTATCAGGCTGGTTAGTTTATTGGCAGAGTTGAAGCGCTGCATTTACCCGCCCCTTTCTATAAGGCTGATTTCATCGGGCGTTAACCCAAACAAGGCATATACCAAAGCATCTG
>DDVC01000032.1:1338-1559 GCA_002345145.1 Bacteroidetes bacterium UBA2322
TTTTTGCTTATCGGTTTCGATTAAGAGTTGGGCGTTTAGTTGCAGCAGCAGCTCTGCCTGTTGCGCTATGGCATCATGGGCAGTTAGGGGTATTTTATTGGGTGGGGGCAAGGGCAGTATTTCTACATGGTTTTTCTTTACCTCAGCCAGCGCCTCCCCTTTTTCGGGATTGATTTGCCGGTAGCAAAAATCCATCAATCGGGAATTTAACACGCCTAAAA
>DDVC01000032.1:1820-2080 GCA_002345145.1 Bacteroidetes bacterium UBA2322
CTTGCTATAACGTCCTTACCTACTAAGGTAGCAATGATGCTGTCGCCGGTTTGTCGAACCATAATTTTTTGAGGGGCGGTAAAAATGCGGGGGTCGCGCGGGGCGGCAAGGTGTTTTCCGTACAAAATCCAGGAGTTGTGGTTCCACAAATTTTTGTACCGGTGTATTAAACTACCTCGCAATAAGGGCAACCAAGTTTCATGGGGCTGGGGTACATTTTCTGCTACATAAGGTTTTTGACGCATAGTTTCTTCCGTTTG
>DDVC01000032.1:2264-25069 GCA_002345145.1 Bacteroidetes bacterium UBA2322
TTGACGCATAGTTTCTTCCGTTTGTGGAGGTATGCCTTTCCCTTTTTCAAACGGTTTTACCCCATTATATACCTCACAAAGTTCCGATAAGGCAATACTCTGTGCCTTAATTTTGTTAAACAGTTTTCGCTCATCGGGCGGGGCAATAATGTTGATGGGTTCACCCTCCTGTGGCAGTTCAGATTGCACAAGGTGGTGGCTAAGGGTTATTTGTCCTTTTTTATACACCTCTATCGCCACTTTATCAGCCACAAGCGGCGGCTCTTTTTCAAAAATAAGCACATGGGTATCTACCACCGCATCTTGAAAAACGCGGTCGGGCAGGTGTAAAAAACGCTCCCAACGGTAGTTTTGCAACAGGTAACGCCTTATTTTTTTAAGCAAAACCGATTGCAGCCAAGTATTGGAAATAATAACCCCAAAATAACCATTGGGGGCAAGCAGGTATTGGTAGCGTTCCAAAAACAAGAGGTATAAGTCTTGTTGGTAATCCTGATACAAGTATTTGGCGGCAAAGTATTTTTGCTGCAATTTATCGGGCAAATACACATAAGGCGGATTACCTATAACCACATCAAACCCGCCCGATTGCCGGTTTTGGAGGTAAGGCATGGGTGGCTCCTGCGCTTCAAATTGGTTGAGCAGGTCTTGGGTGCGGGCTTCCAGCTCGGCAGCCTGTTGTTTTACCCATTCATAGTGCCGTTGCAGTTGGTGTTGGTGGTGCTGGTTTATGCGTTCTCTGGGCGTAAACACCTGTGGAAACGCTTGTTTCCAGTTAAAAGGTTTTACCTTTTTTGCCTCGCCAAAATCTAATTGGCTCTCATAAAAATCAAAATCAATGAGGGCGTTTCCGCATTGTATGTTGTGTTCAAGGGTGGGCAGCAGCCGGTTAAAGGCAAGGGTGGTTTGCATAGAGGCTTGGGTTTCGCCCTCTAAGCATTTCATCAGCAGGCTGAGTTTGGTAACTTCTACGGCTTGGGCATCTATATCCACACCAAAAATGTTGTTGAGCAAAATGTCTTTTTTTACCTGTGTGGTCAGGTTGCCATCGGGCGTAAGGGGGCTGTTTTTAGCGTTTCGGCTTTTTTTGTAGTGTTGGGCATAGTAGTTGGTATGGTATTCGAGCAGATACTGGTATGCGCCCAATAAAAAGGAACCGCTGCCACAGGCGGGGTCGCAAATTTTAAGTCGTGCAATTTCATCGGGTGTTTTACCGGTTATCAGTTTGCCTATGGTGTTTTTTACAATATATTTTACTATGTATTGTGGAGTATAAAATACGCCGCCGGCTTTGCGCACTTCGGGTTTATCTTCTACCTTAACCTCATGCGCAGGCGTAAGGCGTATTACCTTGCCCAAAAAACGCTCGTATGCCGTGCCCAAAATTTCGACTCCTATAACCGAAAACTCATAGGGCGATTGCGGATAGTACAAATTGTTTACAATAGCGCTTATGGTTTGGTTATCAATGGCAATGCTGCCCGAAAGCGCATCATGGGTGAGGTCAAAAAGTCCCGAATTGTACTTGCGGTCTGCCTCCTGAAACAGGAGAAACAGGTTTCGGAAAAATGCGCCCTCTTGTTTTGGGTTGGTTAAACATTGTTGCAGTTTACCATAAGGTTCAATACCCCTATCTTCGCAGTTGCGCAAAAAAACCATTCGGTTTATGTTCACTTGAACAGCGAGGTTAATTTCGTCCTCGTTTAGCGATTTGTTTTGCCGCGCAATGCTAACCGCCAACAGGTTTCGCCACTCATCGAGCGATTGCAGGAAGGCGTAATCCACACCAAGTGTGCCTTTTTTATCGGGGTGGGTAAATTGGTTAAGGCTGCCTTTTAGCACCTGTTCTTTGGCAAACAAGTCCCAAATCCAGTTAAACTCGGCAAGGTACTGGTCAAAGGTGAGGTATTTCAGCCTTGCCACCGTAGTAGCATCGGTTTCTTTGGGCTGTTTGGTGCAATCATAGAGGGCAAACTCCTCAAAATCGGTCAGAATGGAAACGGGCAGTTTTGCGCTCCACCCATAGCGTCTAAGCTGGTAAGAGGGCGCTGCTTCGGTTTTTATTTGTACTGCGGGCTTTTTTGCTTCCAAAAAAAACTGGGGTTTACCGTAGTTGGTAAAGCAGTAATCGGGCGCTTTGGTTTTACCGCCCACTTTCAGCTCTGCTTCGTGTATCACATCTTTATACAAAAAGGGCAAGCACAGTTTGGTATTGTCTATATCCCAGCCCAGTGCTTCAAACAGGGGATTGATGTAAAAAATGCGGGTTTCAGCCTCCTTTTGTTTCTTTTTCAAGAGGTCTATCTGCTGGGCAAAATGCTCAATAAGGCGGGCTATTTTGTTGTAGGCGGCTTGTTGGGCTGTTGTTTGGGGCATGGTACTAACTTTTACGGGTTACAAAGTTAGTACATTTATGCGGCAGTTGCAAGAAAAAGCAAACACCACTGTTTGGGTACCCCTACAAACCCTGTTTTGTTTCACAGAGCGTTATCCTGTATTTTTGAGACCGCCGGCTAATGCGTTTACCAGCAGCAGTAAACGCAATAGATACTTTTCGCTTTCTTGCGGTTGGGTTTCCTTTATGTTGCGCCACTTGATGAGGTAACTAATTTGCATTTGATGCAGCAAGTTTAGCGCATCACTTCTTAGCTTATTGTCTTCCAATCTTGAAATACGCCGCACCTTAACCGGCGCTTCCATTATTTCCGATATTTTTTGTAGGCAGGTATGGTAATCGGTTAGTATCAAGTCCATTAGCGCTTGTTTAATTTGTTCATCTTGTACCAAATTGGCAAATTGCTGCATAATTTCAGTATCAGCATTCAATAAATTGGTTTCAATTTGAATGAGGCTGTATTTAAAAACAGGCCATTCTTTGGCTAAGTGTTTCAGTTGTTCAAAATCATTAGGATACTGTTTTTGAAACTCGCCCAAGGCAGCGCCCATTCCAAACCATCCGCTAAGATTAAACCGGGCTTGATTCCAGCTAAAAACCCAAGGTATGGCTCTAAGGTCTTGCAGCGAGCGTTGTCCGGTTCTGCGTGCGGGTCGGGAGCCTATTTTACTTTGTTCCAGCACATCAATAGGGGTAGCTTTGCTGTAAAAATCCATAAAATGGGGGTGTTCTATCAATTTTCGGTAAGTGTGTTGAGCTAAGTAAACCAATCGGTTCATAATGTCGTAGTGGGGCTCATCGTTAGTGTCGGGTTGGGTAGTGAGAGTTTGCCTTGCTGTGCCTGCCACCAGCATCTCCATATTATAGGTGGCGGTGAGCAAATTAGCAAACTGGTTGGCAATGGTTTCGCCCTGTACAGTCATTTTAATATGCCCGCTCACAGTACCCTGGGGCATACTGTCTAAAAACCGGTGAATTTTTCCGCCACCTCGGCTAATGGTTCCGCCACGCCCATGAAAAAAGCAGAGTTTAACACCTGCCTCGCGGGCTACTTTGGTTAAATTTTCTTCTGCCTTGTAAATACTCCAGCGGCTGGTTAAAATTCCGCCGTCTTTATTGCTGTCGCTATAACCCAGCATTACCTCTTGAGTAAAAGTTTGTGCCGTTTTACGTTGCTTTTGTATAACCGGGTGATTTAAAAAAGCGCTTAAAATAGCGGCACCGGCAGCCAAGTCATCAATGGTTTCTAAAAGGGGCACAACAGGGAGGTTAGCATCTTGCAAACCCACCTCGCGTAAAAAGAGGAAAACCAGTAAAAGGTCGCTCAAGCTGCGCGTCATGCTAACTATTACAGAACCAATGCCCTCAGCGCCATATTGGGCAATATGATTTTTAACCGCCCTAAAATACCCCAACACATTGTCGGCTTCGGGTCCGCAGGAGGTGCCTTCTACTAAAAATGGACGTTTGCTTTGCAATTCTTTGTTTAAGAAGTTTAACCGTTGTTCTTCTGTCCAGTTGGCATAATGTGGGTTTTCATAACCCGATGCGGCTAAAACTTGCTCTATTGCTTTTTCGTGGTAAGCGCTGTTTTGCCTGATGTCTAATTTAGCTAAATGAAACCCGAAACAAAGCACTAAGCGCTCTACCGGAAACAGCCATTGTTTGGCTAATCTGCCCGCATTTAGGAAGAGCAGTACTTGTCTTAATTTTTTGAGTTCTACCTGTAATTGGTTTGCGGATATAAAATAAGCGTCAGCGCCGTGTGCATGGTTATTAGTTATGGTATTTTGTAATTTTACTAACAGTATATTTACAAACTGTCGCAGTGGCTCAGATGGGTTTCTGTTTAAGGCTTTTGTACCGGCTTCGCCTAATAGTTGGGCTTTTGCTTGTATTTCATCTAAAAAATCCTGCGGAAAAGTGATGCGGTAGGCAGAAAAACTCAGTTTTGCCGCCAACTCAAACAGTTGATTTTGGATCATTTGTAAAGCAGCCTGCCGGTGCAAAAGCAAGGTTTCTTCGGTAAACTGTGGCGTAACAAAGGGGTGCCCGTCGCGGTCGCCGCCAACCCAGCTTCCAAACTGAATAAGCGGATATTGTTCGGGCTCATGCAATAAATTGGGTGTAAAACCCAATGCAATCCATGCATCTTGCAGCCGCTGGTCGGTTAGGCGCAAGGTTTGGGGAAAAACGTTTACAAAATAGTGCATCAGGTTGCTTCTTTCATCTTCCAATCGGGGTTTTTGGAGGTAAATTTCGCCGGTTCGCCACCAGCGTTCCAATAACCCAATAATTTCCTGCTCAAGCCTTGTTTTTTCAGTAGCCGACCAGTTGGGGTTTTCTTTTTTTACCAATAACAGGTACAACTCCCTGTGAATGTCTAAAACGGTAAGGCGTTTTGATTCGGTAGGGTGGGCGGTTAATACCGGCACCACTTTTATTTGGGCTATTATTTGGGCTATTTCCTGTTGGCTTATGCCGGCGGTTTTCCAGTGTTGCAGGGTTTCGGCCCATGAGCCTCTTGTAGATGCCAGCCCAAACTTTGTTTCAGCTTTGCGGCGGTATTGGGTAGCGGCATTTTCTTCAACTAAGTTTAACAGCTCAAAACAAATACCAATGGCTTGTGCCAATTTTTCATCGGATTGGTGATACTGCGGGGTTTGGTTAAAAGGCAAGGCTGCTGCCAGCTCTTCTTCTCCCAAAGAGCTGAGCATCTGTTTAAACAACGATACCAAATACAAGTAATCCGATTTTATTTTTTCAAGTCCTTCGTGTTCAAGTTGTTCCTTTGTCATTTTTGTTGCAGGTTTTAGTTGTAGTAGTGGTGTAAATTTTGCTGTTGGTTAGTTGCACTACTTCAGTTTACGCCTATCTGTGGCAAATGTTTATGCCCACTGTTCCTGTTTTTTTGAAAGGGACATTAGGAAATGCAGGAGCAGCGCAACTACGTATGCAGCAACTTATGGTTTGTGCAGGCATAACCCAAGGTGTGTCATGAAACAATGAGTTTATGCAATATGCAGTGTTTTAGCGTTTAAAACTCCACATCGGGAGCCGAAAAGTTTTCGGCAATTACCTGAAAAGTGGTGCGGCGGTTTTGCTGGTGTTGCTCTTCGGTGCAGGTTACGCCATTAGCACATTCATTTACCAAACGGTTTTCGCCATAGCCTTTGGCAAGGAGGCGGCGAGCATCAATGCCTTGCTGTGCCAAATAATTAACCGCCGCTTGCGCTCTGTTTTGCGAGAGGGTTTCATTGTAGCGGTCAGACCCCCGCGAGTCGGTATGTGAACCAAGAAGTATTTTAATGTTTGGGTTTTCTTTGAGTAGTTGTGCCAGTTTGTTGAGGGTAGGCATGGCATCGGGGCGGATATCGTACTTATCTAAGTCATAGTAGATATTTTCCAGCACAATTTCTTTTTGGCGGTAAATTTTGTCAATCATAATTTCGGCAAAAACATAAACGGTGTCTTTACCGGCGGGTGGCAAAAGATTTTTAGTTGTAACTTCCACCGATTGTTTAAAGTACCCGTTTTTAAAGGCGGTAATTTTGTAATCGGTAGCGGGTTCCAATTCTAACGAGAAATTGCCTTTGGCATTGGTAATCAGTCTGCTCGAAATGCGGCTGTCCACACTTAGCCCCAGTATTTCGGCAATAGCATCGGGCACGGGGGTTTTACCTGCCACGGCGCTGTTGGGGTCATCGGGGGTAGAGAAGTTTTTTTGCACCACCTGTGCTTGTAAAACGTACACCACATCGGGTTTTTTAGTTTCGGCAGGCGGTTTTTGGGCTATGAGCGAATCGGGTATTTCTTTGGGTGTTTCTAAGATAAAGGCATAAATATCATCGTTGCCCATGCCTCCCTCGCGCGAGGAAGAAAAGAAGCCCGTGGCCTCTAAGGAGTCTAAGAGTTCAGGTTTTACATAGGGTTCAAAAACAAGGGCAAAATCATCGGCAGCCGAGTTTATGGGGTATCGCAGGTTTTGCGGATTTACCCACTTATTGCCCTTTCGGGTTGCAGCAAAAATATCTAACCCGCCCATGCCTGCATGACCCGATGAGGCAAAGTATAACTTGCCATCGGGACCTATATACGGAAAACCTTCGTAGTATTCGGTATTGATTTCGGGACCTAAGTTTTCGGGGTCGCTCCAAAATCCGTCTTTTCCCTTCGTAACGCGGTAGAGGTCTTTATCGCCAAACCCGTTTGGGTTATCGGCAGAGAAATAGAGTTCCATACCATCGGCCGAAAGAAATGGTTGTCCTACGTTAATGGTATCTACGTCAAACAGGGGCACTAATTCGGGTATAGACCATTTTCCCTTATCGGTAAGGTAGCTGGCATAAATTTTACAATAGTCATCTTTTTTATTGGGGCTGCCACAGGCGGTAAAAAAAATTTCCTTAAAATCGGGACTAAAAGCAGCGGTGCCTTCGTTATAGGGGGTGTTTATAGAGTCGCCAAACAAGGTAAGGTTGCTAAAAACAAAACCTTCTTTACGCTCTGCCACAAAGAGGTCGGAGTGTTTTTCGCCTGTCCAGCCATAGAGTTTATTGCCGGTAGCGCCGCTGCGCGAGGAGGTAAATACTAATAGTTGGTTATGGTAAATAACGGGTGCAAAATCAGAGGCGGGCGAGTTGAGGCTACTAACCGAAAACACCTTATGCCGGGTAGGGTTTTGCTGCCATTCCAATGCTTGTCGGCAAGATTGTATTTGTCGGGTGGCTTTGGCCCGATTAT
This sequence comes from Bacteroidetes bacterium UBA2322, assembly GCA_002345145.1. GTDB lineage: Bacteria > Bacteroidota > Bacteroidia > Chitinophagales > UBA2359 > UBA2359. The sequence continues at coordinate 9,403 of DDVC01000032.1, forward strand.
TGGGGTTTCCTAAGGCGTATTCTTTAAACAGTTGCATGGCTTCGTTGTACTTGCCGTTGCTTTTGAGCATAAGTGCGTATTTAAAAGGCAGCTCGGTATTGGTGCCGTACTCCATTGCAGATTTGTACCATTTTTCGGCATCTTTGGTACGGTTTGCCATTCGGTAGCACTCGGCAATTTTGTAAGCCAGTTCCGATTGTTTGAGTACGTTTTTTTCTGCGTTGTATTCTTCGGTCAGCAATCGGCTGGCAGTAATGTATTCCTTGTTTTCTAATGCTGAGGCAGCGCTCATTTTGGGTTCAAACAAAGTGCGACAACCGGCGGTTACTAACCCTGCAATCAGCATTATAGCCGCTAACCAGTTTAAAGGCAATATCTTCATATTAATTGATATTTTTTTTTAAGAATGCGAATGGTAAAAACTGAAAACACACCTCGTTTTACTCTTTTTAAAGAACGCTTTTTTTGTGTGCCGGTTTGGTTTAGTCAGCAACAATACGGTTTAGCGCTGTTTTTAAAACTTTGGAGGGCTTTAAATTATTTTATCTCAACTAAAAAGGGGCTCAATTTGCGCTTGTTTCCTACCTTTGCCGCTCCCTTATACAAACCAAAAGAAGATTTTTCTTTATTTACCCAAACAACTGCCTCAAACTATGGCTAAACTATTGGCTTTACTGCTGCTGGCAGCAGTTTTATTATTTGCCTGCAAACAAGATAGGGACAAAAGTAAGGAAGTTGTACCCGAAACACCAAATATTGTTGGCACAAATAACAAACCCGATACAGATACTGCACTTTTACTACGCAAATATGTGAGGGACACCTTGTTTTTTTCAGACCCTGCCCAACCCGATTTTTTTATATTAGAAGCTGACGGGTTTGAACCCAAACGAACCATGTTGCGTTTTAGTATCGTAAACAGTAAGGGCATAGAGATTTACTCCGATAGTTTTAAAGCCGATTTGCTGCTGGACGACGGCATTTATGACCTTACTGCCAAACCAACCGAAAGGGAGCGCAACAAGTATATCATAGATAAAGCAAACAAGTTCTTTGATGCTAAAAATGTGTTAAAGCCTGCCATAAAACCTGGCGAAGAATTTTCGCCCGAATACTCCGATAAAGAAATATGGCAAGATATTGCAGGCGATACATCAGCAATAGGGTTTTACTACCTGCTTGCACCTAACAAGGGTAAAAGCATTGCCTACTCAAAAAAGCAGAAAAAAGTGGTTGTTTACTTTAGTTGTTGCTAACAAAAAATCAAGCGTTTTCATTGGTTGGTGTGCTTAAAGTGTTTAAACCATTTTTTAACCTACCATTCATACAAACACATCTTTTATGAAAAATTTTTCTAAATTAATTGCTGTCTTTGCGCTATTTTTGGTACTGCTGATGGCAGCCTGCCATAAACACAACCATGCCGATGAAGTAACCATTAATATACAAAGCCCCACCGAAGGAGCCGTTTTAGCCACCGCCGATTCCTTGCACATGCACATTGAATTTACCTCCTCCGATATGATTCACAATGTACTGGTTAAGGTAACCCAATTAAATACCAACGAAACGCCTTTCATTTTTGATGAGCATGTTCATGCAGAGGAAAGCTACACTTTTCACCATATTCATGCACCCCTTGCTACAGGCAGCTACCAACTACAGGCTACCGTTACCGGACATAGTTCTCAAGACCCTGTTTTTACCGAAACAGTCAATTTTAGCGTAGCGCCGTAATAGTGGGCGCATTGGTTGTAGAAACACACAATTGTGTGTTAATGGCATTTTACAGGTAAAAAGACATACATGTGGTGCAGCGTCTGAACAATTGTTGCCCAAAATAGTTGTATGGGGTAGTTTTTACCTTTTTTTTGTAATTTTGCGGCACAATTTAAAAACAGCTACAAGATGAGAGAAGTGCGTTTTAGAGAAGCCCTGCGCGAAGCCATGTCTGAGGAGATGCGCCATGATGAGCGCGTATTCCTAATGGGCGAAGAAGTAGCCCAATACGATGGCGCTTACAAGGTAAGCCAAGGCATGTTGGCAGAGTTTGGCGAAAAAAGAGTCATAGATACCCCCATATCAGAGCTGGGCTTTGCAGGCATAGGCGTAGGCGCTGCCATGAACGGTGTGCGCCCTATAGTAGAATTTATGACTTGGAACTTTGCTGTTTTGGCATTTGACCAAATCATAAACTCGGCAGCAAAGATGCTGTCTATGTCGGGCGGTCAGTTTCATTGCCCCATTGTTTTTAGAGGTCCAACCGGCTCGGCAGGGCAGTTGGGCGCTCAGCACTCCCAAACCTTTGAAGCCTGGATGGGCAGTGTGCCGGGTGTTAAAGTGGTGTCGGTTTCTAACCCTTATGACGCCAAAGGATTGCTAAAATCTGCCATTAGAGACGATGACCCTGTACTATTTATGGAGTCGGAGGTAATGTATGGCGATGTAGGGCATATTCCCGATGAAGAATACCTTATTCCCATAGGTAAAGCAGATATAAAGCGCGCCGGCACCGATGTTACAATAGTGTCTTACAATAAAATGATGAAAGTAGCCCTTGGCGCTGCCGAAGAGTTAGCCAAAGAAGGCATTAATGCTGAGGTAATAGATTTGCGCACCATTCGCCCTATGGACTACGAAACGCTGGTGCAATCGCTCAAAAAAACCAACCGCATGATAGTGGTAGAAGAAGCATGGCCCTTTGCCTCTGTATCTGCCGAAATTGCTTACAGCATGCAGCGTTTTGCCTTTGATTACCTTGATGCGCCTATTTTGCGCATTACCGGTGCCGATACGCCCGTTGCCTATGCCCCCAATCTTGTTGCCGAGTTTTTACCCAATACCGGCAAGGTAATCAGGGCGGCAAAAGAGGTAATGTACCTGAAAAAGTAAATGGTACTTGACAGATGGTACTTGGTACTATATAGCATTTGACTACCCACTACTATCTATCAAACTACTCAAACGTCATAAACGAATCAAAGAATGTATTTACTTCTTTTTGGGTAAGTTTGCGTTCAGCGCCGGTAACACTAAGCAGGTAAAAATTTTTACCTTTGCGCAGCATCACAAACCGCATGTGGCTGTTGGGCATCATTTCGCCCATTGCCAATTGCCCTTCTTGTGCCACTACCCCTAATAGCTGCACTTTGTTTTGGTAGGTAATAACAGCGCCCTTAGATTTTGCTAATCTTTCGGCTATAAGGTTATAAAATTCCTCATCGGTAATGGAAAGGGTATCGGGTATGGCGGTGTAGGCAATACTGTAAAACAAACCATTGGGGCGGTCGTTGTAAGTGTATAAAATCATGTCGTCTTCCATCCACTCCACCATAGCGCTATCGGGCATCAAAACCTGAAAACCGGCTTCTTCAGCTTCAATGAGTGCAAAAGGGCTATCATATATTACAATGGCTGATGTATCGGGCAATGAGGTTTTGGTAACAGTGTTGGTTTGGTAAGTTTTATCCGAAGAATACACCGGCAATACGCTATACCCTTTTTGCCTTAGCAGCTCTATAATACCGTTTTTACCCGGCAAATGCAGCGCACCTACAGCGGTAAAAGTAGGCTGTTTGCGCATAAAACTATCCATTCGGTAAGCCATAGTTTTGTTTCGGTCTATTACCAGGGCACGGTCAAACGACTCCGTTACCGATTCTTTCTGACCTTCATACAATTTAAGCAAAGCGTCTAAATCTTGTCGGGCATAGTATTCTATCATGTCTTCCCCCATAGCATCATAAGAGCCGGCATTGTTTACCTGTTCCAGCAGCATTTCGGCTTGTACTTTCAGCGGTAATTTGTCTATGGCTTGCATTTGCTCCCGCACACTTTCTATGCTAATGAGTTGTTTACGCTGCTTTTTACCCTCCTCCTGAAAATACATATCTAAAATGAGTTCACTTTTAGGCAATTCTTCGGCAGCAGCATCCATTTCAGTGAGTAGTGAAGCCAGAAACATGGGTTTAATTTTATCTACATTGTAAATGAAGGTCATAAACCCTAATTTTTGCGACACGGCTTTTTTTACCCGCTGGTACGTTTCCGCATCATACAAATCTTTTAGGGTAGTATCGCGCATATACATCTGTTTCATAGCGCCAACCATATCTTTGATACCCATTTTATCGGTAACAATTTCAAGGGCTACCGCTTTGCAGGCACTAAGACTTACCAGCACCGAGTCGCCAAGGTTATGCACACGGCTGTTTCGGGAGTGCATGGTGCCATACAGGTACGATGGTTGTTTTAACCCGTTGCCCTCTATGCGCCAGTGAAGCGTATTGTAGGGTTGAGCAAGCAAACCAGCAAAATGGCCAACAAGTGCCGGCAACAAAAAAGCTATTAAAATAGCAAAAAAACGCATAATCTTATTAGAATTTAAAACAAAGTAAGCTGTCAAAGCAAAAAAAAGGAGGAAAAAAGTAAGTTATTGAAGCAAAAACAAACTAATAAGCCAAACAAAAAAAACAGCCCGATAGTTGGTGCGTTTTGCAGTAAACTATATTTACAAAAGCTAAGTAGCAATGGCAGTTCAGAATAAAAAGAAAAAGAGCAATCGGTGGTTATATATAACCGGAGCAGTAACCTTGTTGGTACTTGCCGGTTTAGGCATAGGCAAACAACAGGGGTGGATAGGCAAACCACAGCTTACCAAAGTAACCGCCGAAAAAGCCGAAAACCGAACCATTATAGAAACTGTATCGGCAAACGGTAAAATATATCCCGAAGTGGAAGTATCTATTACTCCCGATGTATCAGGCGAAGTAGTACAACTATTAGTAGAAGAAGGAGACTCGGTAAAAGCCGGCGATCTGCTGGCAAAAATTAATCCCGATACCTACAACTCTATGGTAGAACGCGCCGATGCTGCCGTAAATGCCTCTAAATCAACCACCTCTAACGTGGAGGCACAGGTTACGCAGTTGCAAGTGCAATTAGAACAGGCAAAAAAGAATTTTGCCCGAAATAAACAACTGTTTAACGATGGAGTAATTGCCGCCGCCGAATTAGAAACTGCCGAAACTGCGGTAAAAAATGTAGAAGCCCAGATTGTTGCCCTCCGCAAATCAATTGAAGGCTCCTCTTTTAACGAACAGAGCGCCAAAGCCACTCTTAAAGAAGCCAAAGAAAACCTGCGCCGCACTAATGTGTATGCACCCATGAGCGGCATCATATCTAAGCTGAATGTTAAAAAAGGAGAGCGTGTGGTTGGTACCTCACAGTTTGCCGGTACCGAAATTATGAAAATAGCCAACTTCAATAACATAGAAGTTAGAGTTGATGTTAGCGAAAACGATATTATTAGGGTTAAAACCGGTGATACCGCAGTTGTAGAAATTGATGCCTACTTAGACCGAAAATTTACCGGCGTAGTAACCCAAATTGCCAGCAGCTCCAATGCCATTAACCAACTTTCTGCCGACCAGATAACCAATTTTACCGTTAAAATTAAACTCCAAAAAGATACCTACGCCTTACTGTACAAAGAGTATAAAATGCCTTTCAGACCGGGTATGTCGGCAGCCGTTGATATTCAAACCCGAACAGCGGCAGGCGTAGTTACCGTTCCTATACAAGCTGTTACCACCCGCGAGGTTCCCGATTCGCTCCGAGCCAATAAAGGCTCAAAAGTTTCGGAGTTAGATGAGCTGGTGTTTGTATTAGAAGGAAACAAAGTAAAAAGCCGAAAAATAAAACCGGGCATTCAAGATAATACCTATATTGAAATTTTGAGCGGCTTACAAGCCGGCGAACAAGTAATAACAGCCCCTTACCGGGTGGTTAATAAAAAACTAAAAGATGATATGGAAGTAGAGGTTGTACCCAAAGACCAACTCTACACCCAAACCGGTAAAGCCAAAAAAGAAGAAGAAGAGGAATAATACAATTACTCTTTTTTTTCTGCACTTGTTTTGTGTGATTTATCTTGTATGCCTTTAACTTTTGCCACTAAATTTTCAGGGCACATAGCGCACACAACATTATAATTTATTTTATTTATGTCATTGCCGGCAAGGCAGCGTTTGGGGGTGCAGTTTCTTTATGCCAGCCTACAAGAGGTTGACTCAAACAGGCTTTGTGTATAGCAAAACAAATTAACATTGCTCCTGGTGCACACCCAAACCTTAGTTGGTTATACAAGTTTGCCACAGCCTGCGCGTTTTTTACCATCAACCATAAAATTCCAGTTGCAGAGCACAACCTTTATTGTCATAATTACGTAAAAAAGGTAACAAGGTGTGTTTAACCACCTCTGCCTGCCCTTACAAAATTTATATCCCTTTATTACCGGAAAATTGTGCACACTTGTGTGCAAAACAGTAATTATTGTAGTTCACTGCTACAAAGCAGCGCTAAATAAAGAGGATATGTATCGGTATTTTTTATTGATTTCAGTTGTTTTGTTTGTAGGATATATATCCACTCTTAACGCGCAAAACAGCACAAACGCTTACCGCCAAGGGGAATTGTTCATCAAAATATGCCCCGATTTGCGCATTTACCTTCCCCAATACCATCGGGGCAGTAATGCTCAGGATTACCCTGTTTTGGGCAAACTGATTCAGCCCTTTGGCATTACGGCTGTTAGTCGTCCGTTTACCCGCCTCAGTGCGCCTGAGTTTAGCCATATTTACCATATAACCTTCACTCAAACCGGTAAAACCGACCTTTTATGGCGCGAACTAACCAATTTGCCACAGATAGAATATGCCGAGAGCGTACCCATTGACCAAATTTTAGATACCCCCAACGACCCCCTACTCAATAACGGTGAACAAGCCTACCTAACCGTCATCAATTCATTAGAAGCCTTAGGTTTAGGAACGGGCTCTGCCAACGTAGTGCTTGCCCTTGTAGATGATGCCGTGAGCCTTAACCACGAAGACCTTGCTCCCTGCATTTACACCAATCCAAACGAAATACCCGGAAACGGCATAGATGATGACGGCAACGGACTTATTGACGACTGGCAAGGCTGGGATTTTGCCGATGCTGATAATAATGCCAACCCACCCGATAATGCATCGGCAGCATCTTTTTCGCACGGAACGCACTGCGCCGGTACAGCAGGAGCAGCTACCAACAACGGCATTGGCATAGCCTCATTGGGAAGCGGGGTAAAAATTTTACCTGTTAAATGCACTGCTAATTTTTCAAACAATACAGCGCTTATTACACATGGCTGGCAAGGCGTAGAATATGCTATAGCACAGGGCGCTCACATTATCAGCATATCGTGGGGTAGTACACAGTATTCTTCGGTTTACAATAGTTTGGTAAGTTATGCGCATAATCAGGGCATTGTTATAGTTGCTGCCGCAGGCAATGCCAATACCGATACACCCTTTTACCCTGCCGCTTATGAATCTGTTTTATCAGTAGCTGCCTGCGATAATAGCGGCAAAAAAGCCTCTTTCAGCAATTACGGCACATGGATAGACTTGGTAGCGCCGGGCGTAAACATAAAAAGCGCCGTTGCCTCTCTTGGCAATGCTTATGGTATAAAAAGCGGCACCTCTATGGCAACGCCATTGGTAGCCGGGTTATGCGCCTTATTGCGCTCGCATAACAACAACCTTAACCCTGACGAAATAAAAAACTGCCTTACCAATACAGCTACCGATATAAGCTTACAAAATCCCGATTACACCGGCAAATTGGGTGCCGGTATGGTCAATGCCTACAATGCAGTACTTTGCGCCCTGCCCGATATGGGCTGCAATGCACCAAGCGGATTACATGCCACCAATGTAGGCGCTACCGGCGCTACCCTAAACTGGCAAAGCATAAACAATGCCGCCCTTTATACACTGCGCTACAAACCTACAAGCAGCGCCAACTGGATAACTAAAAACACGCCCACCAATACGCTACCGGTTGCCGATTTAGCGGCTTGCTCTACCTATGAGTTTCAGGTAAGGGTAACCTGCCCGGGCGGGCAACCTTCTGTTTTTTCGGGTTCTTACTACTTAAACACCATTGCTGCCGAAACGCTAACCTACTGCCAAACTAATGCCCTAAACAGCTCGGCAGAATGGATTGGACAGGTGGCTTTGAACAATTTACTGCATACAGCCACCACACCCCCCAATGCAAACACAGGCTATGAAAATAATACCTGTTCCGAAGCCAACTTGCAAACCGGCAACAGCTACACCTTAGTTCTGACACCAGCATTTGCTTTAACACCCTATAATGAATACTGGCGAGTTTGGATAGATTACAACCGAAATGGCAGTTTTTCTGATACCGGAGAATTAGTATTTGATTCGGGCAGTGTTTCTGCCTCGGCAGTAAGTGGCACAATAACTGTTCCTGCTAACCTGACAACCGGCAAAACCACCATGCGAGTAGCTATGAAATGGGTAGGCAGCGAAGATTACAGTTTACCCAATCCCTGCATAGCTTTTGCTATGGGGCAGGTAAAAGATTTTGGGGTAAATATAACAGCGCCACCGGTAAACAACTGCCCAAGTCCGCTAAACCCAAGTACAGCAGATATTACTTTTCAAAGTGCAGTTATCAATTGTACCGTTCCGCCTACATCGGGAAGCTATATACTGGAGTATAGAGAAATCAATCAAACCAATTGGCAAAGCATCAGTGGCATTGGAGCATTTCCTTATACAGTAAACGGGTTGCTAAGTGCAACCGGTTATCAGTATAGAATTAAACAACAATGTAGCAGTGGCTTAACTTCCGATTATTCGCCTACCGGTTATTTCACCACCGCCCAGCCGCCATGTAATGCCCCCGAAACTTCAACAGCATTGGGCATTACCAACGTGGCAACTACCATTACATGGAGTAGTGTATCCGGCACCGCAACGTTTGAAATACGCTATCGCCAGCAAGGGTTGGCAGCGCCTTGGCTGCTTACTACCGCAGTGGGTTATACTGCCACCCTTGCCGGCTTGGTGCCGGGTACCTCTTATGAATACCAAATCCGAAGCATTTGCAGCCAGGTAAATGTAGGTAATTTTTCGGCTGTTTTTGTTTTTACCACTGCCGGCTCTTGCCTTACACCTACCGGCTTAACCGCTGCCAACATTTCCCCCAATACCGCCCTTGCGCAGTGGAATGCACAGGCAGGCGTTGCCTCCTATCAGGTGCGCTACCGCAAACAGGGCTCGCCCGAGTGGCAGAATCAAATTACCATTACTAACAGTTTTCAACTTACCGGCTTAGAAGAAGGAGCTACTTATGAAGTAAGGGTTAGAACAGTTTGTAATGCGGGTAGCAGCAGCGCTTTTTCGGCTATTTACACCTTTATTACCAATGCCGCTCTCAATTGTGCAACCCCCACAGGGTTAACCGTATTAAATGCTACTGCCAATAACGCACAATTAACATGGCAGCCGGCAGCAGGCGCTTTGTCTTATGAAGTGCAATACCGATTATGGGGAAACCCAAGTTGGAATACACAAAACGCAGGTACTGCAACCGGCATAACATTAAGCATGCTCAGTGCAGGCGCTACTTATATAGTTAGGGTACAAAACCTTTGCAGCTCCGGCAGCAGCGCTTTTACGCCAGAAGTTGTTTTTACCACTACCGATGTGCTTGCCTTGTGCGGTGCGCCACAAAGCCTAATAGCCACCGGCAGCAGCCCTACACAGGTTAGCTTATTATGGTCGGCCGAAGCCAACGCACAAAACTACCAGTTGCAGTATGGTATTGCCGGCAGCAATACATGGATAACCCTAATGGTAACCGGCAACAGTTTTATGCTTGATGGTTTAATAGGCTGTACACAGTATGTATTTAGAGTAAAATCCACTTGTGGTGGCACAAGCTCATCGGGTTACTCGCCCCAGGTATTACATACTACTGCCTGTACCACGCCAATTACGGGCACCGGTATTGCGCTCAACTATTGTGCCTCGCAAGGCAATAATGCCAGTCTTGAGTGGATTGCTGGTGTCCAAATTTCCGATTTAAATAATACCAGTGGCAGCAATAACGGCTATGGCAATTTTACCCACCTCAGCGCTGAACTCACTGCCGGAAACGCCTATCCTATTGCCCTTACTCCCGGTTTTGCCGCCGGCGCTTACAACGAATACTGGCGCGTGTGGATAGACCTAAACCGCGACGGCGATTTTGCCGATGCAGGAGAATTGGTTTTTGATGTAGGCATGGCAAGTAGCGCTCCGGTAGCAGGCTCCATTACCATACCAGATTCTGCCACCCCGGGCGAAACTCGTATGCGTGTAACTATGCGGTTTAAAAATGCAGCTCCGGCTTGCGGCACTTTTAGTTATGGGGAAACCGAAGATTATACCGTAAACATATCAGCAGCCGCTTTGATACAGGAGGTATTGCCCGATGTTGCAACCACCCTGCCCGATTGCTCACAAATTCCCATGGCTATTGCTTTTGATTACGAAGTAAATGGACAAACGGCTACCTTTACCAACCTATCTACAGGCAATTTTGATGAGGTGTTGTGGAGTTTTGGCGATGGTAACTCATCTGACCAACTAAATGCTACTCACCAATATGCCCAATCGGGTGAGTACTTCTTCCAACTCACCATTATTAACAGCGCTACCAATTGTATGCAGCAGTATGAAGGTTACCTCTACATTACGCAGCAAGAGGAAGGCATTGAAGAGCATTTCTTGCACCACAATGCTGCTGATGAGTAAGCCTATTCTAATACTTTTGTAAACCGAAGACAATACCTTAACGCTGCTAAACCTATGGCGGCAGTTGTAAAAAACAGAGCAAAACTGCCCCACTCCATAAAAATGAGTTTACCCAAAGCAAATAGGATAGAGTAAGTCATTACCACTGCACTCAACCAAGCTCCTACTAACCATAACAGGTTATGCTTATGAGTGGCTGTGTGCGGAAACGTTGCTTGTGCCACCGGTTTCCAAAATCCATCGGGTTGTACCGTTCGGTAAAACTGTTGTAAGGTTTCGGGGCTTTCGGGCGGGGTGAGCAGGGTAGCGGTTATCCAAGCAAGGGTGGTGAATCCAACGGTAACAAAAAAACTATCGGGAAAATCCCACTGCAATACAAACTTACTGAAAGCGTAAGCAAAAAACGGCGCAATAGTAGCTACAATTTCGCTCCATGCGTTTATGCGCCACCAGTACCAGCGCAAAATAAGCGCTAACCCCAACCCCGCGCCACATTCTATAACAAACGACCACAGTGTTTTTATGCTGCTTATTTGCGTACTTACATATAAACCGACAGCCATAAGTAGCAGGGTAGTAAGCCGAGCCACCATTACTAAATTTTGTTGGGTAGCGCCGGGTCGTATAAACCGCCGGTAAACATCGTTTACCACATAACTGGCACCCCAGTTGAGTTGTGTACTAATGGTACTCATATAGGCTGCAAAAAAGGCTACTAACAACAAACCCCTAAAACCGGCGGGTAAAAAATCGCGCATGGCGTATATATAACCCAATTTTTTATCGGCGAGAGTTAAATCGGGGTAAAGCACCATAGCGCACAAACCCACAATAACCCATGGCCATGGTCGTATGCAGTAATGGGCTATCTGAAAAAACAGGGTAGCATACACAGCGTTTTTTTCGTTTTTGGCGCTCATCATGCGCTGTGCTACATAACCGCCGCCGCCCGGTTCAGCGCCCGGATACCAACTTGCCCACCACTGTATGCCAATGTATGCCAAAAATGCCCCCACACTGATGCTCAAAACCGAAAATGTGCCCGAATTTGAAGCAGTATTATTGCCAATAGTAGGAAAAAAATCAAATGCCGACTGGGGTAACTGTGCCTTTAACCCGCTTATTCCGCCTATTTCATCCGATTGCAACACTAAAACCGCCAATACAATGCAACCTATCATGGCAATAACAAACTGCACCGCATCGGTAAGCGCTACTCCAAGTAAGCCCGATAAAGAAGAATATGCCGCAGCCAGTAACATCAGTGCAGCAGTATATTGCAATGCCTGAGTGCTGCTCATGCCAAAAAAGCCGGTAAAAATAGCAATCATAGCCACATTTACCCAAGCTATTACAATTACATTCATAAACACACCAAGGTAAAGCGCCTTAAAACCCCGCAAAAAAGCAGCCGGTTTACCCCCATAGCGGCGTTCTATCAACTCTACCTCTGTAAGTACGCCGGAGCGCCGCCACAGTTTGGCAAAGAAAAAAGTGGTGAGCATACCACCCAGCAGCATATTCCACCACAGCCAATTGCCCGAAATACCGCTTTGCCCCACCAACTCCGTTACCGCCAATGGCGTATCGGCAGCAAAGGTGGTAGCTACCATAGACAAACCGGCTATGTACCAAGGCAGATTGCGCCCACCTAAAAAAAAACTTTCTAAGTTTTTTCCCGCCCTTCGGCTCACTGATAAACCAATAGCAAGACTAATCAATAAAAACAACCCGATAATGACCCAATCTAAGGGAGCTAACATGTAAGATACTTTGGTGGAGTGATAAAATGGCTTAGCCCATGGGTGTTAAGCGCGTGTACCTAAATTGGGCTCAAAAGTAACAATTGTTTGCGTATTTCATAACACCTGTCTATTTCTCTCAAAAACGCAAATGAAAGATTAGTGAGGAATACCAAACTAATATGCACCAAATACTATATGCCAAGTAACATACCCAAAAATCGGGTTCTTTACTTTTTCTATCCTTACAAAACACAACCTTTTCACCAATACAGGTGTTTAATAACTTGGCTCTTTTCAAAACAGATTTTTTAAGAAATCAACTCCATTACGCTATGAAAAATCACAATTTCAGAAAATTGGCAGTACTCACTTCCGGAGGTGATGCGCCCGGCATGAATGCCTGCATAAGAGCAGTAGTACGAGCAGCCCATTATTACCAAATACCCATAGCCCGCATAAAAAACGGCTATGCCGGCATGATTGAAAACAAAATAAAGCTAATAGGCAAGCGAAAAGTTAGCAACATTATTCAACGGGGCGGCACAATTTTAGGCACTGCCCGATGCCCCGAGTTTATGAATCCTACAGGCAGAGCCAAAGCTTATGAAAACTTGCGCCGCGAAGGAGTGGACGGTGTAATTGTTATAGGCGGCGATGGTTCTTTTAAAGGCGCTATGGATTTTTCAAAAGAATATCCCGATATTCCGTTTATTGGCATACCGGGCACCATAGACAACGACCTTTATGGCACCGATTATACCATTGGATATGCCACTGCCATCAATACAGTAATAGAAGCAATAGACAAAATACGGGATACAGCATCATCGCACAGCCGCTTGTTTTTCATAGAAGTTATGGGACGCGATGCCGGTTTTATTGCCCTTTCTACCGGTGTGGGTGGCGGGGCAGAAGCCATTCTTGTGCCCGAGCTTACTACTACCATTGAAGATTTGGTAGAAAAATTAGAAACCGGCAGAATAAGCGGTAAAAAATCGAGCATAGTTATTGTGGCAGAAGGCGATGAAAGAGGAGGCGCTAAACAAATATCCGACCTTGTTTTGGCTCAATTACCACCTGATACCTACGACTCCCGGGTAACGGTTCTGGGGCATATACAACGGGGTGGCTCGCCGGTGTGCCAAGACCGCGTGCTGGCAAGCCGGCTGGGTATTGCTGCAGTGGAAGCCTTAATAAATGGCAAAAAAAACGTAATGGTAGGCATAAACAGAAATGAAATTGTTTACACCCCCCTTAAAAAAGCAGTGAAACACAACATAAAACTTGACCCCGAATTGGTTCGCATTGCCGAGATTTTGTCTCACTAAGTACGTGAAAACACCGTAATCATTTCATAGGGGCGGGTTAAATGCGTACCTTTGCAGCGTTTTAGTGAGTAACCTGGTAAACCAACCGCCCCCATGTTCAGGCAATTAAAAGGGCATAAACTGTATATGTTGCTGGAGCAAAAAATTAAATTTGCTATTGCCTCTGTTATAGCCACTTCTACCGATTACGCCTTGTATTTGTTGTTTACCCTTTACCTGCATTTTGCGCCGGTACCGTCTAATATTGTGTCGGCATCAACAGGTATGCTCATCAATTTTTTTCTGCACAAACGCATGGTTTTTACCCTTCAGCGAAAAGCGCACCACGCATTTCTGCTTTCGGTTATTGTGTCGTTTGGGGGTATAGGTTTAGGAACTGCGCTTATTTACCTCCTTACCCAGCATCCCTTTTTTCTCCGCCACCAGTATATCACTAAACTTATAGCCACAGCCACCGTGTTTTTTTACAATTTTTACCTCAAGCGCTTTGCTTTTGAAAAAAAACTGAATTTGGTAAGCGCCACCGAACATACCGACCCTCCCGCAGTAAGGTAGTTTCTAAAGCTTTGGTTTTATCAGCCTTTCCTTATAAATCAAAGCCCGGTTAACATAACATTGTGTTAGCCATTAGCTAACCGGCTTTGTACAAAAGAAGCACTAATCCTGTATTAACAAACAGATAGTTGGGTAAAAAGGGGTTTATGCTTACCTTTGCTACTTATGCCAACTATACCGTTTAACAAACCATTTCTTACCGGTAAAGAAACCCATTATATTGAGCAAGCCGTGGCGCTGGGTCAATTATCGGGTGATGGAGAATTTACACGCCGTTGTCATCTTTTTTTTGAACATCGATACCGGTTTAATAAGGTGCTACTCACTACCTCTTGTACCGATGCCTTAGAAATGAGCGCCATCCTCATCAATACACAGCCCGATGATGAAATTATTGTACCCTCTTACACCTTTGTATCTTGCGCCAACGCTTTTGTACTGCGTGGTGCTAAAATAGTATTTGCCGACAGCGAAATGCTTACTCCCAATATTGATGCACAACAAATAGAAAAACTTATTACCCCCCGCACCAAAGCCATAGTGGTGGTGCATTATGCCGGCATTGCCTGCCAAATGGAGCAAGTTATGCAAGTGGCTAATAAGCACAATCTTTTTGTAATAGAAGATGCCGCCCATAGTATAGACTCGTTTTACCACCGCCAACCTTTGGGCAGTTTTGGTCATCTGGCTACTTTTTCGTTTCACGAAACCAAAAACGTAATTGCCGGCGAAGGGGGTATGCTGGCTATTAACGACCCACAGTTTAACCTGCGCGCCGAAATTATCAGAGAAAAAGGCACCAACCGCACCTCATTTTTCAGAGGTGAGGTGGCTAAGTATGAATGGGTGGATATTGGTTCGTCTTTTTTGCCCTCTGAGCTCAATGCTGCTTTTTTATTTGCACAGTTAGAACAACTAACACAAATTCAACAAAAAAGAATAGCATTGTGGCAAAGGTACTATGCCAATTTAACCCTGCCCGATGCACCTTACCGGCTTCCCTACTTGCCCAATGACACCCACTGCAACGGACACTTGTTTTACCTTGTTTGCCCTGATAATGCTACCCGAACCCGCCTTATTGCCCACTTGCAAACCAAAGGCATTCAGGCAGTTTTTCACTACTTACCACTTCATCTTTCTCCCTATTACAGCAAGCAACATGGCAAACTGCAACCCACACTCCCCAATTGTGAACGTTTTGCTCATTGTTTGTTGCGGTTGCCCTTGTTTTATGAGCTTAGTTTTGAGGAGGTAGATTACATTTCTGAACAAGTAATGGCGTTTTTTGCCTGCCGGTAATGAAGCAGTTTGGGGTAATTGTGTGGGGTATAGCGCATTTTCCTATACCGTAAGAGAGTTTACACCTCTCATTCCGCAC
>DDVC01000048.1 GCA_002345145.1 Bacteroidetes bacterium UBA2322
CAGGGTGCGGAATGAGAGGTGTAACCCGCATTTTATATACTTCCACAAACCCCTGCTGATTGGAGCGGAATGTTAGCAAGTTGAGGCACACTTTACATAAACAAAAATACTACCTCAAAAAGAAAAAAATAGGACAAATGTTGGCAAGTCGATTTTTTACAATAATTTTGTGGGGCAAGCAGTATTAAGCCTTTTTAACAATAAAGAGTACAGTTAAGGGTTGGGTGGCTTGCAAAATAGTAATACAAACTCAAACTAAAAATTGGCATGGATATAGTAGATAAAATCAAACACATAACAATTGAAATTCAACAACAATATCTGCAAGACGATACGCCATGGATAGTTGGCTATTCTGGTGGCAAAGACAGCACCGCTGTTTTGCAATTGTTGATGTATGCTTTGATGAAGTTGCCCAAGGAAAAACTACAAAAACCCATTCATGTTTTGACTAATGATACTTTGGTAGAAAACCCAAATGTAGTAGGTTATGTAGATAGCCAATTAGCCTTAATTGAAAGAGCAGGAAAAAGCCAATTATTCAGTCATTCACCGGATAATTTTAGAGTGGTAAAAGTTGTACCCAAAATACAAGACAGATTCTGGATAAACCTCATAGGAAAGGGTTATCCTTCCCCTACGCGTAACTTTCGATGGTGTACTGATAGATTAAAAATATCGCCAACTAACGATTATATTTTACAACAAGTTAGCCAACACGGAAAAGCCATTATAGTTTTGGGTACCCGAAAAGCCGAGAGTACTAATCGTGCCAAATCTATGGAACGTTATGATTTACAAGATATAACAGGCGCCAAACTTCGCAAACATACCCTTCCTAATGCTTGGGTTTATGCACCTATTAGCGAGTTAGATAACAAAGAAGTTTGGCAGTATTTACAATCTGTGCCCTCTTTTTGGCAAGGTGATAACCGCAAATTAGTAGTGCTATACAAAAATGCCTCTGACAACAGTGCCGAGTGTCCATTAGTTATCGATACCTCTACGCCAAGTTGTGGTACAAGTCGTTTTGGCTGTTGGGTTTGCACAGTCGTAAACCGCGATAAATCAATGGAAAACCTAATAGATAATGGCGAGGAGTGGATGGAGCCGCTTTTGGATCTTCGCAATATCTTAGCCGAATATAGAGAAGATGCCACCAAAAGAGTAGAAAAGAGTCGTATTTATGCCGACCGATTAGGTCCTTTTACCTTTAAGATTCGTGCCGAGTTATTAGAAAAATTGCTCAAAGCGGAAAATGCCACACAGTTAGATTTAATTACTAAATCTGAGTTGGCTGCCATACAGTTGCAATGGAATTATGATGGCAATTTTGAGTATTCGGTAGCCGATATTTACTTTAAAGTTAAAAACAAACGCATTATGTTAGACGAAAAAACCTTACAGCAAAAAGAGCAAGAAGAGTTTGAACTCTTGAAAATCGCCGCTGAAAAACATGGTGTAAATGCCGATCATATTCGGCAGTTGATGATAGTGGAAAGTGAATTTTCGGTTTCGTTAGGCAGGAGACACAATATACACAATAACCTGCAACAAAAAATCGCTCAATTTGTGGAGGAAATTAACTGATTGGCTTTGAAAAATCAATTAAACTTTTTAGAAACTAATACGCAAGTGCGCAATATAGCCATACTTGCTCAAATCATACTAACAATACCCGATGGTACGGAATGGATTCCTATTTTGCATCAAAAAATGTTGCAATGGAGCCAAACCGAAGAAGCAAATAATGAGGATTACCGTCAAAGCTCTGGTAAATTAACCGAAAAAAAAATAGCCACACAAGCCTTTAAATTTTACTTGCAATTGCTACAAAAACTGCAATTAACCATACAATTAAACGATGCTATTCAACTTACTAAATATGGCGCTGTTTTCAAAAAATGTACACCAAACAGCTCTCAACTATCCTATTATCATACGCCCTATCAACAATTATTTTGGCTATTTTGGCTATTTAAACATGATTATGATCCTTTATTAGTATTGTTGCAAATACTGGAAAAAACTACAATTCCTTGCAAAGAAATTACTATCCGACAACAATACGCAATGTCTTGGCAGCAACACTTATTAGCACTAGAACAAATGCCTTATTGTTCTACGTACTTAAAACATCAAATTGATGACCAATTACAAATGGCGCATAACACGAACCCCCAACCAACGGCATTCAAACACATTGTACCCAATAGGCTAGATTGGTTGCGTTATTTGCAACTTATAAGCAAAGACAAGAACGGCTTCTGTATAACTCCAAAAGGAAAACAAATTATTAGCCTCTGTCAACAAAATAAACATACACTGCCCTATGATGCCCTTGTTGTGCTGTTTATCCCTCAACTCACCAACCTGCCTATTTGGAAAGATCTAACAAGTGAACGTAAACATCAAATTTGGCAAGCAAACATTAAACAGTATTACTATCAAATGGGCTATGACAAAGAAGGGGCAGGAAGAGTGGCAGCTAATCCTTGTTTTCTTTACCTTTGTCTGTATGGAATTGCAAATCAACAATATATTGCTACCATAGCCGACTGGGAACAGTTTCTACAACAACCTCTAAGTATTGGCAATCTCACTTATACTCATCGAAAAGCCGTACATGATAACGAAAATTACATTACCATAGCCTCAAACTCTCTGTAATGCCTTATAAATACCCAACTTGCATCATGGACGCTTGTAGCTATTTTTATCAGCGCTCCATATATCTTGATAATGGTAAATCGCTATTTGACTATACCAAAAAACTCTCCCTTTCTTACAGCCAAATTGTACATCGGGAAATATCCAATAACGCATCTCAATTTAAACAGTATTTTACCGAAATACCCAATGATATTCTAAAACGCCACAACCATGCAGAACAAACACCAAATTTTCATGGGCGTTTATTCACTACAACTCAAACTGACGAAGGCGAAAAACATAACTTATCGCTCGCCATTGCGTTTGCACAAAAAGGAAAACCCATTGTCTATCTTTCCGATGATTTAAGCGCCATTGGCAATCCATTCAAAGAACACCAACAAGAACAAGTCCACGGCGGACATTTAAGCCTTACTATAAATAGCTTTCCGTTTTTCAAAATATGGACATCGTTTGATTGCATTTTATATTTGCGCTTTAGGAGAATAATTACTTTCGATATAGCTGAAACCGCTATTATCAACCTCAACACTTTTTTATTTAAAAATGACGAGGAATATAGGCAACTAAAAGACCAAAGAAATAACATCTCAAACGACGAATATAGTCAAAGAAAAAATAACCTTCAAACCAAACATACGCAACGCCGCCAACGTTATCAAGAATACCTGCGCATTATCGAAAAAGTCTTAACGCTGTAATACATCAAAATATGGCAATCACCTTGCAAGAATTGGGCTTACTCGAAAACCCTTTTGAATACACCACCCCCACACCATCAGCCAATATGGTTTGGGCTGGTATGCACCAACAAAAACGCGATATTACTCGCTGCTATGAACAAGCCTTCCAACAAAATGCCCGACAACTTATACTCAATTGGGGACCTTGGGGCGGTGGCAAAACATACGCAGCCTACTATTTCAAGCATAATCGGATTCAATACATTGCAAACTACGACCAGGTTGTTACCATTTATATCCGTACACCCGAAGAAGGTGAAAAAGCCAGCAATGAACTATTGAATAATATAATTGATGCCATTGGGTGGGATGCCCTAAAAAATACCATCGCACAAAATGCAATGTTGATAGGACATGATGTTTTAGAACAAAGGTTGTACGACCGAATAGCCAGCAGCGAGTTTGCCCGAGCTGTTTTAAAACTTGCTACTGATACTTTTACAACCGACGGCTACCTACTTGCCCAGTATTTTTATAACGGGTTAGATAAAAAGGAAAAAGCAAAATACCGCATTTCACGCGACATAAAATCTATTTCTGACCGTATCAAGTTTGTATCTGCTCTACTTGTTGCCTACACCCAAACCCAAGCACCTAAAAGGCTGTTTATCTGGATTGATGAAATGGAAAACGCCATATTTTACACAGCCAAACAAGCCAAAGAATATGCCCAAACCATACGCGACCTTACTGACACCATAAATGAATATGTAGCTATATTTCTTAACCTAACCCTTGCCGAAGCTGATGAACAAAAAATAGATTTGTTGTTGCGGGAAGCCCTGCTAAGTCGTATAAATACACGTTTGCGTTTTAAAGATTTTTCTACCGATGATACCCTTACCTATATTAGAGAATTGTTGCAAGCCTACCAAATAAGCCCCAACCCACAACAACCTTACAGCCCTTTTACAGAAGATGCCATTACTACCATTATTCAACAACAACTGCCTACCAACAAACGCCTACCACGCAATATCAACAAAACGCTGCACACCATTATCCAAAACGCACTCCAAGAAGATAAAACGATTATCGGGGTAGATGATGTGAAAAAAACAACCACTATCTTTGCCTAAATGAACCCATTAAATCACTATCAACAGGCTTTCAAGAGTTTAAACACGGATAAAAGCAAAGGAATCGCACCCCACAAACCCGTTTTGTTGTTGAGCGTGATAGCCGCCTATCAGCAACAAATCATTACCACCAACAGAATTTATCTTACTCCCGAACTCAAATACATATTCAACGTTTATTGGAGCGCATTGGTAACAAGCCCACACGAACCACGCCTTGCCTTGCCTTTCTATCATTTGCGAAACGAGCGCGCAGCATTTTGGCATTTGCAACCCAATTTAGGTTGTGAAATTTGGGTAGAATCAAAATCTGCCATGAGAAGCATTAACAACCTAATAACAGCCGTTGAATATGCGTACATCGACGATGAATTGTGTGCTTTGATGCAGCAAGAACAAAGTCGAGAAATACTGAAATTAACTTTGTTGGAAACTTATTTTCCTAACAAAATCAATACTATTTTAGAGCAAGTAGATCCCCAACAATATACGGATGAAATTCGCAAACAAATATTAGAACAGGATAGCACAACCTACAAAACCCAAATGCAAAATACTAAAAAGAACCTTTCATTGGAGGAATACGAGGAAGATGTATTTGTAAGGGGATCAATATTTAAAAGAGAAGTGCCTCGTATCTACCAATACACTTGTTGTATATCGGGCTGGAAAATAGAAGCAACAACAGAGATTTCTATGATAGATGCTTGTCACATTAAACCATTTAGCAAATCTTTTGATGATACAATATCCAATGGCATTTGTTTGTGCCCTAATTTGCATCGTGCATTTGACAGAGGTTTAATTGGCATAAATACAAACTATCAGGTATTGGTTACTCGCTTAAAGGAAAGCGATTCACCTTACAACTTACAGCAATGGATGGGCAAACGCATTTTACTACCCGATAATCTAAATTTCTTACCCAACCCTCAAAATTTTGCATGGCATTTAAAATATGTGTTTAGAGAGATATAGCTGGTCGGATTATTGTACCAAAAGTGCTGATGTTATTAATTCAACCCCAATACCAAAGCCCGACAATTACGCATGGTAGTGGTGATAGATGAGGCACACTATTTTTTGCAAAACAGCAAACGTGCTAAAATTTTAGAAAAAATGATTCGCGAAGTTCGCTCCTCCGGTGGAGCAGTTATTTTAGCCTCACAATCGCCCGATGATTATGACCAAGCCGAGTTTAATTTTCTAGAACTCATGCAGTTTCCTATTGTACTAAATGCAACCCCTACTTCACACAAGTTTTTGGAACAAAAGTTTGCTTTAAATACACAACAAGCCAAACTACTGCTACAAGATATAACCAAACTCAATCAAGGCGAAGCCTATGTGATGGTTGGTAACAAACCGGTATTAACGCAACTGTGTAAATAAACGCAAGATTGGAATTATCCGTTTGCTAAAAGGCCTACAATAAAGGGTTTTAAACACATAGAGCGTTATATTTCGGTGCGCTGCACCTTACTAATGCGGTATTTAACTTGGTTATTACCTATATTTTGATGCGCTGCACCTTTGCTAAACCCAATACACCAATCTATGGGGGTTGTTGAGTACCGCACAAAGGGGCAGCGCCCCTACAGCTTGGTAGAACAGATGTGTGCTATGTTCTTAATGGGTGCAGCGCACTGTAATCTGTTGCCGGTTTTAACAAACATACTTAAACCTTATGCAGATTTTACCCCTATCGGGCGTTCATTTTAATTCCAACCTTACACTTTTCCCCTTTCACTATACACTACTCACTTTTCCCTTTTCCCTGTATTGCTCGTTACCGGTGCAAAAATTGCCTAACATGGCGGGCAATGCCTAAAATGGGCTAACTTTGTGCGCTCAATTTTTGCTCCACCATGCACACCTTACTTCGCTCCCTGCACATCGGGTTTATTAGTCTGTTTGTTTTGCTATTTTCTGTAAATCTGTTTGCCCAAAAAGAAACCAATTTTTGGTTTTTTGGCACATTTGCCGGTCTAAATTTTAACTCCGGCGCTCCCCTGCCCGATACCAACGGCATACTCAGCACCAATGAAGGCTGCGCCACCATAAGCAATGCAAACGGCGAGTTGCTGTTTTACACCAGCGGCAACCGCGTTTATAACCGAAACCACATACAAATGCCCAACGGTTTTGGGCTGGCAGGCGATGCCTCCTCATCGCAGGCGGCGGTTGTAGCGCCGCTGCCCGGCAGCGCCACCACTTACTACATCTTTACCGTTGATGAAGAAGGCGGACCGCTGGGGTTTAGGTATTCTGTTGTTGATTTAAACTTGCAGGGCGGCTTGGGCGATATAACGGTAAAAAATGTGCTGCTGCTGCCCTTAGTTTCCGAAAAAGTAACGGCGGTAAAACACAACAACAATTTTGACATTTGGATAATTACCCACGAGTGGGATTCTAACGCATTTTATGCCTATCTGCTCACCGCCGCAGGCATTAGCCCCGCTCCGGTTATAAGCAATGTAGGGCTGGTACACACCGGTGGCACCATTGCCACCAATGGCAACTCGGCAGGGTATATGAAAGCCTCACCCATAGGCAATAAGTTAGCGCTGGCTATTAAAGAAATGAACCTGTTTGAGATTTTTGATTTCAACTCGGCAACCGGCGTAGTATCTAACCCCATTACCACGCCTGCCAATTATTTCAACGCATACGGCGTAGAGTTTTCGCCGGATGGCACTAAACTATACGGCTCTTTTTACGGGCTTGGTTTTCCCGGTATTTATCAGTTCAACCTGCAAGCGCCTACGCCCGCAGCCATTATCAGTTCTGCCACGCTGGTAGGCACCTCGGCAAGCACCTTTGGCGGAGCGTTGCAGTTGGCAAGCAATGGTAAAATTTATTTTTCTCGGCATCAGTCGCAGTGGCTGGGGGTTATAAACAACCCAAACACCTTGGGTGTAGCCTGTGGTTATACAGACGATGGCGTTTTTTTGGGTGGTCCTACCGCCAATTTCGGGTTGCCCAATTTTGTGCAGAGCTACCTAAAACCCACCGCCTTTTCTTTCCAAAACACCTGTTTTGGCAATGCCACCCAGTTTACCCTACTCAGTACCGCTTTTGTAACCTCGGCGCTGTGGAACTTTAACGACCCCGCATCGGGCAGCAATAACACATCGGCGCAGTTCAACCCCTCGCACACCTTTTCATCGCCCGGGCTCTATACCGTATCGCTCACCGTTACACTCACCAATGGCGTACAAGAAACCACCGAGCAAAACGTGTTAATACACCCCCTGCTCACCGGCGTTAATTTAGGGTCAGACCAGTTGCTCTGCAATTCCGATACGCTTATGCTTGCCCCCAATGTGCCGGGCGCTATCAGCTACCTTTGGCAAAACGGCAGCGCCGCGCCTACCTTTACCGTTACCCAAGCCGGCACATACAGCGTAACCGTAACTAACGTTTGCAATTCGGTTTCCGATGCCATAACCCTCACCTTTACCCAACCCCCAACTATTGATATAGGCAACAGCCAAACCCTTTGCACAGGGCAAACCCTGCAACTAAACGCCACACCCACCAACGGCGCACTCAATACCGCCTTCCAGTGGGAAACCGGCGAAACCACCCCTACCTACACCGTAAGCTCTACCGGTTTTTACTCCGTAATTGCCGGCAACCAATGCGGCACTACTACCGATATTGTGTTTATTGATTTCCTTGAACCACCGGTGGTAAACCTTGGGCAAGATTTAATACTTTGCGAAGGACTAACCACCTCCCTTTCTGCCGTGCCCATTAACCAACTACTCGCCGGCGCAGTAACTTACCTTTGGCAAAACGGCAGCACACAACCCACCCTAAACATTGCCAACGCCGGCACATACAGCGTAACCGTTACCAACCAATGCGGCTCTGCTACCGATGCCCTAACGCTTAGCCATATTTTTCCGCCTGTGGTAAACTTAGGTTCCGATGTGTCGCTTTGCCCGAGCGAAACCCTTACCCTAAACGCTACCACCACACCCGATGGCGTTTACCTGTGGCAAGACGGCAGTACCGCGCCCACCTTTACCGTTACCGAGCCCGGCAACTACTGGGTGCAGGTTGCCAACCTTTGCGGCGTAGTGTTTGATGAAGTAAACGTAAGCTACCAAACCCTTTTGTCGCCCAATTTAGGACCCGATACCACCCTTTGCCCGGGTCAAACCCTTGCCCTCAGCGCCGCCACATCGGGCGTAACCTACCTTTGGCAAGACGGCAGCACGCAGCCCACCTTTACCGCATCGGTACCCGGCATTTATTGGGTACAAATAGCCAACGCTTGCAGCGCCGCCACCGATTCTGTAACCGTTTCCTTTGGTGTCAATCCCACCATTGATTTAGGGGCAGATGTAACGCTTTGCGATGGCGAAACGCTAAACTTAGCCATCTCCATTCCCGATGCCCAAGCCACCTACCAGTGGAACAACGGCAACACCATCCCCAACAATACCATAACAGAGCCCGGCATTTATACGGCAACCATAACCAACCAATGCGGGTCGGTTTCCGATGCCATTGCGGTAACGTATTTGAGTGCGCCGCAGGTAAACTTAGGCAACGATGCCGCCCTTTGCCCGGGCGAAACCCTTACCCTAAACGCCACCACGCCCAATGCTCAAACCTACCTATGGCAAAACGGCAGCAGCCAGCCCACCTTCACCGTTGCCAATGCCGGCATTTATTCCGTACAGGTAACCAATAACTGCGGCTCTGCCTCCGATACCCTCACCGTAACCTTTGGCAGCAACCTAAGCATCAACTTAGGCAACAACCAAACCCTCTGCAACAACCAAACCCTAACCCTGCAAGCCACCACACCAGGCGTTACCTACCTGTGGCAAAACGGCAGCGCCGCCGGTACCTACACCGTAACCGCACCGGGCACCTACTGGGTGCAAATAGCCAACAATTGCAGCTCCGCCACCGATACCATAGTTATACAATACCAATACAGCCCCACCCTTGCCCTGCCCCCCGATACCACGCTTTGCCCGGGCGAAACCCTACTGCTCAATGCCCAGCAGCCCGATGATTTACACGCCGTTTACCTTTGGCAAGATGGCAGCGCTGCTCCTACCCTGCCCGCCCTGCAACAAGGTTTATACTGGGTGCAGGCAACCAATTTTTGCGGCACAGCTACCGATTCCGTACAAATTACCTTTGCCCCCCTGCCAGTGGTATCGGTTTCGGGCATAACCAATTTTTGCCTTGGCGAGTCTGTTACACTTACCGCCGTGGCTGCCAATGCCACCTCCTTAGTTTGGCAAAACGGCAATACCTCCCCCTCCATAACCATAACCCAAAGCGGTGCCTACCAAGTAACCGCCGCCAACCAATGCGCCACCGCCACCGCCGCCCTTACCGTACAGGCTACCGATTGCACCCCACCCGAGCCACTGCCCTGCACCCTGCTCGTGCCCAACGCTTTCAGCCCCAACCAAGACGGACAAAACGACTTGTTTGGACCAGTGTATAACTGCCCAACTAATTACGCCTATTTTGCCGTTTACAACCGCTGGGGCGAGTTAGTATTTGAAACCAACTCCCTACAAAACCACTGGAACGGCGTTTTTAAAAATGCCAACTGCCCCGCCGGTGTTTACGTGTGGCTGCTGCAATACCAAAACCCCCAAAACCAAACCCAACAGCTTAAAGGAAACGTTACCCTGCTCAGGTAGCACGTAATAGGTACGCTCCGTAACCTCCGTAGTGGTGAGTTTAAACCCTCCGCTACGGAGGTTCGCAGTTTAATTTAACGTGAGGTTGAAATTATAATGAACGCCCGATAGGGATGAAGCCTATGTGTGGTTTAGATGCACTCGTTAAAACCGGCAACAGATTACGGTGCGCTGCACCTGATAATAAATAAGGTACGCATTTGTGCTACCAAGATTACGGGGCGATGCCCCTTGTGCGTTACGCACCAAGTGCTATAAATGGCGCGTTTGGTTTTGAAAGGTGCAGCGCACCGAAATATATCACCCCACCTGTCTGAAATCATTTTGCGGCAAGCCTTTGCGTAAGCTCACAACTCCAACCTCACGTTAATTAAAGCATTTCTGCGTGCATCTGCGGTATCTGAGGGAGTGAAGAAAAAGCCTACAGATTTCGCTGATTTGCGCAGATGGGAAGAAGTATGATTTGTGATTAAACGCGAGATTGGAATTAAAATGAACGCCTCACGTTAATTAAAGCATTTCTGCGTGCATCTGCGGTATCTGAGGGAGTGAAGAAAAAGCCCGCAGATTTCGCTGATTTGCGCAGATGGGAAGAAGTATGATTAGTGATTAAACGTGAGGTTGGAATTAAAATGAACGCCTCACGTTAATTAAAGCATTTCTGCGTGCATCTGCGGTATCTGAGGGAGTGAAGAAAAAGCCTGCCGATTT
>DDVC01000161.1:0-7553 GCA_002345145.1 Bacteroidetes bacterium UBA2322
ATAGGGTGCGGAAAGTGGGATATAGTTTAACGTGAGGTTGGAGTTATGAGCTTGCTCAAAGGCTTATCGCAAAAGGATTTCAAACAGGTAGGGTGATATGTTACGGTGCGCTGCACCTTGTTAATAGGGCATTTAATTTGGTTGCTACCTATATTTCGGTGCGCTGCACCTTTGCAAACCCCCAAAAGCGCAATTTATGTTGGTAACACACAAGGGGCAGCGCCCCGTAATCTTGGTAGAACAGCAACAAACCGTATTATTATCAGGTGCAGCGCACCGTAATCTGTTGCCCGTTTTAACGAGTGCAGGCAACTCTTACGCAGGTTTATCTTTATCGGGCGTTCATTTTAATTCCAACCTAGCATTAGTTTAAAGTAGCGCGGTATCAGCGCGGGCTAATCACTGTCGATATGCAGCCTGTGCCGACCACATTTTACACACTGAAACAAATAGCCCGCCAAACTCCCCGATTTTGACAATTGGGTTTTTACCAATTGGGACTCAAAACCACTGCGCTCAATATCTTCGGTTACCTCATCTAAAAAAGACGCTATGGTTTTAGCATCGGCGTATCCTATAAAAGCGCAGGGTTCATGACAGTGAGTTAGCCATACCTGTTGTTGCCATGCGGTATAACTGGGTGTTTTTTGGGTAATTTCGGTAAGCAGTGTTTTTGGCACATCGGGTTCGGGGTCATCGGGGTTTGCCGATACGCCTTCTATGCTGTAATAATCGTTAAACTCTCCGCCGTACTTTTGAGCGGCTTTTCCGTTTGCTATACACCAGGGGCAAATGTACTCGGGCTCTTTGGCGCTGTAAAAAGAACCGGTGTATTTAAGTTGTCTTTTTTGGTTACAAACCGAGCAAGTACCTTCTTCCTCCTCAAACAAATCGAGGTTGTAAGCGTTTGGACTGTATTTAAATTTTGGCAGTTCCATAGCAGTGGTTATAGTGATTTACAAGTTATGTGCCGTTGTTTTTTATGCCCATTCCGGCTGGGGCAGCATATTGGCATAAGTGTGGGTAATTTGGTCGAGGGTGTGGTACAGTTCATCGGGATTTTCCAGTGTTACCAAGGCAGAACGGAACGTTTTTATGTTTGGAAATCCTCTGAAATAATTGGTATAGTGGCGGCGCATTTCCAGCACACCCAATTTTACCCCTTTCCACTCAATAGAGCGGCGCAGGTGTTCTTTGGCAGTGGCAACCCTTTGGGCTGTGGTGGGCGGAGGCAGCAGCTCGCCGGTGGCAAAAAAATGCTTAATCTCTTTAAAAATCCAAGGGTATCCTATGGAGGCGCGCCCTATCATAATACCATCAACGCCATAGCGGTTGCGCATTTCCAGCGCTTTTTGGGGCGAGTCCACATCACCATTGCCAAAAACGGGAATGGTTATACGGGGGTTGTTTTTTACCGCCCCTATCAGCGTCCAGTCAGCTTCGCCTTTATACATTTGTTTTCGGGTGCGTCCGTGTATCGAAATGGCTTTAATGCCTATATCTTGCAGGCGTTCAGCCACTTCCACTATGTTTTTAGTGTTTTCGTCCCACCCCAATCGGGTTTTAACCGTTACGGGCAGGTTGGTGCTTTTAACCACGGCTTCGGTTAGTTTTACCATTTTGGGTACGTCTTGCAGTATGCCGGCACCTGCCATTTTGCACACCACTTTCATTACCGGACAACCGTAGTTAATATCGAGCAAATTGGGATTGGCGCGTTCCACTATTTCGGCAGAAACGCTCATGCTTTCTAAATCAGCGCCAAAAATCTGAATACCTATCGGGCGCTCCTCTTCATAAATATCTAATTTTTTGATACTTTTTTCGGCATCGCGTATCAACCCTTCTGATGATATGAACTCGGTGTACATAAGGTCGGCGCCGTTTTGTTTGCATACAGCTCTAAACGGCGGGTCGCTTACGTCTTCCATAGGCGCAAGCAACAGCGGAAATTCGCCCAGTTCTATGTTGGCTATTTTAACCATAGCTCCTGTGTTGGGGGGAGTAAATTAACGGCAAACGGCAGCATAAACATTGCCGCTTGCCGCCGGTTATTACAACTTAAACAGTTGCCTTAAAGTTTCCACGTAGTCTAATTTTTCCCAGGTAAAGGTTTCAAAACCATGGTGCATACCGGGCGTGCGCCCCATGTGCCCATAAGCGGCAGTAGGTGCATAAATAGGATTTTTAAGCCCCAGTTGTTTAATAATAGCGCTTGGGCGAAGGTCAAACACGGTTTTGATGCGTTCACCAATTTGGGCATCGGTTAGTAGGGTGCCGTTTTCTTTTACCTTGCCGGTTCCGTAAGTATTTACATACAAGCCCACCGGCTCGGCAACGCCAATGGCATAAGCTACCTGCACCAACGCTTGGTCGGCAATGCCGGCGGCAACCATGTTTTTGGCAATATGGCGGGTGGCATAAGCCGCTGAGCGGTCCACCTTAGAGGGGTCTTTGCCCGAAAAAGCGCCGCCGCCATGTGCGCCCTTGCCGCCGTAGGTATCCACTATAATTTTGCGTCCGGTAAGCCCGGTATCGCCATGCGGACCGCCAATAACAAACTTTCCGGTAGGGTTAATAAAGTAGCGGATATCGGAGGTAAACAGGTGTTGCAGTCTTTCGGGCATTTTAGCTTTTACCCTTGGTATAAGGTGGTGCAGTACATCTTCGTAAATAGCTTTTTGCATAGCGGCATCTACATCGGTTTGGTGGCTGCCGTCGTAGGTTCTTATAAATTCATCGTGCTGTGTAGATAGTACAATGGTGTCAATGGCTATGGGGTGGTGGTTATCATCATAGAGTACCGTAACCTGACTCTTGGCATCGGGACGCAAGTAAGTCATCTGCTTACCCTCTCTTCTTATATCTGCCAGTTCGCGCAGCAGCAGGTGCGATAGTTCAAGCGGCAGGGGCATGTAATTGTCGGTTTCGTTGGTGGCATAACCAAACATCATGCCTTGGTCGCCGGCACCTTGTTCTTCTTCTTTGGCGCGCTCTACACCGCGGTTAATATCTGCCGATTGCTCATGCAGGGCAGAAATAACGCCACAAGATTCGGCGTCAAACTGGTACTCCGATTTGGTGTATCCAATGTGTCTGATAACGTTTCGGGCGGTTTTTTGCACATCAACATAACAATTGCTTTTAACCTCGCCGCTTATTACCACTAATCCGGTAGTAACTAAGGTTTCGCAGGCTACTTTTGCGTGCGGGTCTTGCTTTAAAAACTCGTCTAATATAGCGTCTGATATCTGGTCGGCTACCTTATCGGGGTGTCCTTCCGATACCGATTCGGAGGTAAAAACGTAGGGCATTTAGCGTATAACAGTTTTGGTGATAAAATGAAAAGAGAGCTTTGCTGCGCGTTTGCCCGCGCAATGGGGTGCAAAAGTAGCACTTTTCCCCGATATTCTTTGCTTGTATGCCTGCAAACTTGGTTGTTGGGTAGCGCTGCCAATAAGTGTTCAGGATTTTACAAATAAGTTAGGCAGAAAGGTAACTGTAAGATGCGCTATGCGTGTTGATTTTAGGCTTTGTACTTGCGGATTAACCCAAGAGCATAGCAAAACAAGCCCGATTAAAAATGCTGTCCTACAACAGGTGCGTGCAAAAATGCGCAAAGGTTGCAAAGCCTTTGCCTTCTTTTGCGCGAAATGTTACCAATTAGTCTGCAAATGCGGCATAAATTTGAATGGTAGGGTACATACAATTAAAAGTAACATCGGGTATAAAGAGCAGGTAAGGTGTGTTAAACTAAATTTCAGACAAAGTTTATGACAATAATCAGCGTATTAAGTGACATTTATCATTTGTTTTAAAGTATAATCGGGGTAACTTTGTAAAATAATGGCAACCATTTTTTAACCAAATTATCTCTTTTAAATGAAAAAGTTAATACTGTTTTTCTGTTTTATTGCTGTTTTTGCAGGGGCTACTGCCGAAGCGCAGGGCACGTGGTGGGGTACTAATTTAACCCAAGCAAAAGCAGCTATGGGTGTAGCTGCCCATGGTTCAAAAGTGTATTTTGCAGGTGGTTTTGCTGCTCCTACAAGTTTTGGAACTAACAAAGTAGAAATTTACGACCTCCTTACTCAGGAATGGACCATGGAGAACCTTTCGGTGGCAAGGGGTTATCTTGCCGGTGCAACCAATGGCGATAAGATTTTTTTTGCCGGTGGAATGGAAGAGTTAGCAACACCCCCTATTACGTACAGCACGGTAGATATTTTTAACACGCAAACAAATGTATGGAGTGTGGCTAATTTATCGGTTCCGCGTTTTGCCCCTGCCGCAGCAAGTTTTGGCAATAAGGTATTGTTTGCAGGAGGCGCTAATGCGGTGCTGGGAGTAACCTATAATACGGTAGATATATACAACACCGAAACAGAAGAGTGGACAACAGCCGCTCTTTCTGAACCAAGGGTGGCTATGGGGGTTGCTGTGGCAGGCGGAAAGGCTTTTTTTGGCGGTGGATTTAACCTAAGCACGGTTACCAATAAAGTGGACATTTATGATTTTGCTACAGGCACATGGACTACCGATGTGCTATCGGAAGCAAGAGGTTTTGTTGCCGCCACTGCTGTAGGCACTAAGGTATTTTTTGCCGGAGGCATGAAAACCGACAATACCCCCAGCAGCAGGGTAGATATTTATGATACCGCTACCGGTGAGTGGACTACCGCTAACCTTTCTGTAGCAAGGGCATTTATTGGAAGCAATGCGGCTTCGGCATGTGGTAAAGCCTTTTTTGGCGGGGGCGGTAGTTTTAACCTCCTTTCGCCGAGTTGGGTGGAGGGTACTGCCTCTAATAGGGTGGACATTTACAACACCCTTACCAATACGTGGAGTACCGCACAGCTATCGCACCATACCATAGAGCTTGGCGTAGTTGCCAATGGTAATAACATATTTTTTGCCAGCGGCAGTGATATGGTAAACTTTTATTTTTTTACTGTTGATGTATATACCTGCGAGCCACCGGTAGGCTTAGACAATGCCAATACACCGGCACCGCAATTTACCCTTTACCCCAACCCCTCACAAATAGGCAGCAGCGCTACACGCCTGCAATTTACCGCCGCCGCTGCACAGGCATACACCCTGCAAATTACCAACCTGCAAGGGCAACCGGTAATGCCTGCCCAAACCTTGTATGCCGGTAATAATGCTGTGTACCTGCCCAGTTTGCCCACAGGTATGTATTTTGTAACCCTTACAAGCGGCAAACAGGTGCAAACCTTGCGCTGGGTAGTGCAGTAGAGGTTACCGGGGTTCATTTAACTTGTACCTATTGCCATAAACACAAACAACCCGCAGCTCAATAACTGCGGGTTGTTTGGTTTTTCTTTACGTATTATGGGTACTCATAGTAACCACAAAAAAGCCTATTTTTCTTTGTACTCTTTTTTGGCTTCTTCAAGCGTAGTATAACCATACCTATCCGATACAATAATGTTTACCCAATCCTCGCCTATGTAGGCAAAAATGCAGTTTTTATGGTCTTCGGAGGGTATAACCTTTATAGGCACGTCTTTTTTGTCTTCGGTGAGGGCATACAGTGCGTACTTTTTAATATACGGGCTGTAAAAGGCAAACAATTTTACCTTAGAAGCATCGTCGAGGTGTAAAAAATTAGGACCCGGGTTTAAACCCATGTAGTCAAAATTAAAATTAACTACTGCCGTAGCATCGGCTTCGTTGGGGGCGGTAGGAAAAATATCAACCGGAATACCGTAGTCCGAAAGATTGGTTTGCGCAGTAAGCAAACCACCGCTGCTCAATACCAGCAAAACTACCGCAAAGGTCAGTTTAAGTGTTTTCATATTTACTTAGTGGGTTTAAAAATTAGTAGTAATCAACTTGCAAAGTCAAAAAGACAAAAAACAAGATTTTTGACTTTTTAATCCTCATAAGGTTTATTGCAATAAACAACAAACAGGCTAAAAAGCTCTGCTAAAACGGTAAAATGCCCAAAAAATTGTAGCCTATACAGCCCAAACCTGCTACTTTGTGGTATGATGTATTGGTTGTTTGCATTTGAAACCCTGCCCACTGTATCATTTGGCTTTTTAGTAGTACCTTTGCAGTATCATAGCAAAAGCCTGAGCATAAACATCGGGCAAAAAAGGCTGTTACCCAAACCGGTTTGTGGGTCTGTTTCGTTTTTCGGGCTTATTGCTTTTGTTTCATTCCAATTACCTCATTCACCATTCCTTGTTATGCGTTCTGTTTCTTCCTCTCCCATGGTACATATTGCCTACAACAGGCGGCACTACACCAACGAAACTTTACTGTGGTTATACAAAGCCATTAAACTGCCCCGATTGATAGAAGAAAAAATGCTGAACCAATTGCGCATGAACAAAATAAGCAAGTGGTTTTCCGGAATAGGGCAGGAGGCAATAGCGGTGGGCGTAACATTGGCGCTGGAGCCCGATGAGTATATTTTGCCCATGCACCGAAATTTAGGGGTGTTTACCGCCCGAAATATGAACCTCCAACAACTGTTTGAGCAGTGGCAGGGTAAATACAACGGCTTTTCAAAAGGGCGCGAGCGCTCCTTTCACTTTGGCAGCAATGCACACCATATTGTAGGCATGATTTCGCATTTGGGCCCGCAGTTGGCAGTGGGCAGCGGCATAGCCATGGCAAGTTTGCTCAACCAAAAACCGCAGGTAGCCGTAGCTTTTAGCGGCGAGGGCGGCACCAGCGAAGGCGATTTTCACGAAGCGCTCAATGTGGCGGCAGTGTGGCAACTGCCGGTTATCTTTTTAGTGGAAAACAACGGCTACGGACTTTCTACACCCACCAATGAGCAGTACCAGTGCAAGCACTTAGTGGACCGAGCGCAGGGGTATGGCATGGAAGGCATACAAATAGACGGTAATAACCTGCTTGAAGTATATCATACCATAACCACCCTTGCCCAAAGTATGCGCCAAAACCCCCGACCCATACTCATAGAAGCGCTCACTTTTAGAATGCGCGGGCATGAAGAGGCATCGGGCACTAAATATGTGCCCCAGCATCTGATGGACGAATGGGCTAAAAAAGACCCCGTTACCAATTACGAAAATTACCTGCTTGCCGAAGGCATTTTAACGCCCGATATGGTAAAACAGGTAGAAACCGATATAAATAAACGCATAAACGCCGACCTAAAAGCTGCCTACGCCCAGCCCGAAGTTACGCCCGATACCCCAACCGAACTTGCCGATGTGTATAAACCCCACACACCTGCCATACTTACCCCTAAAACCGATGCCCAAACCAACAAACGTTTTGTAGAAGCTATTTCAGACGGACTTAGGCAGGCTATGGAACTTTACCCCAATCTGGCGCTGATGGGGCAGGATATTGCCGAGTACGGCGGCGTGTTTAAAATAACCGAAGGTTTTGTTGATAGTTTTGGCAAGGCTCGTGTGCGCAACACCCCTCTGTGCGAGTCGGCAATTTTGGGCATAGCCTTGGGTATGTCGGTAAAAGGGTACAAGAGCATGGTAGAAATGCAATTTGCCGATTTTGTAACCTGTGGTTTTAACCAAATCATCAAC
>DDVC01000161.1:7881-8006 GCA_002345145.1 Bacteroidetes bacterium UBA2322
CGCCGGGCATCAAAATTGTCTATCCCTCTAACCCCTACGATGCCAAGGGGTTGCTCATTGCCGCCATAGACGACCCTAATCCGGTAATGTATTTTGAACACAAAGCTCTGTACCGAAGCATTAAC
>DDVC01000161.1:8196-8715 GCA_002345145.1 Bacteroidetes bacterium UBA2322
AAAGCTCTGTACCGAAGCATTAACGCACTTATTCCCGATGAGCCTTATACCGTACCCATAGGTAAAGCCGCCACCGTACAAACCGGCAACCACCTTAGCATTATTACCTACGGCATGGGCGTACACTGGGCGCTAAAAGCGCTAAAAGATTTTCCGCACATAAGCGCCGATGTGATAGACCTGCGCACCCTGCTGCCTCTTGATACCGAAACCGTTTTTGACAGTGTACGGAAAACAGGTAAAGCCCTACTGCTGCACGAAGACAGCCTTACCGGCGGCATAGGCGCCGAGTTGAGCGCCCTTATTGCCCAGCACTGTTTTGAGTATTTAGACGCTCCGCCGGTGCGCTGCGGCGCGCTGGATACCCCCGTACCCTTTGCTATACCCCTTGAACAAAACTACCTGCCCGAACAGCGTTTTAGAGCTACTTTGCAAAAATTTTGGGAGTATTAGGCGCTTGCCCACTTTCTGCACCCTGTTTTTTAACCAGGTGTAACCCCTGTTTTCAGCAAAAAGGGC
>DDVC01000162.1:0-1117 GCA_002345145.1 Bacteroidetes bacterium UBA2322
GGAGTTGAAGCTATTGAGCAAGCAGGTTTAAAGCCAATAGCTAAACAAACCACAACAAAAGTTAATGGCGTAAGCAGTAGAAACGACTTAGTAGTTGAAACATTAGAAGGTAAAACTGGCATCATAGAACAAAAACTTGTACAAGATATAAGTAAGGTAACTCCCGAAAACGCGCATAAACTACTAACCCCCAACCAAAAAGCCACCGCTAAGGCAGTACAACAGGGTAACCCTTTGGAAAACAGGAGTGGACCCAAAAATGCTCCCAGTGATGTTAAAGTAAGTGGCAATATCAATGCACAATTTTATCACATGCAGGTGATGGATGTAAAAGGTTGGAAAATTATTGATGTGCCAATACCACAATAAAACAAGAGCCAATGAAAACAAAGGAATTATTCAATCATTTGTACTCAAATTTAACCCCATTTATGGAAGGGTGGGGTTACAAACTAATAAAGAGCCGCTATGAGTACAAAAATAAATTTGCAAATGGCTTCTTAGGAGTTGGATTTGGCTACGTCAATTATTTTCCCGAATACCAGTTGAATGTTCGTTTAGAAGTGAGAGTCAATGAGGTGATGGATATAGTTGCAAAATTTAGTGGGGGAAATTTGACGTATGCCAAGGAATGGGTTTGTTTCGGTCGGGACATTCATGTATTAAAAAACGCTCCCAATAACAACCCCGATTTTACCGATATATATACCCCCGAAGACATTGCCGAAGTTAGCCTACACATAAAAAGCTACCTTGCCACAGAAGGTTTTGAGTTCTTAGAAAACTGCAAAGACCTCATATTTTTAGACAGTTATTTTAATGATAACATCTTCAATTTGCATTGGGCAATTCCTAAAGACAACCATGCTTTAAGAGGAATCACTATAGCAAAACTATCAGCCCGCCCAAACTATGATCAATTGATTTCCGATTACGAAAAACTCATTAAAAATCATTACAAATATGATCCCGAAAAACACTGGGCTATCATCACCCCCTTAATTGAATATCTCAAAACTGTTGAACCTCTCCCAAGCATGGTAGAACGCAGGCAGCGTAGTTTGTAATTGCCCCCCGAAATAACAAAAAAAGTCCCATTCAGGAAATTTAGGGGCAA
>DDVC01000162.1:1384-3068 GCA_002345145.1 Bacteroidetes bacterium UBA2322
GTAGGCGTAGAGGCTAATGCGTATCAGTACAATGGCATAGAGCGGGTAGAAGATTTTGGGTTAGAGGTAAGCCATGCACAGTTTCGCACCCTCGATGCCCAAACGGGCAGGTGGTGGCAGATAGACCCAATGGCGGAATTTGCCCCGGCATGGACACCCTACCGGTTTGCTTTTGATAACCCCATCGCCTACATAGACCCGCTTGGGCTGTTTGAAACCAGAAAAGAAGCCCGAAGGTATAGGCGAGAACACGACACCGGCGGAAAGATAGTAAAAAGCAGAGAAAACGGAAAAAAGACCTTTTCCATTGAAACAGAAACGCAATATGCACGCGAAAGTGGCGGTTCATTAGAAACGCAAACGGTAAGAACCTCCATATCCAAAGATGCAGAAAGCGGACAGATAATGGAAGGTCCAATCATCAGCGACAACTCCGGTTGGCAGTCGTTTCAGCCTGTAAGTGGAGCAATAGATAACGACTACACACTAGAAGCATTTGCCATACCATTAGGAAAATTAATACCCAAAGGCATGGGGCGTTTCGGAAAAAGCGCTAACTTTGCAGATGAGGGAGTGGGTGGAGCTGTTAAGGGGGAGACGAAGCTAATTAGCCAATTCTCTACACGTACTATTGATGATGCAGTAGGGCTTGTAATGAGAAATAGCAATGATATCAGACACATTTTTGCTGCAAAACATAATCTCGGACCATTAGTTAACAGGCTTGGCGGGCAAGAAAGTACGATTAGAGCTGTCTTAAATGCTGCTAATGGCAAACTGCCTGCAAGCGGTGTCTTTAATAACATCCCTGTAAATGTTGGGGGGCAGACAGTTTTTATAAGAGGAAGCGTAGTAAATGGTATTCCGAGAATTGGTACAATGTTCATTCCTTAAAAATAGTAGCTTATGAACTGGAAAGAACAATTATCGGAAATAGAAAAGGACTTTGGTTTTCATAAAAAAAGAAACTGGAATACAACAATTGGTTTGGTTAATAATCTACTGGCTGAGTATCCAGACAGTATTGAATTAAACATCAGGGCTATTTACATACTGCATAACATTTTAGTGGAAGAAGAATATCTTGAGGAAGAACAAGATAGAATGGTTGATTTGCTTCAAAAATGGTTTAATCAATCAAAGGAGAAGTTCTCGGAAAATGCAAAGTACCTTTTTTTTCTTGGCAAGATACTTCATATTGCCGAATGGTACTTCGGTTTAGAAGATAACAAGTTGGCTGTAGAATTTCAAAAAAAGGCAATGGAGAAAGAGCCGGGGAATTTATTGTACGAGTGGGCTTATCGACTCTCTTGTTCCGGGGATGTCGTAGAAGGTTACTTAGCTCATCAAATCTTCACAAATGACAAGGATAAAATTAGTTGGCTTAAGGCAATGGGGTTTCCAGGCGAATATGTACTGGAACATTTAAAAATGAGTAGTGAAGAGTATTTAGAAAAGGAAGCCAGAGAGTAATCAGTACCTTTGTTATTTTACATCAGTAGGTATCTTGGATATACACCGCCACCGGTAAAAAACTCCAAAAACGCACCTGCCAACTCCGAGATGGTTCAGCACCCATCAACATATCCGATGCAAAACGCCCCGATTACATAGACCAACACCGCCACCAATCTGAGCGCATCAAACACATCAGCACCCGCCGCAACCCCGATGAACTAACACT
>DDVC01000187.1:0-26597 GCA_002345145.1 Bacteroidetes bacterium UBA2322
TCGGGCGTTCATTTTAATTCCACCTTCACGTTAAACAAGCGTCTTTATTGCCATGTTGAAAGAACACTTACAACTTCATTTTATTGTTTTATTGTTTGGCTTTACCGCCATATTGGGTAAACTGATTAGTTTACCCGCTACTGAATTGGTGGGTTACAGAATGACGCTTGCTGCCATAGGTATGGTAGCTGTTAATAGTATTTTGGGGCTTGGCTGGAAAGCGCCGGGTAAAGCCATAGCGCAAATGGTGGGCGTGGGCGCTTTGGTAGCGCTGCATTGGATTACCTTTTTTGCGGCTATTAAGGTGAGTAATGTGGCGGTTACCTTGGGCTGTTTTGCCAGTGTAACGTTGTTTACCGCACTTTTAGAGCCCTTAGTAGAAAAACGCCGTATTTACCTGCCCGAAGTGCTGATAGGGGTGGTAATTATATTGGGTTTGTATATTATGAGCCGGTTTGCACTGGTTTATATACAAGGCATTGTGTTAGCCTTAATTTCGGCATTTTTGGCTGCTTTGTTTGGGGTTTTAAATAAACAACTTACGGGTAAATACCATTTTGTGCTTATTTCTATGTACGAAATGACATCGGGAGCCATAATTGTAGCGCTGTATTTGTTGTTGGCAGAAAACGGATTTACCTACTCGCCCCTTAGTTTACCTACTGCCGATTGGGTTTGGCTGTTGCTCTTGGCTTGGGTTTGTACTACTTATGCTTTTGTGGGCATTATGTATTTGCTCCGTCATTTATCGGCTTATACGGTGGCTTTGGCTATTAACCTTGAACCGGTGTATGGCATTTTATTTGCTTACTTGCTGTTTGGCGAATCGGAACGAATGAATACCGGTTTTTATGCCGGCGCTTTGGTTATTATAGCGGCAATTATAGTATATCCGGTATTGATACGCAGCAGTATTAGGCGCTAACAATTTTTACTGTTTAACCAATTGTTTCCAAAGCGTTTGGGCAGTTTGGTTTTGGGGGTTTATTAGCAGCAATCGGGCAAGCGTTTTTTTGGCTTCGGCGGTATTGAGTTGCAACAAATGCAGGGCGGCCAAATTGAGCATGGCTTGTTCGCCCATTGGGTTAAGGGCAAGGGCTTTAAGGTAGAGTTGTTGGGCAAGGGTAAAATTACCCAGATTACTCTCGGCAAAGCCTAAGTTTGAGTAAGCCAAAGCATAATTTGGGTGGTTTTTAATCAGTTGTTCCAGCGTTGTTTTAGCCTCTGCAAACTGCTGTTGTTGCATATAACAAATACTTAGTTTAAGGGCAAAATCGGGCATTAGCGGCAGCAAAGTAACAGCTTTTGCTAAAAAGGGCGTTGCCAAATCGGGTTTATTGGTTTGCATAAAAGCTTCGCCGGTTCGGTAAGCCGTCCAGGGGTCGGTTATAGCTTGTGGGTTTAGTTTAGCTGCAAGTTGGGTAATTTGGGTATAATTTTGTTGCAGGTAATAAGCATGAATATAGGCATCTTGGGTTTTTGAGGCGGGTTGGGTACTAACCGATAGGAGGGCTAAGGCAGAGTCTAAAAAAGCCGGCGAAGCAGTATAACTTTCAAAATAATGCAAATAAGCTTTTGCCTTAGTATGGGCGCCGGGATTACCACCGGTAGCCGCTATGAGTCCAATAAAATTTTCCACTTTTTGTCTGTCAGACTCGTTAATGGGTTTGCGAATGTAGTGGTCATGTATGGTAACGTGCGGAATATCAATACTGCCCGATACTTGCATATGGCAGCCCGAACAATTGTTTTGGTTTTTGGCGGTTCGTTGTGGTAAAGGCAGGGTACAATCGGGCTGATTTTGTTTTGGATTGTGGCAATTTATACAGGCATTGTTAAAAGTTTGGAGCGGCGTTTCTTTTACGCTTACATGTGGGTTATGGCAACTAAGGCAGGTCATATTACTTTTTTGGTAACAAGCGCTTTTGGTTAGCCTATGAGCCTGCGAAGCCATAATAAATTTAGTTTGGTTGCCGTCAAATTCGGGCAAAAAGATGTCCATTACCTCCGTAAGCGGCATACCGGGTTTAAAATCGGGAAAATCTTTACCCTCCTTCAGCACACTTATCCCCTGCAAATGACAACGTTGGCAAACGTTCATTTGCAACTCGCGGGTGGGCAGTTTTCGCGGATTTACAATGGTATAATCTATTTGGGTGGCGGTATCTACCATTAAGCCGCGCATTTTTTCATGCACATGCACTTCGCCCGGTCCATGACACCGCTCACAAGAAATGCCCAATGGAACCTGATGAAATTTATTTTCCGATTGTAAGTCAAAATCGGGCAGGGCATTGTGGCAACTCATACACTCTAACCCGATAATTCGGTTAAATCGGGAACTAAATCCGCCTTCAAAACCCGGCGCTAAATCCCAAATACCCTTTTGGGTATAAAAGGTTATGGGCGCTTGATACAAATGCCCGTTATCGTCTATAATATGCGAGTTAGTGTGTTGCCCAGAGCCAATAATGTACCGGATATATTGTTCGGTTTTAAACAAAGTATCTTTACCCAGCAACCTATATTCTGCAATAAACAAAGAATCTTGCCGCCAAAACGGGTAATAGTGCAGGTTATTTATGCTATCATAAACGGCTATATGTTTACCAAATTGAGCAGCGCTTTTAGCCTGTGTAGCAAAATGAAAAGACTGCCCCATGCCGGTACGCATAAAGGAGTCGTAAATGTTTTGATGACAAGTTTTGCAAGTTTCTGCGCCTACATATTTAACCGTATCGTGCAGATTTTTATAAGGTAGCGTGGCGCTGTTTTGATTTAGCTGCTTATCGGCATGGCAGTAAATGAGCAGTGTGCCAACCAATGGCAGCAGGTAAACCAATAACCATTTGGTGGTTAAGCGCATGAAAATAAAGGGTGCTTTACAGATTTTAAAAAATGGAGTAAGTTTATTTTAATCGGGTAAAAACAGTATTTGCTGTTACCCTTTTACAAACTTATCCTGCCATTCCAGCATACCACCCAGCAGGTTTCGGGGCTTGGTAAAACCTTGCGCCAGCATAATTTCTTTTGCTGTATGGCTTCTTTTACCTGAGCGGCAGTGCAAAATAATTTCGGTATCCTTGTAATCTTCCAAATCATCGAGGTGCAGGGCAAAACTACCCAGCGGAATAAGCCTTGCGCCAATGTTAAAATCGGCATACTCATAGGGCTCACGAACGTCAATAATGAGCAAATCTTCGCCGGCATCAAGGCGTTTTTTCAGTTCTTCAACGGTAATGTCTTGCATGGTGTGTGTAGTAGTTGGTTACAGATGTGGTAAAAACACTAAAAGTGCAAATTGGTTTGGTTAGTAACAATAACCACAAGGTTTGTACCCCTTACGAATGGCTTCGCTTACCAATACAGTAGCTACATTATGGTTGCAACGTTTAAGCCCCGCACAATGATAGCGGTGGTAGGCGTAGGCTTTGGGGCTCATGCAAATCATTACCGGCGATGATTTTGGCAACAATAACTCATTTTCCGATAAACCACCCCCCGCACTATTATTGCCCAAAAAAGCAAACATAGGTAAAGCGGCAACACATAAATAAAGTAAAAAGCGTAAAATCATAAAAACACAGCCAAGGGGTTTATGGATAGTATAATCGGCAACAAACAAAATAAGAGGCAAAACATAGCGCTACCCATACCTCTCCTTCCATTCCGCCTGCAAGATACTGTAAACTTTTAAATCCACAAAACAGCCGTTGAGCCATTCCGATTGCCGCTCAATACCTTCAAGGGTAAAATGCAGTTTTTGGGGAATGGCGCAGCTTTGGTGGTTTTCTGTTGCGCATTT
This sequence comes from Bacteroidetes bacterium UBA2322, assembly GCA_002345145.1. Taxonomy (GTDB): domain Bacteria; phylum Bacteroidota; class Bacteroidia; order Chitinophagales; family UBA2359; genus UBA2359. The sequence goes on from DDVC01000187.1 coordinate 3,806, forward strand.
AATTACCACCCTGTTAAAATCAAAAAACCCAAACGCCGTATCTAACAGTCCTTTACAAGCACGGGTCATAATGCCTAAGCCGGTAAATCTGTGCCCCAGCCAGTACCCTATGTTAGTTTTTCGGCTGTTGGCATCAATGCTATGAAGGTCAATAATGCCGGCAATAGTATTGGCATACCAAATAACATAAACAGCCTGCTCACCCCAGTTTTTTTTAGCCAGTACGCCTCGTATAAACTGACGAGTGTGGTTTAAATGCGTATTGTACTCTACCCAAGGCAACCAACGGCTCAAATGCTGCCGGCTTTGCTCTACCAACTCAAAAATGCCATGAGCATTTGCCTCCTCTATGGGTTTGAGCATAATTTCCGTATCTACATAAATACCGGTGTAGTAATTCATGGCTGTAATTGTGGTAAAAAATAGTACATTTGCAAAACAAAACCCTTACCAATCAATATCCTAAACAAGCGGCAAGTGGTTAGTTTTTCCAATATGCTTATACAAAAATACACCCAAATATGTTTGCCAAGCCATCAAATAAACCTAATAACCCCGCTATTTCAAACCTCTTATGGCTTACCGTGCCCTTTTACCTTCTTTTAACAACTGCCTGCACTTGCCCCAAAACCAACACCGGAATGGAAATAAAAGCCCTGCCAAAACTAACTGTTTATACCGATGTTCTTAAAAACAACATAGAACTAAGTTACAATTCTGCCGATAGCATACTTACCTCCGCAGCTAAGGCATCAAACTTACTACCTGTTATGATTGGGGTTTTGGGTATAAACTTTAACCTCAGCCCCGTTTCAAGCGTTCTCAAAATGAACGGTTGGGACGTGCCGCTAACACCTATTCGTATGATGGAAGCCCGAAGCCCCTACCCTATTCAAATACAACCCGATGAAGTAGGTAAATTAGCTTTGGTACAAGGTCATTTTGACGGTTCAACTATTTACCAAGCTACCATCCTTGCCGTTTTTCCCGATGAACCAATTGCTCTACTCTACCAACTTTTGCACCAACACCAAACCGATGTTTCGCCTTTATTGCAAAAAAGGTAAATTTCAATTACCCTACTCCCCTCGCCCTATGTCTTTGCTACTCCACCTTTGTCGTTACCTTTTGGGGGCAGCCTTGTGTATATTTGGCTTGCTCAGAGGCATTGATTCGGGAGGATTTTCCTACAAAATATCCGAATACATAAAACTATTTAATCCCGATGACTTTGAAATCCTATCCGCACCCATAGGCATTTTATTTGCCACAGCTGCCTTTACTGCCGGAGTAGGATTACTAAGCGGCGCTTTACTTCGCAATGCTACCCGTGTGGCATTGGCGGTAGTTTTTTGCAGTTGGGCAGTAGCTTTCCTCTCATGGAAATATCAGGTAGTGTATGATTGCATTTGTTTTGGCGACATATTATCGCTAAATCATGCCCAAGGTAATTTGGCAATAAGGTCAATTGCCTTGCTTTTGGCTATTGCCACCTGGTATTTACACAAACTTAAACTTCAATCTGATTTTGACAACGACCAAATAGCGCCCGATAACCAAAGTGCAGCCTTCATTATTTGGAGTGGTATAACCTGTGTGGCGCTAAGTGTATATGGAAGTTTAAATTTACCCCTGTATGATTTCAGACCCTACCACACCGGATTTAATATCCTCCAAAACATGCTCCCGCCCGAAAATGCACCCGAGTTTGAGTATGAAACCATTCTTTACTACAAAAACAAACAATCGGGCAACGTACAAGCCTTTACCGACCAAAATTTCCCCTGGCAAGAAAAAGCAAACTGGGAGTACCAGCATCGGGAAACCAAATTGGTGAAAATGGGTTATGTGCCGGTTGTTACCGATTTTTCCATCAAAACCGAAGACAAAATCGATATTACCCTATCTGTATTATCTGATACCGCCTTTAACTTCCTCCTTATTTCCGGCGATATTAGCCGTTCTAACCTTGCTGCCCAACCCAAAATAAACAGGTTGTACGAATTTTGCAAGGCAAACGGTTATCATTTCCGATGCCTAACTGCCTCAACACCCAAACAAATTGCCAAGTTTAAAATCATCAGCGGCGCTAATTATGAGTTCTGCACCACCGATGCCACCGTGCTAAAAACCATGATAACCTCCAATCCGGGCTTAATACTGCTCAAAAATGGGGTTATACTAAAAAAATGGCATCACAACAACATTCCGGATATTGTTACCCTCCAAAAAACCTACACGTTAGCCAAACAACCGGCAAGTTAATACGCAAAAAAACGGGTTTAGCCCCCCTAAAACGTTACATCAATGGTATAACTGCCCTATAACACCGTTACCCAAGCCAAATAACCGCCCGATTTTTTGTGTGTGGTATTTTAGGAAGGGGTCTTGGCTCTTGTGTTTGGTGTAACTTATTTATTTGGGTTACAGCATTTCTGCTTCTACACTTTCTACGGAAGGCACCATGCGTTTTAGCAAACCCTCAATGCCGGCTTTAAGTGTTATGGTAGAAGATGGGCAACCACTGCATGAGCCCTGCATACCTAAAGTAAGCACGCCATTGTTAAACGACCTGAACACAATAGCGCCGCCGTCCATTTCTACTGCGGGCTGCACATATTTGGTGAGCAGTTCCTTAATTTTGGCTACAATTTCGCTATCGTTAGCGCTTACCTCATTAGGGTTGGCATCGGGGTTAGCGGCAACCATTGCTTTAAGCGCATCGGTATTTACCACTTGTTTACCCTCCGAAACATAATTGCGGATAAACTCACGCAGTTGTGGGGCAATTTCAAACCAATCAGATTCTTCTCCGGCTTTGGTAATGGTTACAAAATTGTTCATTATAAATACGCCGCTCACATAGTCAAAGGCAGTAAACAAAGCCTCAGCAAGGGGCGATATGTCTTTTGCCGCTTCGGGCTTAGGAAAATCTACGCTGTTTTGAGGTAGCAGCATTTGGTTTACCACAAATTTCATGGTTGCCGGATTAGGCGTGGCTTCGGTATAAATGCTGACAATTTTATTGGTTGTTTCCATAAATGCAAAAAGTTCAGGTGTTAAAGGTGAGTGTATAAGGCGCCCAAGTCATTTATTTAGGGGCACACAAAATTAAGACTAAATCTAAATAGCCAAACAGTACAGGGCAAATTTAAGTTCGCTTTTTTAGAGCATTTTGTTGTTAAAGGCTAAGGTTGTTCGGGCTGTTGCGCAGCGTGTTCGGGAATAATACCGTGCAGGTTTTGCCCCGAAAAGGTATGCGGAAACTGCTCCACCCCCGGAAAACCCAATTTTATATCTCTGCCATTATGCGGAATGTAGGCAGTGCCAAAAATATAATCCCACAAACTCAGGCTAATGCCAAAGTTTATGCCATACTGCTTGTCTTGTGGCAAGTGGTAAGCATGGTGCCAAATGTGCATTTCGGGGCTGTTAAAAATGCGCTTCATAAACCTGCCCAGCACAAAAGCGCCAACCAATGCTGCTGCAACTATCACCACTAATTGTTGCCACCAAGCAGCGCCGGCGGGCAAAACGTTTAGGTCAAAAGCGCGTAGGGCAATAGCCAAACCTACCAGCAAACCCACTACTGCACCGGTAACGCTGCCGCTTACGCTAAAATTAGAGTGGTTATAGTGCCCAATGGCAAGGGTAAAAATGTGAATAACAAAAAAATCGTTTAACCCTATGCCGATAAGCGCCAGCGGAATGTATTCAATTGTCCGATAAACCACATTTTCCATCCAATGGTAACGCAGGTGGGCTGCAAACCCCATTTGCTCTACGGAGTGGTGTACCTTGTGGTATTCCCATAGCCGGTTTGAGCGGTGCAGCAACCTATGTATCCACCATTGTACAAAATCGCGCACTACAAAACCCAATAGTAAATGTGCCCAAACAGGCATAGCTTTTATATTGAGCGCAACCAAGTTGGTTATACCTACCATGCCCAACAAATCGGTAAACAGGTTTACCACCACATCAGACATTGCGTTGTAAATAACCAACGAAAACAAAAAAAAATTGAAAAACATGTAGAAGAAATCGAGCCAAAAATCTTTTCTGAATTTTGGCTGCTCTTTTCGCCAGGGTTTTACCCACTCCAAGGCAAAAAAGAACAAAGAAACCCCAATAAGCCAGTAAAAGTAGTTATGCCACCCGGGGTGGGTTATTTCGTTCCATAAATAATTGGCATAACCGGTATAACCATTTATAAAAACTTGCAGGTAACGCTCCATTGACAATTCAAAAATAAGAATAGAAAAACAATTTGCCCGAATTGTTAAAATTGGCACAGCTAAACAACATATAAACACCCTTTTTGCATACAGGTTCAATGATTCAGCAGACAAGTGTAGCGGTTAGCGTTTAATTTTGGCAATGTTCAACTTTACAGGGCAATTTAGGTTTGTTAAGAGCAATGAAACACATGTGGTTATACATTATTATTTCAATACTATCTTTCATGTATTGGGATTGTGCAGCTCAAGAAGCTCTACCCGATAGCAGTTATACGCTGCCTCAGCAATTGGTTACTGCCAATAAAATAAGTAGTTTTGCATCGGGCAGTAAAATTTGGAAGCCCGATTCGGCGCTAACGCCGTTTTTTGAAACATCGGGTTTGCAAACCTTACTGAGTTATGGCTCGGCAGCGGTTATCAGAAACTACTCGCCCGGTGGTTTAGCTTCCATTACCATTAGGGGGCTAAGTTCACAGCATACGGCTTTGGTTTGGAATGGTATAGCTATCCAAAACCCAATGAATGGGTTTGCCGAACCGGCTTTGTTGGGTAGTTTTTTTGCCGATGAGGTAGTAATTAACTTTGCAACCCAAAGTACATTACATAATGTAGCTAATCTTGGCGCATCAATACAGCTCACTAATAATCCGGAGTTTGATAAGGGTTTAAAGGTAAAATACACGGCATCGGTGGGCATGTTTGGTACAGTTGGCAATGTTGCGTATTTGGGTTGGAGCAATAAAAAGTGGCATAGTTCAGTAAAATACCGACATTTTGCCACGCAAAACAATTATCCGTACAGGCAATACACGCTGCCGGGCAACGAACTTAAAAGGCTTACAAATGCGGGCATTTTTCAACAAGGAGGATTGTATGCGTTGCATGGTAAAATTGCTGCCCGACAAATGATTAGTTTTTATTATTGGGCAAATGATTCTGACCGAAAAATTCCGGCTCCGCTTACTGCCCAAACCGGCGCTGCCCGTCAGTTTGACCAATCGCACCGAGCGCTTGTAGTGTGGAAATACACCGGCGCTAAAATAGCAATGGAGAGCAAAACTGCCTTGCTAACCGAAAAACTGCGTTACACCGATACCACTTTAGCGCTAAACGCACGTTCAAAAAGCAGCCAATTTGTAACCGAAACTGCCTTAACCCTGCAACCCAAGCCGCAGTGGTTACTCAGCATGGGTATTAACAATACCTTGCAAACAGCGCTTACCGACAATTATACAGGAAGAGCAAAACAAAACCTACTTACAACTTACGGCGCAGTAAAAGGGGTTTTGCTTTCGGGCAAAATGGAGGCTTCGGCAAGTATCAGGCAAGGGTTGGCAAACAGCCGCTTTTTGCCTTTAGCCGCATCGGCAGGATTACATTTTACCCTTAATAAACATCTGAAACTGCTTGCTATGACCAGTAAAAACTACCGCTTACCCACCTTTAACGAGTTATACTGGCAACCGGGCGGAAATACCGCTTTACTTCCCGAAAAAGGCTGGCAGCAGGAAGGTGGTTTACAAGCTACCGGAAACATGGCAGGCTTGGTAAACCTACATGCCGATTTTACCCTGCATAGCAACCGAGTTACAAATTGGATACAGTGGCTGCCCATTGAGCAAAACAGCAATGTATGGCAGCCGGTAAACCATTCCCGCGTATGGTCGAGGGGTTTGGAGGCAGGATTGCAAGCATCATATAACCTAAACAACCTAACCTTAAACCTTAAAATAAATTATCAATACCAACTTACTACCAATCAACTCAATGGGCAAAGCAAACACCAATTTATATATGTTCCTTACCACACAGTACAAAACAACCTAACGCTTACCTATAAAAGTACCGGTTTGGCTTGGCAACAAAATTATACCGGTAAGCGCTTTACTACTTCTGATAACAGCAGATTTTTACCGCCATTTTGGCTATCGCACATAATGGCAACACAGCACTTTAAAATAGGAGTTGTTAAACTGACCACATCGGTAAACATTCACAATATCTTTGGTGTATCGTATGAGTTAGTTGAGTATAGACCACTTCCCAAACGATATGCCGAAGCGCAACTGGGCTTGACGTGGTTGTAACCCGATTGGTTAATCTGACTAACAAAACCTACAAAAAACCAAATACTTGTTTTACCTTAGCCGCTAAAATTCAAAGCACAATGTTCACCATTATTATTGTTGCCATAACCTGCCTTACGTCTTACCTTGCTTTTAATGATTTTGGACTTAGGCAAAAGCTCATTTTTTCGCCCTATGTAATTCATAGAAACGGCGAGTACCACCGGTTTGTAAGTTCAGGTTTAATACATGCCAACTGGATGCACTTGTTATTTAATATGTTTGTATTATACCAATTTGGCACTATTGTAGAGCAGTACTATGCTGCCATATTTGGCAGTGCAGGCAATATATTATATGTTTTGCTGTATTTAGGCGGTTTGGTCAGCTCAGAAATGTACAGCTTTTTTGTACACAAAAACAATGCTTATTATGCCAGTTTAGGTGCATCGGGAGCGGTTTCTGCCATTGTATTTGCCTATATTTTGTTTGACCCTTGGGCAAACCTCTACATCATATTTTTTCCGTTTATTCCTATTAAAGCAGTTATTGCGGGATTGTTGTATCTTGCTTACTCCTACTATGCAGCAAGAAACGCCAATGATAACATAGGACATAATGCCCACTTTTACGGAGGCATTTTTGGCATTGTATATACTTTGGCTTTTAAGCCGGGTTTAGCTGTTAATTTTGTAAATCAGATAGTAGGACCGTAGTAGGTAGCGGCAACGCCCTCCAATTAAATTTCCTAAGCATGTCAGATGTTTCAAAATATAGCGCCTTATAAACTACTGTTGCCTTGCTGGGCTAAAAAGCGGCAAGGCACATAGTAAAGACAAAAAATCATTAACAGTATTGCTCAAATGCTTCCAAAAGATGGCGGGCAATCTGTTGGGCAGAAATGCCTTCTATTTGGTGGCGCTCAATAAAATGCACCAATTTGCCGTTTTTAAATAATGCCATGCTGGGCGAAGACGGCGGATAGGGAAGCGTATATTTGCGCACTTGATTAGTGGCTGCCGAATCAACCCCGGCAAAAACCGTAGCAATTTTATTGGGCTTTTTGTTGGCATACTGCATAGCTAATTTTGCAGCGGGACGGGCATTACCGGCGGCACAACCGCAAACGGAGTTAATTACCACAAAAACAGTTCCTTCTGACTTGGTTACCAATTCATCAACCTGGTCAGTAGTAGTTAAATCTTCAAAGCCCACATCGGTAAGGTCGGCTTTCATGGGGGCAGTAATGTGTGGAGGATACATGGTTACTTTATTTCAAAATTTTAGTGATGTTGTAAAAATTAAAACCCTTATTTTTCAAAACACAATTGGGCTTATTGAGCGCTATTGGTAACATTTCATTTACCCAAATTGTTTAATGATGAGGTTAAGTGAGGTAAAAATGGGTAGATTCAGTATTTCTGTGGTCTAAAACCGTCCAAAAGTTGCTTAAATTAAGCGTTGTGAAAAAAAAATTTTCTTTTACCCCAACTTCGTTTGGTTTTTAGCGTATAAATGTGTAGCTTTACCTGAAATTTTAAGTTCACTTTCTCAATTGTATCCTCCATGAAACAATTAGCTACTTTTTGTTTAGCCTTGTTGCTTGCCGCACAACTTACTTTTGCCGGCGTGGTGGACGTAAGGTTTGCCAACGGCGTTCTTACCGGAAACAACTATTGCGTTACCGTGCAAGTAAAAGCACAAGACATTAGTTTTGAAATTGGGAGCGCTACCATATTTTTCTCCTACAATACGGCTGCATTGCGCAATCCCTCTGCCACACCCATTAACCTAAGCGAAGGCAACCTTTGCGCATTAGGTGGTACCACTTCATTTTACAAAAATAGTTTCAACTATTTAGAAACCGGCGCAGTGGGCGAAGGCAATTATGCCATTTTACTGCTTGCTCCCAATCAGGGCTGCCCCACTGTTACCAACACAGAGTGGGTGGACGTAGCCAGCTACTGTTTTGAGGTGGTTAATGCTTCTATACCTGCAAACTTGGAAGTAAGTGCTAAATATACCGCTTTTAACACAGTAGATAATACTGGCGATCAACACACATTAGGCGAGTTGAGCGGTGTAGCCCTTTCTGTTTCTACACCTGCTGCCATTGATGCACCCAAACCCGGCTTGGCTATTTACCCCAATTACACTCAAAATAAGGTAATGGTAGAGTACACGCTTGAAAATGCAGGCAATTTAAACATTAATGTTTATGACATGCTTGGCAGAATGGTTTTCAGCTCGCAGAAAAATACGGCTGCCGGCAGACATACCTTAGATGTTGACTTATCCCGATTTGGCACCGGTTATTATATTCTTGAATTGATTAACGGACAAGAAAAAGCCACCGAAAAAATTCTGTTGGTTAAATAATGTTTCCGTTCCGGTTCTGGTTTCACATAATCAAAAGAGGCTGCCCTTTTCGGACAGCCTCTTTTGATTTATTAGGGCTGGGTGTATTTATTATTGAGACTTGTTTATCCTTTTATTTATTTCGTCTCTGATACGGGCAGCGTGTTCATAATCTTCTCGGGCAATGGCTTCCTGAAGTAAATTATGCAGCTCCTCACTACTACGGCGCGACATGTCGTTTTCTTTTGTGCCCGACGATTTGGTTTTTTCTTTCTCCTTTTCGGGTGTGGTTATGCCCGATTCATTTAGTACAATGGCGGCTTGGTCTAAGATGGGTTCATACGTATAAATGGGGCAATTAAACCTAACCGCCAATGCCAGGGCATCTGATGTGCGAGAATCCACTTCAATCACCTCACCTGCTCTTTCACATATCAAAGTGGCATGAAAAATACCCTCCATTAACTTGCTGATGATAACCTCCCTGATTTCAATCCCAAATTCGAGGCAGATGTTGCGGGTCAGGTCGTGCGTAAGAGGCCGTTGTGGGGGTACATTATCTATTGCCATAGCAATAGCTTGTGCCTCTACTACCCCTATCACAACCGGCAAACGCCGCATACCGTTTGATTCGCCCAGAATAACGGCATAGGATTGTTGTTGGGCAACACTGTGAGAAAGTGCAATAATTTCGAGTTCAATTTTTTTCATAGCAGTTGAAAAAACCGGAAAGAGGAGAAAAGTGAATGGGTAAAATCATGGTAATAACACCCCAAATTGCAAAATCGTTGATTAAAAGCTACAATAAGCATCGGGTAAATTTACGTTGGGGAACAGGCATTAACCTATTCCCCAATGTAAAAACTATCTTGCGAGTAAAGTTACTAAGCGTTTTGAGCTTTAAATGTCTTAACCGCCTGAATTAAGCGCGGCACAATTTCAAAAGCATCGCCCACAATGCCATAATCGGCAGCTTTAAAGAAGGGCGCTTCGGGGTCTTTATTTATAACTACAATAACCTTGCTGCTGTTTACTCCCGCCAAATGCTGGATAGCTCCCGAAATACCAATGGCAATATACAGGTTAGGGCTAATAGCAATACCTGTTTGCCCAACGTGTTCGTGGTGAGGTCGCCAGTGTACATCGGCTACCGGACGTGAGCAAGCGGTAGCGGCGCCTAATGCATCGGCAAGCTCTTCTATCATACCCCAGTTTTCGGGACCTTTCATGCCGCGTCCGGCAGATACAACTAATTCGGCTTCGGGTAGGGCTACTTTATCGCTCATGGTTTTAACCTCCTTAACGGTTACTTTTACATCAGCGCCCAATACGCCCGATTGCCATGCTTCTACTGTGGCGCTGCCACTGCCTTTTACCACCGGAAAAGCATTGGGGCTAACCGAAACAATTTTTACCGGCGTATGGATGGCGTAATTGGCAAAGGCTTTGCCCGAAAAAACCGATTTTTTAACGGTAAAAGAGGCTCCGCTGATAACAGGCAGGTCAATAGCGCCTGTTACCAAACCGGCTTTTAACCTGACAGATAACCGCGGCGCTATGGCTTTACCGGCGCTATTGTGCGACAGTACAACTACCTGAGCATTTGTAGCGGTAGCCGCATTTGCCAATGCCTTAGTCTGTGCTGCCGAATCAAACTGAGTAAAAACCGAACTATTATCGGCTAAAACGCGGGTAACACCGTAGTTGCCCAGAGCCGCTAATTCGGCTTGGCTTACATTGCCTAACGAAACTGCCACTACATCGGCAGTTCCCAGCATATCGGCTACTTTGCGTGCATACAAAGCTGTTTCAAAAGTGCTTTTTTTAATTACGCCGTTGGCGTGAGTTACATATATGAGAACAGACATAATTGATGATTTTTTTTATAAAATGTAGGTGTTGTTAAAAAAATAGAGCCGGTTAAATTACCTTAGCCTCTTCGTGCAGAAGTTTGATGAGGGTTTCGGGATTTTCGGGGTCAATGAGTTTCACCTCTGTACGTGCAGGCGGAAGCTGGTAATTTACAATAGATGTATAAGTATCAACCGAAACCGGCGCTATAACCTTAACGGGCTTAGTTCTTGCCGACATAATACCGCGCATATTGGGAATGCGTTGTTCTGCCATACCCTTTTGAGCGCTGATTACAAAGGGTTTATTCACTGTTACTACCTCTACACCGCCTTCTATTTCGCGGGTTATGGTGGCGCTGCCGGCAGCGTCAATGACCATGTGGTTAGCCAGTGATAGGTAGGGCATATCTAACAGTTCGGCAAGCATACCCCCTATTCCGGAGCCATTGTAATCAATGGTTTCTTTGCCGGTAAAAATAAGGTCGTACTGCTCTTGTTGGGCGTGTGCGGCAATTTGTGAAGCTACAAAAAAAGCATCGGCGGCATCGGCATCAATTCTAACGGCGTTATCAGCGCCTATTGCCAAAGCCTTTTGAATTACCACCGATTCATTTTCTTTAGGACCCACGTTAATAACCGTAACAGAGCCGGTTTGCAATTGCTCTTTTACTTCAATGGCTCTTACCAGTGCATACCACTCATCGGTAGGGTTTACAATAAACGTAACCCCGCTGGTATCAAAACGGGTAAAATTATCCGTAAAAGCAATTTTAGAGGTTGTATCGGGCGTTTTGCTGATACAGACTAACATCTTCATGTGATATAATTTTTTGTTGTTTTTAATTAGGTGGCAAAGGTACTTAAAATTGCGGGGCTGTGCAATTACAAGGCGGTTTTAAATAACTTGCGCTTAGCTGTTATGTAGGGTAAAAACAGTTTGGCATACAAAAAGTTGAAGCTGCCGGTAGGGTATAAGGCGATTAAGACAGGTCTAAGAAAAAAAAACATGCCAAATTGACAAAAGTCATTTTTACACCCAATCGGGCAAGGTATTTTTGCACCCGATATTATCTGCTTTTCAATCATTTTCTTTCCAAAAAAATTGTTTGTGGGTATGTTTAAGGGTAAGAAGATATTGGTGGGTTTAGACTTTACCCTTCTTGATAAAACCATTATTGGTTATACAGGTTTTTTGTGCCGGTTTTTAGGCGCTGAAAAGGTGTATTTTATCAATGTCCAGAAACGCTTAGATGTACCCGCAAACTTATGGAGCGATTTTCCGGAGCTGCGCCTGCCGCCCGATGAAGTTCTAAAAGAAAAAATGACCGAAGAGGTAACTGCCCACTTTGGCGAAAAAGGAGATGCCGATATAGATTATATTGTGGCAGAAGGCTCTCCTATGAAGGAAATTATTCATTGGGCAAACATAAAAAAAATAGACCTGCTTATTGTGGGCAGAAAACGGGAGCTAAAAGGAAACGGCATTGTTACCGGCCAATTATTGCGCAGTTTTAACGGCTGCATGTTATTTGTGCCCGAAGAAACCAAAATGCGTTTAAACGATATTATGGTACATACCGATTTTTCCCCGGCTTCTCAAAAAGCCTTAGAGGTAGCGGCAACTATTGGGCACCACAATGCTGATGTTACCATTCACTGTCAGCACATATACCAACTACCGCTGGGTTACTATTTTACCGAAAAAGGCAAAGAAGAGGTAAACAGGGTTATAAGAGCCTATCATGTGCAGCAGTACAACCAATTTATTGATAACATAGAGTTAAGAAGTGTGCATATAAACCCAATTTTTACCCTTGATGATGAGGGTGAACCCGCCCAAACAGCCCTACATATAGCCCGCAAAAAAAACATCGACCTCATTATTGCCGGAGCAACCGGTAAAACCATGTTTGATACATTGTTATTAGGTAGTTTTACCGAAAAATTAGTACATTTAAACCTTTTTATCCCAATGCTGGTGGTAAAAGAATACAAAACTGCCGGTACTCCACCCCCATCAGCTCCAAATCCGATATAAACTTTTATTGCCAGCGCAATGGTTGCAAATGTGTTGCTACTTGTTTAATTTTCTTACTCATGAATACCTTTATAATACCCGTTGATTTTTCTGCTGTTTCTGCTACCGCATTGCAATATGGCTACCATTTAGCCATACAAACACAAGCTCAGGAAGTAATTGTTTGTCATATTTACTTAACCCCTCTGACCGAAAATGTAGCCAACATTCAGCAAATAGATGCACTTGCCGCCTCAGCCCAATCGGAAAAGGAGCGCAGGTTAAAAGAGTTTGTTCAGCAATCTCTGGGTCATTTAACTGCTGCAAAATTACCCCCCATTACCTACATGGCAGATGAAGGAGACTTAATAAACCAATTACAGCAAATTACCAACAACAGCACCCTCATAGTAATGGGCACTATGGCTCAACCCAAGCCCAATACTGCCAGCGGGTTCAGTCAAACTACCGATGTAATGCTACAAACTACTACGCCGGTAATGGTTATTCCTGCCGGAGCGGTGTATCGTAAACCGCAAAACATAGTGTATGCCATAGACTACGAACAGTTTGACCGAAAAACACTTTACTCCTTAAAGGCTTTTTCTGATAGGGTTGATGCAAAGGTTACACTACTGCATATAAACGCCCAACCCGGCATTACCAACCATACCCAGCTTGTTAATTACCGAAAAACAATACAAGATATTATACCTTACGAAAACATAAAACTCGATTTTATAGAGGGTGATGATGTGGCTAACCTTCTGCTGCATTATACCCAACAACATGATACCAATATACTGGCTCTATTAACCAAAAAAGGACAATTGAGTAATCCCGATTACGTAAATAGTTTGAGCAGCCAACTCCTAATGCAATGCCCTATCCCGATTATTGTTTTTCACCCAAATGCTTTTTAACCTTAACAATCCTTTGCCATTGAACCTGTAAGGGGTTTAAAGGGTTTCATAGTACTTTAGCTGCCTTTCCTTTCTTTTCACCACTTTTACCACTCCCTATTATGAAAAATATCTTAGTTCCTACCGACTTTTCAGATAACGCACAAAACGCCTTTGTTTACGCCCTGCACATAGCCCACAAATTAGGAGCCACGTTAACTACCTTGCACACTTACACCGTTCGTTATTACACGCCTTCCGATACCGATTTGTCGGCTATTCAGGATATGCTTGAAAATGAAGTAGATATTGAGTTTGAAGAATATAAAGCCGCTACCGAAAAGCTCCGCAAAATAGCAGAAGAGCTTGGGTTTGGAGAGGTAAATATGAATCACCTTCTCAGAAAAGGTTTTGTTACAGAGGAAATTTTAGATGTGATAGCCGGCGAGGGCATTGACCTTATTGTGATGGGTACAAAGGGAGCAAGCGGCTTAAAGGAGGTTATTATGGGTAGCAATACAGCAAAAGTTATTGAAAATGCTACATGCCCGGTATTAGCTATTCCGCAAGATGCTAAATTTGCCAACATAACCAAAGTAGTGTATGCCACCAACTGCGATGAACATGATAGCCAAATTATTGAGCGAGTTTATAAATTTGCCCAACTATTTAATGCCGAGTTAAACTGCATACACATCAGCTTTATTGACGAAGCATGGGATAAGGAAAAATTAGAAGAGTTTGAAAAACTAACCCAACAAGCAAAACAAACACCCAGCCTTAATTTTGAGGTTATTGAAAGCGAAAGCGTAATAGACGGGTTAAAAACCTATGCCAAAAACAATGAGGTTTCTGTAATAGCTATGCACACCCATAAACGCAACTTTTTTGAGCGTATTTTCCTTGCCAGCTACACCCAAAAAATGGCTTATCATACGCACCTGCCCCTTTTGTCGTTTGCCTTTTAGGCTTAACCTTGTTAATACCCAATTTAATAGGTAATTCAAACCTTGTAACTTTCATTTTTTTTTGAAAATCGGTAAAAAAAGATGCACACTCCTTGTTTGCGAGTGATAACAATGTTATTTTTGTGGTGAATTGTTACCTGAACTAAATAAGGAAATATGCACACGCACAAAACTAACACACTGCCCGATTGCCAACAATGCAAGAACCGCAAAAACTCGCTGTTTCATTTTTGCCACTTAGATGAAGTGAGCAACATTAGTAATCATAAAACGTGTTCCATTTACAAGCGAGGACAAATTATTTTTCAGGAGGGTGCCAATCCGGTTGGGTTGTTTTGCATTAACACCGGAAAAATTAAACTTTATAAATACGCTTCTGATGGGAGGGAGCAAATTGTGCGTATTGCCAAACCCGGCGATTTTATTGGTTATTCTTCACTCTTATCGGGAAGCCACTACCCCATTTCTGCTGCTGCCTTAGAGGATTGTACTGTTTGCATGATTCCTAAGCAACACATTACCAACCTGTTTAGAACCAATGCCCGTTTTGCAGAAAACTACATGAAGCTTATTTGCGATACACTTGACGAGGGCTACACTAAAATGGCAGATTTGGCATACAAACCTGTAAGGGGCAGACTTGCCGAAGCCCTGTTGCTGCTTCATAATGCCTATAAAGACCCCGATACCAACCCCGATGGCATTATTACTGTATCTCGCGAAGATTTGGCTGCATTAGTAGGCACAGTTAAAGAAACGGTTATCCGCATTTTAAAAGAATTTAAAGAAGATAACTACCTTACCACCCGCCGCACCGATATACTCATTAAAAACCCCAAAGGATTGGTAAAAATCAGCGAACTCTATGATTAAATGGGTTTTGGTAGTGTGCAGTAGGTATCGGGTAGTTTGTAGTAGGTAGTGAACCCTATTCACCATTCAGCCTACCCTTGCGCCTGCCTCCCCTAACCCATCTAAAAGAGGGTAAATTTTTCACTTTTCTAAAACACCACTCCCATAAAACGGGTAGCATCTAATTGCGGAATGGTGGCATTGTGAATACTATCTATTTTTTGAATAAAGAAGTTGGCAAGCAGGGCATATCCGCGGTCGTGCGGGTGAATGCCATCTAAACCAAAAAATCCACCTTCAATAAATGCAGCGCTGAGCGGAATACCGTTAAAAGCAGTACCTTTTTTGAGGCGCGCAAAATACTCATCTGTTTCTATAACCGGAATGTTTCGGGCAGCGGCAGCCGCTCTGATAGCACGGTTATAGGCTCTGATGGTGAGTACACAATTTTGCGCTTCGGTGCGGTCGAGCGCTAAATCATGTGCAAGCGGATTAGCAGCAGATAGCCCATAAGGCGCTATAACCTGTTCTCCATTAACGAGCAAGGTATCGGGTCTGCCAATTTCCTGTGCGGCAGGCAGTAAAATAAGGTCGTTAAATAATGCATTAGGGTTACTGGTGGCTTTTCTTATGCCGTTAGAGGCGGTAATAAAAATATCCAATACATGGCTACAGCTATCGGGTCCTTGTGCACGGTAGGGTACGGTGTTAAAAAAGGGAAAATCGGTTAATAGGGGAATGGTAAAAACCATGCCTTTTGCGCCGCCTGCGGTTAGTACGTCTAAAATTTGTGCATAGTTATTGGCAAAGGTAATGGTGTCGGTAAGGGCAAACAAAGAAATGGGCGTATTGCCGGTATAACCGCCACCGGTGGCTGCATACCCTAAGGCATCGGTAATGCCCAGCCAGTTGGTAAAATAGGTGGGCTGTATGGTTTCAACAGCGCCGGTTAATGCCTGCAAATAGGTGGTTCCGGGCGGCACTACCCTTTTGAGGTAGCTGTTTAGCAGATACATAATGGCATTGTTCACATCGCCTACTTTTATGTTGGGTATGCCCATATTGTTGAAAGGGGCGGCGGCGCTCACATTGGTTTCCCATGCGGGGTTGGGAGTTTGCTTTACCAAATTGGGCAGTGCATTACCGCAGGAGTCAACAGAAAGCCCCATTAACTTAAATTCACCCGAACCGGTGCCGCCGGGTAAAAGCGGTTGGTTAAAGCTGCCCCCACCTGCTAAGGCAAACTGCTGTGCCAAAAAAGCCGGGTAGCTGTGTTCCTGCCCATAGCGGGTAAGTCCATCGCCGGTATAACCGGCGGTAAAAGAGCTGCCCACTGCCATATATCGGGAAAAGTTGCCGGTTCCGGGCGTGGCTTCGGGTTGTTCAATATCTAAATTGCATGCGTTGAGCAAAAAAAGGGCAACCAGAAAAAAAGGTAAAAATGCAGTTCTCATGTTCAGAGTAGGTTAAAACTTGTACTGAATACCAATGCCCGGGCTAATAACATAACCCTTAAAAGTAGCCTGAAAATTGTTTTGTTCGTTGTTAAAACTTCGTTTTAAGGAGCGTCCGTATAGGAACGACATATCTAAAAGCAGGTTGCTGAGTAGTTTAAAAGAAGCGCCGGTAGTACCTACTACTCGTTTACCATCGGGCACTTCGGGCGTAACGCAGCAATCGGGGGCGGCATTGAGGTCATAGTAAATACCGGCGCGCAGGGTAAAACGGGGCGTTACTGCATACTGCCCCGCAAGGCTGAACCGATAAGCATTTTGGTAGTTTCTGATGAGTTTCATGCCGGTAGCGCCGGCAACGGGTTGGGCATAGGCAAAATTGAGGTCTTTAAAAACAATCCAGCCTACCCGCTCCACCTCGGCGGTTATGAAGTGAGCATTTGATTTATCGGGTAAAATATGGTTTTGGTTGCCATTAAAAAAATAAGTGGTTGCTAAAGAAACTGCATCGGGCAAACCCACATTGAGGTCAAAATTGGTATCGGGAAACAAGGGTTCGGCAGTGGCGGGCACGGTAAAATCTGCTGTTCCGTTTTTAAGTTTTACCCTTGCCGATGACTTGTAGGTAACACCTACTGCTAATTTATTATCCCAGGGTTCTACATAAATGCCGGTGGTAAACCCCACGCCCATACCTTGGGCTTGCAGATTGGCATTGCTAAATGTTTGTTCGTCAAAAATGGGTACGGCACGGCGTATGTTAAAATTACCCCAGCCTACTACAAAACTCAACCCAACACCCAACCTGTCATTAACATTATAGCTGATAGTGGGCTGTGCAAATACCGTAGTGAGCGAGGCGCTTTGAACCAAGTATTTACCCATCCAATCATTGGGGTAAGTTATTTGGCTGCCAAAAGGGGTGTAAATGCCAATGCCTATGGTAAATGGGGAAGGATTAGCGGCTGAGCCTAATCGTTGGGTATAATAGGCGGAAAACGGATAACTGATACCAAATTCGTTTTGCCCCGATAATCCGGTGGCTTCTTGCACAAACCTTGCTTTTCCGGTTATGGGGTGCAAACCCAGCATGAGTTGTTTGCCTTTTAACATACCCATTGCACCGGGGTTGTAAAACAAAGATGCTGCATTTAAAGTAATACCTGTGCCGGCATGTGCCAAGCCTATTTGGGGTTGCCCCTGCAATGAAATTTGAAATCCACTGCCATAAACCGAGTAACCCAAACAGCATAATACGCTAAGCAGAATAATGCGCCTAATCATTTGTGAGGAGTTTGGCGCAAATATATACACTTTTGGCAAAAATGGGGTAAGATGCAGCCAAGTAACCTTTTGATTTGGCAAATTAACATTTTGTCGGTTATGTATTCATACCCGTTTACCCCTGCACAAGCGGTTTTACCATTTGGGCATAGGGTATAATGGTATGGTAGCCTTTGCCGGTAAAATATCGGGCGGTAGTGTGGGCAGATTGGTGGGAGGTGGCAAGCACAAAATCGCCTCCCCATGCGCCAAGCGATTTAATGCAGCCCAATTGGTAATCGGGAAAATAGTTTTGCCGGGCAGTTTTAAGTTGCAGCGCTTGGGCAAGCAGTTGCTCATGTTGGTTGAGCAGGGTTTCAAACTGTGGGAGTGTTTTGGCGTTGGCTATTTCAAGGGTAAGGGCGCTAATGAGGTTAATGAGGTTAGTGTGTTGGTGGTAGTGTTGGTAAAAATGGTTAATGGCAAGCCGCGAGTTTTGCTTTTTACCTAAATACACAAAGTACAAATGCTCTGCAAATGCCGGTTCAAAGTCTATTTTTTCTACCGATATATGTTGTGTTGTTTTGCGGTACAGAACGGGTGTATCTGAAATGGCGCAGGCAATATCGTAGCCCGACCCACCCATGGTGTCTTGCAGTAATTGGTAGGGGTTTACCTCTGCCCATTGTGCTATGCAGGTAATTAGCGTAGAACTGCTGCCCAAACCCCAATTTGGCGGAAACTCCAAATGCGTAACCGCTTTTAGGGGTTGGGCTTGGGTTAAAAAATGGGGGTTTTGCCGGCGAACTTTCAGCAAAATATCGGTTAAGGTGGCGGCTGTTTGCGGGTTTCCACGATGATAGAGCAATTGCAAATCGGGTAAACTGAAAGCGGCGCTAAACCAGCAGTTGCCCGATGGTTCTAAACTTTCCCAAAGCAAAAAGTCGTTTTCGGCATTGGCAAAAAGGGTTAGGCTTTGCCCGCGCAAAGTGGGTAAGCCCAGTGCAAGCGCGCCTTCTAATACTGCATACTCCCCGCTTAGTAATAACTTGCCGTTTGCCCTAAATTGGGCAAGCATTGGGGCGGGTATGGCATCATCGGGCAGCATTATATTTTGGTAGTTACGTCTTGCCTCAGCGAATCTAAGAAGTTGCGAACCGATGCAAAAGAAATGGTTTTATCGGCAAAGTAGGTTTCGGCAAGTTGGCGCTCTTGTTCGGTGGCGTTAAAATGCGACAAGATGTTGTTGAAGTGCATTTTCATATGCCCTTTCTGAATGCCGGTAGTAACTAATGAGCGCACGGCGGCAAAGTTTTGGGCTAACCCTACCGATGCAATAACTTGCATCAGTTCTTCGGCTGTGGGATTGCCCAGCATTTCGAGGCTGAGTTTTGCAAGGGGGTGAATTTTGGTAAGACCGCCTATGGTTCCTACCGCCAAAGGCACTTCCAATTTAAACCACAATTTACCATCGGTAATGCCTGCTTGGCTGAGCGAAATGTACTTGCCTGTTCGGGCGGCGTAAGCGTGTCCGCAGGCTTCTATGGCTCTAAAATCATTGCCGGTAGCTATAACTACGGCATCTATGCCGTTGTAAATGCCTTTGTTGTGGGTAGCTGCACGGTAAGTATCGTTTCGGGCTATGTTTACTGCCCTTACAAGTTTATTGGCAAACTCAATGGCAGACATATTGCCAAAATTACCCAATTCGGCAATATGGCACTCTACGCTGCTGCGCACCAAACACTCAGGTGTATAGTTTGAAAGGATAGCCATAATAATTTGCACCTGCCGCTCGGTAGGGGTAAATGCCTCGTGCTGCTGCACCTCTTCGGAAAGTATGAGGGCAAAGGTTTCCAGCACCGAGTTGATAAAATTAGCGCCCATAGCGTTGCAGGTTTCAAAACCCACTTTTATTTGGTAGTAACCTTCCTCTATTTCGGGCAGGTGTAGGAGTTCTACCTGTGTAATGCCACCTCCGCGGCTTTCCATGTTGGCGGTAATATGGCTTACGCCTTCAATCAATCGGGGTTTTAAGCCGGTAAAAAAGCGCTCAAAACGCTCAGGGTTGCCATTCCAAATAAAATGAACGTGCCCTATTTTAGTGGTAGATAAAACGGTGGCGTTAAATCCGCCCCTTTCCGACCAAAATTTAGCGCCGCTTGAAGCCGCCGCCACTACTGAACTCTCCTCTATTACCATAGGTACGCAATAGAGTTTTTCGTTGATTAAAAAATTGGGAGCTACGCCGTAGGGCATGTAAAAATTGCTGACCGTGTTTTCGCTGATGCCGTCAAACAGTTTTTGTGCTTCTACGTTAGAGTGCCAAAAACTGGCAAACTCGCGGGCTACGTCTAATGGATTAGAGGTAAAAAAATGGCGAGCCATCCAAGCTAATTTTTCTCTTTTAGAAAACTTGGAGAAGCCGTCTATCATTTTTTCCTTAGTTCTCATGTGGGTAAATGGTTGAGGATAATTAGATGTGCGTTGTTTGTATTTAAAACTGCAAAGGTAAGGCTTGAATTAAAGTATTGCTTAAAAAAGCGAAAAATGAATACCGGCAAACTAATGCCATGTAAAATAACAGTTTTTTGGGGGGTAAAATTTCACTTGTTTCAGAAATAATTGAAAGTGCTTGTTGTAGGCTAAAAATTGAATGTATTAGAAACCGAAAAACAGCGTTTTTGTTCAATTTTCAGCGAAATTTATTAAACAAAAAAAACAGAGTCTTCTAAAAAAACGGTGAAAATAAAAGCAAATGGTTGTTTGTGCGGTTTGTTGTTAAATAGGCTGTACCTTTGGGCAAACGGAAATGAGAATAAATTGTGTTGCTGAAAGATATGCAAAAATTGGTTTTGGTTGCAAAAGGGGGTAAAATAACCCTTCTTTTGGTAATGGTTTTGCTGTTGTTGCTACCTAATAAAGCCCAAACACAGCCGTCTTCTGCCCTGCGCATGCTTGCCGATAAAGTGGTGGCAAATTACGTTAATGCGCAAAACATAAACTATGGCATTGCCATTGGAATCATTGACGGCAAGGAAACGTACCAATATTATTATGGCAAAACATCGGATACTTTGCTGCAATTGCCCGATAGTAACAGCGTTTTTCTGCTGGGTTCGTTGAGCAAGGTTATTACCACCTCACTTATGATGAGTATGGTGAACGAAAAAATACTGCAACCTACTGATAGCATTACCCAATTTTTACCCGATTCTGTTTGGCAGCATAACCCTTTCCTGCAAACCATCTCTTTGCAAAAATTAGCTTCGCATACTGCACTACTGCCCAAAAATCCGTATAACCTGCCCCAAACTATTGTTCAACCCGATAACCTGTATGGCAATTACCAACTTGAAGATTTGTATCGGTTTTTGCAGAGTTACCAGCCTACATCGGGCATTTTCAAAAAACAGTCTAAAAAATTGTTCGTCTATTCGCATACCGGTATCGGGTTGTTGGGGCATTTGTTAGAAAACGCATCGGGTTTACATTTTGACCAACTTATTGAGCAATACCTTGGTAAGTATTGTGGCGGTTTACCCATTACCGGCGCTCGCCTCCAACCCACTAAACTCCCTTACCTACTGCCCGGACATACTATAAACGGAAAATTAGCGCCGCCAATTTCCTTTGCCTCTATGTATGCCTCAGAAGGATTATACAGCACCTTGCCCAATATGCTTAGATTTGTAAGGGCTTGTATGACCAATAAACTGTTTGAACCTGCTCTGGAACCACACTTTAATACCCAACTCCCCGATGTTAAAGTGGGCTGGGGTTGGTATGTTATTATGAACGGCAAACGCCAACCGGTTATTTATACACATAGTGGTAAAACCGGTGGTTATAGCAATTACCTCGCTTTTGAAAAAGAAAAACAAGTGGCGGTGGTGGTGCTTTCTAATTCTGATAACCGTATTGACCGAATAGGTATTGACCTGCTGGATATTTTGCTGCGGTGATTGGTTGGTTATTAGTGGTGAGTGGTTAGTAAAAATTTAAGCAACATGAAAGAGAGCAATATCAGAGAAAAGAGTTTTGCTTTTGCAGTGCGGGTGGTTAAACTGTATCAGTATTTGGCAGAGAAAAGAGTGTTTGTGCTGAGTGAGCAAATGTTGCGTAGTGGAACTGCTGTTGGGGCTATGATACGCGAAGCAGAACACGCAGAAAGCAAGCCCGATTTTATTCACAAAATGGCAATAGCCCAAAAAGAAATAAACGAAACCATCTATTGGTTAGAACTGCTTGCAGCCACAGAATTGCTCACCAAACAAGAATTTGAAAGCATATACAATGATGCCGTAGAGCTAATAAAAACCATAACTACCATCATTAAAAGCACAAAACAAAACCTAACCACTAATAACTAATGAAAACTGCTCCACCACTTGCCGAGAGGCTGCGACCTCAAACCCTGACCGATTTTATTGGTCAGGAACATCTTACTGCTCAGGGTGGGTTGCTGCGCAATATGCTGGAAAGAGGGCAACCCGTTTCTATGATTTTATGGGGTCCGCCGGGAGTGGGTAAAACTACCTTAGCAAATATCATAGCTGCTGCCCTTGACCTGCCTTTTTATATGCTCAGTGCTATTGATAGTGGGGTAAAAGATGTAAGAGCGGTTATTCAGAAAGCTCACGAAGCCGGAAAAGCGCTGCTGTTTATAGACGAAATTCACCGTTTTAACAAAGCCCAACAAGACTCGCTACTGGGCGCCGTAGAACGTGGCACTATAACCCTCATAGGCGCTACTACCGAAAATCCTTCTTTTGAGGTGATAGCTCCTTTGCTCTCACGAAGCCGGAAAAGCGCTGC
>DDVC01000187.1:26760-27251 GCA_002345145.1 Bacteroidetes bacterium UBA2322
TGAGGTGATAGCTCCTTTGCTCTCCCGATGCCAAGTTTATGTACTTAAACCGCTTACTCGTGAGAACTTGGAAACCATGCTGCACCGTGCCATTAAACAAGATGTTTACCTAAATAAACGCTCAATTACGCTGCAAGAAACAGAAGCCTTACTGCGCATATCGGGTGGCGATGCCCGAAAACTGCTCAACCTGCTGGAATTGGTGGTAAACCATTTTCCCGATGACCAACCGGTTATTATTACCAACCCAACTGTGCTGCAAATAGCCCAGCAAAACATAGCTTTATATGACAAACAGGGCGAACAACATTACGATATAATTTCGGCATTTATTAAATCGATACGCGGTTCTGACCCTAATGGCGCTCTTTACTGGCTTGCCCGAATGCTTGCCGGTGGCGAAGACCCTAAGTTTATAGCACGCCGTATGCTCATTTTATCTTGCGAAGATATTGGCATAGCTAACCCTACTGCTATGGTTATGGCTAATG
>DDVC01000205.1 GCA_002345145.1 Bacteroidetes bacterium UBA2322
AAAACTTGGAGAAAAAGAATAACCTATACACCTTAACCTAAAAACTTACCCTTTTGCCAAATAAAAGAACCAAAAAAGGCAGCTCAAAAAAGAGCCCCTTATCATTAGAACAACTGCTGCTGAAGATATTGGCCAACAACCCCGGCACGTTGTATGGCTATAAAGCGCTGCACAGCAAAGCAGGTAGGCGTGTTTATGATGCCGATGAGGTTGTAGATGCCGTAAATCGGTTGTGGGAAAAAAAACTGATAGACAAAACCAAAGGCAACCGATTTAAGCTTGCAGGCAAAACGGATAATGCCCCCGATAAAAGCACAAGTAAAGGAAAATCGGGCAGCCTTGGCACACTCTCCTCGCGCAAACTCATTGAAGGTGTGGTGGACATGACCTCATCGGGCGCAGCCTACATCGTATCGGAACAAAGCGAGCGCGATGTGTTTGTGGCTGCCTCTAAACTTAAAGGCGCTTTTGACGGCGACAGGGTAAAAATACGAGTGGGTATGCGCCGCGGTAGTCGCCGTTTAGAGGGCGAAGTGGTAGAAATAGTAGAGCGAAGCAAATCGGTATTTACCGGCATAATTAAAGTTACACAAAAATTTGCCCTCTTTATCCCCGATACCAATATACCGCTCAACCTGTTTTTACCCCTGTCTAAAATTAACGGCGCTACTGATGGCGATAAAGTGCTGGTGCGCATAGTAGAATGGGTAGAAGAAGAGGGTAAAAAACCCATTGCCGAAGTAGTGCAGGTGCTGGGTAAACCGGGCGAAAACAACGCCGAAATGACCGCCATTTTGGCTAACCGAGGGTTTCCATTACAATTTACCCCCGATGCCCTTGCCGAAGCCGACAAACTGCCCGATAACATTGACCCCGATGAGATATCCCGCCGCCGCAATTTTAAAGGCATTACCACCTTTACCATTGACCCCGTTGATGCCAAAGATTTTGACGATGCCCTCTCCATTCAACGCCTCCAAAACGGCAACTGGGAAATAGGCGTACACATTGCCGATGTAACGCACTATGTGCCGGTTGACTCGGCTATGGATAAAGATGCTTTTAAGCGCGCTACTTCCGTTTATCTGGTGGACAGAGTGCTGCCCATGTTTCCCGAAAAACTGTCTAATTTAGTATGTTCGCTTCGCCCCAATGAGGATAAACTCTGTTTTTCGGCAGTGTTTGAAATGAACCAAGAGGCACAAGTAATAAACAAGTGGTTTGGTAAAACCATTATCCACTCCTCCCGCCGCTTTCACTACGCCGAAGCACAAGAAATTTTGGATAAAGGCGAGGGCGACCTGTACCAAGAACTCAATACCCTTAACCAATTAGCCAAAACGCTGCGTGCCCGCCGTATGGAAAAAGGCTCCATAGATTTTAGCAGCAGCGAGGTGAAATTTGTGCTCGATGCCAATGGTAAACCCATAGAGGTGGTAGAAAAGGTAATGCAAGACACTAACCGCCTTATTGAAGATTTTATGCTGCTGGCTAACCGCTCCGTAGCCGAGTTTATTAATACCCGACCCGAAAAAGTGCCCTTTGTGAACCGCGCCCACAGTACACCCGATTTAGACAAATTATCGGAATTTAGAAACTTAGCCGCCGATTTTGGGTACGAACTCCAAATAGATACCCCCGAACAAATATCGGCTTCCTTAAACGCTATGTTGCAGCAGTTACAAGGTAAGCCCGAACAACATATGCTGGAATCTTTAGCCATACGTTCTATGGCTAAAGCTAATTATACTACCCACAACATAGGACATTTTGGGCTCGGGTTTACCCATTACACCCACTTTACCTCACCCATACGCCGTTACCCCGATGTGATGGTACACCGCATTTTGCAACAATACCTTACCGATAAAAACCACATCAGCCGCGATATTGAAACCCTTGAAAAACGCTGCGAACACAGCTCCATTATGGAGCGCAAAGCTATGGAAGCCGAGCGAGAATCGGTAAAATACAAACAGGTAGAGTACCTCAGCGAGCGCATAGGGCAGGTGTTTGAAGGGGTTATTTCGGGCATTGCCAATTTTGGCTTTTGGGTAGAACTCGACCAAAACAAATGCGAGGGATTGGTGCGCATCAGCTCCATTATAGACGATATGTATGTGTTTCAAGATACCCAGCACGCCTTTATCGGGTCTAATAACGGCAAACGCTACCAGTTGGGCGGACGGGTGCGGGTTCGTATTGTAAGCGCCGATTTGCTGGCGCGCACCATTGATATGGAAGTAGTGTAAAACCGGTAAAAAACAGGAGTTAAAACCACGCAAAATGCACCTAAAAACCTTCAAAAAAAAAGAACATATTAAACTCCCCCCTTCTTTGAGGGAGGCTTGGGGGGAGAGAACCAATCAATTCTGCCCTTACCCCACAACCCACTATCCCTATGCGATACAACCAACAAACCCTTGATACACTGGAAAACCTGCTCAAAGAAGGCGGCTACAAACTGCGTACCGGCAAGGGCAGTTTTAATTCGGGCTATTGCATATTACAAGATAAAAAAGTGGTGGTATTAAACAAGTACCACTCCTTAGAAGCCCGCATCAACTCGCTGATAGAAATCATCAAAGAACTCAGTTTCAACGTGCAAACCCTGCCCGATGAATTACAAGATTGGTATCATAAAATTACCAAACCGGCAAAGTAAACGCTTACAAAAGAAGCAGCATTTTCATGCCCTTATATTCCAACCAAATCGGCAGTTTTACTTAATTTACCACCTCTTAGAAGCAAACAGGTGTTGATTTACTCCAAACATTACTTAATTATGAAACAGTATCGGGCATTTTACCGCTTTTATCGGGCTATCGGGTTATTACTTTTTATTGGGTTATTCCCCGCTCTTACATCGGCACAGGTGAGCATTTCGCCACAAAATCCCGATGTGGACAACGATTTAGTTACCATTACCTTTAATGCCAACGAGGGCAACGCCGCATTGGCAAATTATACCCAACCCATATACATACACACAGGTGTTGTTACCGAAAAAAGCGGACACCCTATGGAGTGGCTTCACGTGCAGGGCGAGTGGGGAAAGGTAAACCCCAAATGGGAAATGACCCCCAAAGGCAACGGACTGTACGAGTTTACCCTCAAAATCAGAGACTTTTACCAAGTACCCAAGCCCGACCAAATTCTGAAACTGATGATGGTTTTTAGAAATGCCGATGGCACCTTAGTTGCCAAAACTGCCGAAAATACCGACTTGGTTGTAACCATTAGCAATTATGAGCCGCCCTATATAGTAATGCCGCCCAATGTAGAGGCAAAATACATGGGCAATTACATAAGCCATACCCTCAAAAACAACCTGCTCACCATTACCACCACTAACCGAAGCCTCCAAATTTTGCCCTTTACAGATAAAGTGGTTAAGTTTTTACTTTCTGACGAAAAAGGCAATTTTGATAACAAGCCCTCGCAAACGGTAGTTATGCAGCCCGGTAAGGTTAATGCCACCTTGCAAGAAACACCCCAAAAATTGCTGTTTAAAGTAGGCAGCCTACTCATTACCCTAAACAAAAACCCCATGAGCATTGCCGTTGAGCAAAACGGAAAAACCCTGCTGGGGGCGGTAAACAACGGCATTTTCTGGAAAAATGATGCCAAAGGTATTCAGTTAGCTATAAACCCCAACAGCGCTTACTACGGCGGAGGCTCGCGCGCCATTGAGCTTAACCGCTACGGCAAGTACCTAAAACTCTACAACAATGCTTGGTACGGCTACACCCGCGGTGCCGACCACCTAAACGTAACCGTGCCTTTTTTGCTCAGCAGCAACCTGTGGGGGCTGTATTTTGATAATACCGACAAGGCTTATTTTGACATAGGTAAAACCTTGCCCGATGTGCTGGAATACGGCACAAAAAACGGCAACCTCTGTTTTTACTTTATGACCGGCGTTAATTATCCCGATTTGCTAATGCAATATGCCCACCTTACCGGCACCCAACCCCTGCCCCCGCGCTGGGCGCTGGGCTACATTCAATCTAAATTTGGCTACCGCACAGAGGAAGAAACCCGGCAAATGATAACCCAAATGAAAGCCGCCGGTTTTCCCATAGATGCCGTTGTGCTTGACCTTTACTGGTTTGGCGATGCCATTAATATGGGCGATATTGACTGGAACCGTACCCAATTTCCCGAACCCGAAAAAATGATGCAAGATTTTGCCCAACAAGGCATTAGCGCCATACTCATTACCGAACCCTATTTTACCACACAAAGCAAAAACTTTGCCAATGCCAATGAAAAACAACTCTTTGCCACCGATACCTCAGGCAATACCTTTGTAATAAAAGATTTTTGGGCAGGCTCAGCAGGGTTGTTAGACATCTTTAAACCAAAAGCCCAAGATTGGTTTTGGGATTTATACCACTCCCGTATTAAAGAGGGCGTTGCCGGCTGGTGGTGCGACCTGGGCGAGCCCGAACGCCACCCCGCCGAAATACAACACATAAACGGCAGCGCAGAGCGCGTTCATAACCTTTACTCCTTTGAATGGGCAAAAATGCTGCACCAAAATTACCGAAAATTTTACCCCCAAACCCGATTGTTTACCCTCATACGCTCAGGGTTTGCCGGTATGCAGCGCTATGGAGCCGTTACATGGTCGGGCGATATTCAGCGCAGTTTTAAGGGGTTGAGCATTCAACCCTCCATTATGCTGGGCATGGGGTTAAATGGTTTTGGATACATGCACTCCGATTTGGGCGGCTTTACCGACGGACCACAAGACGAAGAGCTGTATGTCCGATGGCTGCAATTTGGCATGTTTAACCCTATTGTGCGACCCCACGGTTTTCAGGTGCCCCCCGAACCTATCCATTACAGCCAACAAGCGCAAAACATAGTGCGCCGCTACGCCCAACTGCGTTATGCACTGTTGCCCTATAACTATACCCTTGCCTGGGAAAACAGCACAACCGGTACCCCGCTTGCCCGACCCCTCTTTTTTTACGAACCGCAAAACTCCCAATTGCTCAATACCGATGACGTTTATTACTGGGGTAAAAACCTGCTCATAGCCCCTATTCTGCAATCGGCACAAACCGAGCGCACATTTTACCTGCCACAGGGCTACTGGTTTAACTTTTTTACCGACCAACTCTACCAAGGCGGTAAAAACATAACCCTGCCCATAACCCTTGAAAATATACCGGTATTGGTACGCGCCGGCAGTTTTATACCTACTGCCCCCGCAATGCCCCACACCAAACACTACCAAACCGATACTCTCATACTCCATTACTACCCCCACTCCTCAGTACCCCAAAACTACGATGTAATGTACTGGGACGATGGCAGCACCCCCAACCCCATTAGCATAAACAAATACGAGCTGCTGCATTTTAAAGGAGCATTGTCTGCCAAAAAAACTACCATTACCCTTACCAAAACCGGCGGCTGGTATAACAATATGCCTACCCAACGACTCATGGAAGTGGTTATACACAACGTAGCCAAAAAGCCCAAACAATGTAACCTGAAACAAAAA
Source organism: Bacteroidetes bacterium UBA2322 (assembly GCA_002345145.1). Lineage (GTDB taxonomy): Bacteria > Bacteroidota > Bacteroidia > Chitinophagales > UBA2359 > UBA2359. The sequence goes on from DDVC01000205.1 coordinate 5,519, forward strand.
AAAGGCAAAAAACTACAAGAAACGCCCTCGCCCGAAACCATGCAAAAAGCCAACTACGCATGGCACTACAATGCCCAAACCAAACAATTGCACCTCAAATTTACCTGGCAATCTACCTCAACAGCAAAGGTAGAAGTTAAGTAAAACATTAACCGCCCTGTAACGGCATTTTTACCCTACCCGTACATTCACACAGCTAAACGGTTCTTGCCAAGTATTGAGCCGCCACGCTACTGTTGTAGGCTACACCAAACATGTGTTTGGCTGTTTAGGGCTAATAATGAACCCTCTCAGCCCACACCCCTGCTTTTTTTAAAAACCCCTGCAAACATTTACTTTGGTGCAGGGGTTTTTTAATGCCAAATTCTGCTACCTTAGCACCCAATTTAGCGTTTAAACACTGCCGCCGTCTGGTAGTATGTTTACACTGCGGCTCACTTGTTTTTTGTAACCCCTAAAAAGGCGCTTTATTATGCTAAGGTTATTTACCATTTTGTTGTTTGCCATTGCCCTGCTACCCATAAAGGCACAAAACCCCATTAAAGTAACCAATACTTTTTACACCACCCGCCTTATCAATGCCCAAACCGTAGAAACCGTGCCCGCCAAAGCGCTCGATTTTAGAATTACTCACCGCTTTAACGATGTAGCAGGCGAGCGCGGCGGCATCAAAAACTTTTTTGGTTTAGATAATGTAACCGATATACGCCTTGCCTTTGAATACGGTATTACCAACAACCTAACCATTGGCGTGGGCAGAAGCAAGGGCGCTTACGGACCCCGCAACCTCTTAGACGGCATGGTAAAATACCGTTTCTTACAGCAAACCGATGACAACCACATACCCATATCGGCTACCCTGTTTGCTAATGCCGTACTCTCTACCATGAAAAAAGAAACCCTGAACCAAGAAAGCGAAACCGCCTTTAAAAAATTTGCCCACCGCTTTAGCTACGATGTGCAACTGCTCATAGCCCGAAAATTTGGCGACCATTTTTCGCTTCAACTGATGCCCAACTTGCTCTATCGCAACTTTGTGCGCTTTGGCGATGAAAACCTGCTCCTTTCCTTAGGCGTAGGCTCCCGAATAGCTTTTAACAAAAAATTTGCCCTCATAATTGACTACTACCAGTATTTTTCGGCTTACCGAAGGCAGGTAAACCAAGATGCCGGACAAGATGACGTTAAATTTTACCCTCCCTTAGGCATAGGTTTAGAAATTAAAACCGCCGGACACGTGTTTCACCTCAATTTTTCTAACTCGCCCGGCATATTAGAAAACCAGTTTATTCCCTATACCACCCGAAACTGGTTAGACGGCGAGTTTAGGCTTGGTTTCAATATCTCGCGGTTAATTCGGTTTTAACCAAACCGGCACCTAAAAAGCGTCAATCGGGCGTATTGTGTTTGAAAACAAGACATCAGTATGTTTTCATGGTTTCGGGCTAAAAAGGCTATACTATTTTGGGCTATCCCTTTTTGCCGTTGTATTATCTCTCTCAAACAACATTGTAGCTGCCAACACTCGTTTACTTATTCCACCCTGCTACCCCCCCCAAAAACACCCTGCAAAAAAAAATACGCTTTGGCGCGTGGGCACTTCGGCGTATTCTTTTTCCTGTCTCGGGGATATTTTGGAATAATCGGGTAAAAAAACAACCCAATTGTATATTAAAAACAGTTTACGTTACACCGCTTCTTCCGATGCGAGGGCGGCTGTAAGGTACTCTCTATTTAGGCGGGCTATGTTGGTAATGCTGATACCCTTGGGGCAGTAGGCTTCGCAAGCGCCGGTATTGGTGCAACTGCCAAAACCTGCTTCATCGTGCGCTTTTACCATGCTTATGACCCGTTTTTTGTGTTCGGGTTTGCCTTGGGGCAGCAGGGCAAGGTGGCTTACCTTAGCGCTTAAAAACAGCATAGCCGATGAGTTTTTGCAAGCTGCTACACAAGCGCCGCAGCCAATACACTCGGCAGCGTCCATTGCTTTTTCGGCAAGGTCTTGCGGAACAGGCACAGCATTGGCATCGGGGGCGCTGCCGGTATTTACCGATACATAACCGCCTGCCTGAATAATGTTGTCAAAAGCGCTTCTATCAACGGCAAGGTCTTTAATAACCGGAAACGCCTTGGCGCGCCAGGGTTCTATTACAATGGTATCGCCGTCTTTAAAACTGCGCATGTGGAGCTGGCAGGTGGTAGTGGCTTTAACGTGTCCGTGCGGGTGTCCGTTAATAACCATGCTGCACATGCCGCAGATGCCCTCTCTACAGTCGTGGTCAAAAGCAACGGGGTCTTTTTTTTCTTTAATGAGTTGCTGGTTCAGCACGTCCATCATTTCCAAAAAAGACATGTCATTTTCCACATCGCTAAGGGAGTATGTTTCAAAACGTCCGGCATCTTGGGCGTTATTTTGTCGCCAAACTTTGAGGGTGAATTTCATAGTAAAACAGCTTGAAAATGGGTTAAAAACTGTTGGGTTTGTGTTATTGGTGAGGTAGGTTGGGGAGTGGAGTTGTTTGTGAGGGCACAAAGCAACGGCGGCAGTTTATCGGGCAAATAAAGGCAACGGCACAAAAAATTGCGTTATTTATAGCTTCGGGTAGAGGGTTTTACGTTTTCATACACCAATTCTTCTTTATGCAGAACAGGGTCGTTGCCGGTGCCGGTAAATTCCCAAGCCGATACAAACAAGAAGTTAGCATCATCGCGCTTGGCTTCGCCGTCTTCGGTATATTCTTCGCGGAAATGTCCGCCGCATGACTCCTCGCGGGTAAGTGCATCAATAACCATGAGTTCACCCAGTTCAAAATAGTCGGCAAGTCTGCCGGCTTTTTCCAATTCGGGGTTAAACTCATTGGCAGTGCCGGGCACGTAAACGTTTTCCCAAAACTCTTTTCGCAGTGCTTGTATTTCTTTTCGGGCTTGTTTTAATCCTTGTGCGTTGCGCGCCATGCCACATTTATCCCACATAATTTTACCCAGCGCCATATGGTAGTCGTCCACCGATTTATTGCCTTTAATGCTCAGGAGTTTGTTTAAATCGCCCTTAACCTGGTCTTCTGCTTGTTTAAAAGCGGGGTGGTTGGTATCAATTCGGGGTGTGCGAATTTCATCGGCAAGGTATTGGGCAATGGTTACGGGTATTACAAAGTAGCCGTCTGCCAAGCCCTGCATAAGCGCCGATGCTCCTAAGCGGTTAGCGCCGTGGTCAGAAAAGTTGGCTTCGCCCAGCGCATATAAGCCGGGTATGTTGGTCATGAGGTCATAGTCCACCCATAAGCCGCCCATGGTGTAGTGTACGGCGGGAAAAATTTTCATAGGTGTTTCGTAGGGGTTGTCGTCTGTAATGCGTTGGTACATTTCAAACAAGTTGCCATATCGGGCGGCAATAGTGGCTTTACCCAATCTTTTAATGGCATCGGAAAAATCGAGGTAAACCGCATAGCCCGATTTTACCACGCCTCTGCCTTCATCGCAAACTACCTTGGCGGCACGCGAGGCAATATCGCGGGGCACCAAGTTGCCAAAAGCGGGGTACATGCGCTCTAAGTAATAATCGCGGTCTTCTTCGGGTATGAGGTGGGGCGGTTTTAGGCGGTCTTCTTTCTTTTTGGGCACCCAAACGCGGCCATCGTTGCGAAGACTTTCGCTCATGAGTGTAAGTTTAGATTGGTAACCGCTGGTAACGGGTATGCAGGTGGGGTGAATTTGGGTAAAGCAGGGGTTGGCAAACAGAGCGCCTTTTCGGTGGGCTTTCCATGCAGCGGTAACGTTGCTGCCCATAGCGTTGGTAGAGAGGAAAAACACATTGCCATAACCGCCGGTGCATAACAGTACGGCATGTGCGCCGTGGCGTTCCAGCTCGCCGGTAACGAGGTTTCGGGCTATAATGCCGCGTGCTTTACTGTCAATAACCACTACGTCAAGCATTTCGTGGCGGTTATACATTTTTACCGAGCCTGCGGCAATTTGGCGGCTAAGGGCGCTGTAAGCGCCTAAGAGCAACTGCTGACCGGTTTGACCTCGGGCATAAAACGTGCGCGATACCTGCACGCCGCCAAAGGAGCGATTGGCAAGCAATCCGCCGTATTCACGGGCAAAAGGCACACCCTGCGCCACACATTGGTCAATAATTTGCACACTTGCCTCGGCAAGGCGGTAAACGTTGGCTTCGCGTGAGCGGTAATCGCCACCCTTAATGGTGTCGTAAAAGAGGCGGTAAATGCTGTCGCCGTCGTTTTGGTAGTTTTTTGCGGCGTTAATACCGCCTTGTGCAGCTATACTGTGGGCTCGGCGGGGCGAGTCTTGAAAACAGAAGCATTTAACATTGTAGCCCAGCTCGCCAAGTGTGGCAGCAGCAGCAGCGCCGGCTAACCCGGAGCCTACTACTATAACATCTAAACGGCGTTTGTTGGCAGGTGATACTAATTTACCTTTTGAACGATAGTTTGACCATTTTTCTTCCAGCGGTCCGGCAGGAATTTTAGCGTCTAATTTCATTTTTTGAGGCTGGTGTATAGATGTCATTTTGATGTACGTTTTCGATTTACGAGGTGAAATTTGCGAGGTGAAATTTCGAGTTTTTGCTACTTGTTATTACAAACCTAAAAACATGGCAACGGGCTGAAGGGCAAAGCCTAAAATAACCCCGATGGAAAATACCCACCCGATGATGCTGATGATGGGGGTGTATTTTTTATGTTCTAATCCAAGGGTTCGGAAGGCGCTCTGAAAGCCGTGCAACAGGTGAAAACAAAGGGCAACTAAGGAAATGAGGTAAAAAGCTACATACCACCATTGCGAAAAGGCTTCTTTTACAATGCTGTAAAGGTCTTTATACTCTTTACCGTCATAAGTTACCATGGGCATGGTTCCAAATTTATAAGCAAACCAAAAATTTTTGAGGTGAACTACCAAAAAAAGGAGGATAACAATACCTAATATGGTCATATTACGGCTTGCCCAGGTAGCTCCTGTAGGATTAACGGCATATTTTGAGGGGCGAGCCTGCCTGTTTTTGAGGGCGAGGGCTATGCCGTCAATGGCATGGAGCAGAATGAGAAAGTAGGTAACGTAGGAAACAATTTTTATGGGGGCAAAATGAGTCATAAAATAGGCGTATTCATTAAATGCCCGTCCGCCATCTCCTTTTAGCAATTGGAGGTTTCCGCTCATGTGTACAAGGAGAAATAAACATAAAAACAAACCGGTAAGGCTCATGATGAGCTTGCGCCCTACCGATGAACCGAAAAAGTGACCCAACCACTTTAAAGAGTACGGGTTAGCAGCAATGGGGTTTGACATAGTTGAAAAATAATTTTGTTGCTACAAAATTAGGGGTTATTGTGTTAGGTTGTATGTTTTGGGGCTTTTTTTGAACCAAACAGGGTTAAAAAGCCTCCATTTTTACCTATTTTCATTTTTTTTTGAAAATGTTGAAAGTTTAGTGATACAACAATCAAACACGGTAAAAGTTGGCTTTTAACGGTTAAAAAAAGCCCGATAGGAGGTAGTTAGTTAACGCGAGGATGGAGTTAATAGGCAGCTGAAAAACAATAAAGAAGCCCAATAGGGAGACATTTGGTACACAAAAGTCTTTGTATGGGCGCAAAACCGGCAGCAATTAGCACACGGATAACACGGATGGGGCTGATTTGCACAGATTTTTGAAAAATGGCAGGTTCATGGTGTATTTGCAGGCTAAGTTTGTGGTTAAAATAAGGAATTTAGTTAAGACCAGACACAAGGTAAGTAGATACAATTTAAGATGAACAGAGCAGTTTTGGTTTTTTGTTGCCGGTAGTAAGAGGTGGTTTATATCAACTCCAGCAGTTCTTGTTTTTTGGCGGTAAATTCTTCGGTGGTTAATATGCCTTGTGTGTGTAGGTTTGCCAGCTCTTTAATGAGGGTTAATACCTGTATCTTATCATCGGGTTCTAAGGTTTGGGGAGTAGGGTGGCTATCGGGCAAATTTTGGACATCGGTATTTTTTTCTAATTCCTGTGCTATTGTTTTACCTTCCTCCAGAGCTTGGTTATACATTTCTTTGGCGTTGTTAATGTCTATTTCTTCTAAATTTTTACCCTGCTCAAGGTTGCTTACAAACACCTTGCCCATAGCATAGGTAGAAGCGCCCGATAACACTATTGCCGATACGCCACCTATGAGCGTGCCAATACCGGGCACGGTTTTTATGAGGCTGGCGCCCAATCGGGCTAAACTGTTGCCGGCTACGGAGGCTATGATGTTTTGGGCTACATGTTTAGAGTAGGGGCGGTCATAAATATCGCAAAGCTCCTTTAACATGCGCACTTGCAGGGTGGTTAATACCAATATATCTGCCATGGGCACTGGTATAATGGCAGTACCCATAGATAAAATGACGTTGTGAATAATGGTATCGTTTGCTTTGCGGTTGCGTTTTTCTAAGTCCATAATAATAAAGGGCTGGTGAGTAAGTAATGCGCTGTTACTTTGTTGTTACAATTGTGGAGGAAGGTTAGTTGCTGCAAAGTAACTATTTTTCCGGCATAAAATGCCGAAAACAAGATTTATTATGCCAAATTTGTAAGTAGTTTTAGTGGCGGAGTGTGAGTGGCTTTGCTATATGGGAGTAGGTTTATGCCTTGCCTGCATTTACCCTTCGGTAGCGGCGGCGGCTACCGCTTCTGCCACCGTTTGCACTACTTTGTCGTTTAAGGCGGAGGGAATAATGGCATTGGCGCTGGGGGTATCTACACAGTTGGCAATAGCATAAGCGGCGGCAAGTTTCATTTTAGGCGTAATGGTTTTGGCACGCACTTGCAATGCGCCTTTAAAAATACCCGGAAAACCCAGCACATTGTTAATCTGGTTAGGAAAGTCGCTCCTACCGGTTCCTACAATAGCAGCTCCGCCTTTTATGGCTTCATCGGGCATAATTTCGGGGGTGGGGTTTGCTAAGGCAAATACTATGGCATCTTTAGCCATGCCGGCTATATCATCGGGTGTAAGCAAATTGCCCACACTTACGCCTATAAACACATCGGCATTGCGCAGCGCATCGGTTAGGGTGCCGCGTTGGTTGTGCAGATTGGTATAGTTGAGCATTTCCTGTTTTATTTTATTAAGGTCGGTTCGGTTTCGGTGAATAATGCCGTGTGTATCTGCCATTAGCACACTTTGCACGGGTATGCACACATTGGTATCGTTGCTTACGCAGCGCAGTAAACGGGCAATGGCAACGCCCGCAGCGCCTGAGCCATTGATAACCACTTTTAAATCTTCTAATTTTTTACCCAATACTTTGCAGGCATTAATTAATGCGGCAAGGGCAACAACGGCAGTACCGTGTTGGTCGTCATGAAAAACAGGTATGCCCAAATTTTGCAACTGCTCCTCCACCTCAAAACATCGGGGAGCCGAAATATCCTCTAAGTTAATGCCGCCAAATATGGGCGATATAAGGCGAATGGTTTGTACTATTTCATCGGTTTGTTGGGTATTAAGGCAAATAGGGAAGGCATTGATGCCTGCAAATTTTTTAAACAGCATAGCCTTGCCTTCCATAACAGGAATAGCTGCCGCCGCTCCTATATTACCCAACCCCAATACCGCCGAGCCGTCTGTTACAACAGCTACGGTATTGCCTTTCATGGTATAGCGCCATACTTGCTCAGGGTTTTCGGCTATTTCTAAACACGGACCCGCCACACCGGGCGAATATAATAGCGCTAAATCGTGCTGGGTATGTATGTCTATTTTGGGTTCAATGGTAATTTTACCCGCTATGCGCTCGTGCAAACGCAACGACTCAGTATAAATTTGGTGCATGGTTGGTTAACTAAATTTGAAAATTAAGAAAAAAAACACGCAAAGTTACTAAGGTTTCTATGTGGCTTGGCTTTTTAACCTAAAAATGCCCGAAAAACCCGAAGTAACCCTAATTTTGTGCCCGATTGGGTGTTGCCCGATTTTTTGTTGTGCTTATACCTACTGAAACTATGGAGCTGATACGCCGTTTTTTCCCAAAACTTATGCCCAACCAGTTGGAACAATTTGCTCAGTTAGAGCCCTTTTACCAATCTTGGAACGCTAAAATTAACCTCATTTCGCGCAAAGACATGGAGCATTTTTACATACACCATGTCTTGCACTCCTTAGCTATTGCAAAGGTGGTAAAGTTTAAACCCTTTACGCAGATTATAGACATAGGCACCGGCGGCGGTTTTCCGGGTATTCCGTTAGCTGTTATGTTTCCCGATGCCCGATTTTACCTGATAGACTCCATAGGCAAAAAAATTAAAGTAGTGCAGGAAGCCATAACAGAGCTGGGTTTGAAAAATGTAGTTGCCGAGCAAAAACGTGCCGAGCAGGTGAGTGGTAAAAATTACGATTTTGCCGTTACACGAGGTGTTGCCCCATTAACGGATTTGTACAAATGGAGTAAAAACTTGGTTATTCACAGCACAGAGGTTTACAATACGCTGCCCAACGGGCTCCTTGCACTTAAAGGCGGCAACCTTACCCATGAAATTGCCGCCCTAAAGCGCCCGGTTAAACACTACTACATTGGTGAAATGTTTGAAGATATTGACTTTTTTGCCGAAAAATATGTGCTGTATGTGCGCATGTAAGTAGTGGTGGCACAGGTGGGTTAAAGGTAAAACCCCCGCAGGCATTTTGTTTGCCCACAGGGGTTTATTAGGATATGGGTTAGTGTTTTAGGGTGCGCCATGTTATTACTTGTGCCTAAAAAAAACCAATGTTGGTAACTTAGTACACATAACCAACAACCGCCCATATTTATTCGGTTTCGGCAAGGATTGGTTGGTTGGTAAATACCGGTTCACCGTTTTCAATATCAATCACAATAGTTGCCTGTTTGGTAACTTTATTGCTTAGAACCTGCATAGCCAACTCATTTACTAATGTTTTTTGGATAAGCCTTTTGAGCGGACGTGCGCCATACTGCGGGTCGTAGCCCTGATTAGCCAACCAGTTAAGAGCGGCATCGGTAACTTGCAGGCGGATACCGTTTTTAAGGGCAAGCTGTTTTACCTGTTCTAATTGCAGGGCAACAATTTGGCGTATTTGCGGCAGCATGAGCGGGCGGAACATGATAATATCATCAATGCGGTTCAAAAATTCGGGTCTAATGGTTTGGCGCAAACGTTGCATCACCTCTTTTTGGGTAGTTTCCAGCACTTCTTCTACGCGGTCTTCGGGCAGGTTTTCAAACCGGCGTTGAATAATATCAGAGCCCATGTTAGAGGTCATAATAATAACGGTATTTTTAAAGTTTACCGTTCTGCCCTTGTTATCAGTCAGTCTGCCGTCGTCTAAAACCTGAAGCAATACGTTAAACACATCGGGGTGCGCTTTTTCTATTTCGTCTAACAGCACTACAGAGTAGGGTTTTCGGCGCACGGCTTCGGTCAGTTGTCCGCCTTCGTCATACCCTACATAACCCGGTGGCGACCCAATGAGGCGCGAAACGGTATGTTTTTCCTGAAACTCCGACATATCTATACGCGTCATCAGGTTTTCGTCGTCAAACAAAAACTCGGCAAGGGCTTTAGAGAGTTCGGTTTTACCCACGCCGGTAGTGCCTAAAAACAAAAACGAGCCAATGGGTTTGTTGGGGTCTTGAAAACCGGCGCGGCTACGCCTAATGGCTTCGGCAACCGCTTTTATGGCTTCCTGCTGTCCTATTACGCGTTTACCCAGCAGTTCCTCCAATCGGATAAGTTTATCGCGCTCGCTTTCCATCATGCGGCTCACGGGTATGCCTGTCCACTTAGCCACCACTTCGGCAATATCATCGGCATCAATTTCTTCTTTCAACATGCGCTTACCCTCGCCCATGCCGCTCAATTGTTGTTCAAGGCGTTTAATTTCGGTTTCTATTTCCTTAATTTTGCCATAGCGTATTTCGGCAACTTTGGCATAATTGCCTTCGCGCTCCAATTGTGCCGCCTGAATTTTGAGTTTTTCAATATCGGCTTTTAAGGTTTGCACATTTTCGAGCAAGTTTTTTTCCTGTTGCCATTGTGCTTTTAGCTGGTTGCGCTCCTCTTGCAGGTTAGCAATTTGTTGGTTCAGTTTTTGGAGTTTGGGCTCGTCTTGCTCTTTCAGTATGGCAGCGCGTTCAATTTCCAACTGGCGCAGTTTTCGTTCAGCCACTTCCAGCGGTTCGGGCAGTGAGTCTATTTCAATGCGCAATCGGGCGGCAGCTTCGTCTATGAGGTCAATGGCTTTATCGGGCAGTTTGCGCTCGGTAATGTAACGGTCGCTAAGCGTAACAGCGCTTATGATAGCATTATCTTTAATAGTTACTTTATGGTGGTTTTCGTAGCGTTCTTTTAAGCCGCGCAATATAGAAATGGTATCCTGCACACTGGGCTCATCTATAAGTACCTCCTGAAAACGGCGCACTAAGGCTTTGTCTTTTTCAAAATGTTTTTGGTACTCGTTTAGGGTAGTAGCGCCAATGGCACGCAGCTCACCCCTTGCTAAGGCGGGTTTTAGGATATTGGCGGCATCCATAGCGCCCTCGGCAGCGCCTGCACCTATAAGGGTATGAATTTCGTCAATAAATAAGATAATACGTCCTTCGCTGCCGGTTACCTCTTTAATAACCCCTTTCAGTCGCTCTTCAAAATCGCCTCTATATTTAGCGCCTGCCATCAGTGCGCCCATATCAAGGGTGTAAACAATTTTGTCGCGCAGGTTTTCGGGCACATCTTTGTTAACTATGCGGTAGGCAATACCCTCGGCAATAGCGGTTTTACCCACGCCCGGCTCGCCTATAAGAATGGGGTTATTTTTAGTTCTACGGGCAAGGATTTGCATTACGCGGCGAATTTCCTCATCGCGCCCGATAACGGGGTCTAATTTACCCGATTGGGCAAGGGCGTTCAGGTTTCGGGCGTATTTATCTAAGGCTTGGTAAGCCGTTTCGGCGTGCTGGTCAGTAACTTTAGCGCCTTTGCGCAGCTCTAATATAGCCGCTTTTATGTTGCTGGCTTTAGCGCCTGCATCGCGGAGCATTTGGGCGGTTTTATCGCCGGTTTCTAACAAGGCAAGCAGCAGGTGTTCAAGGGTTATATACGTATCGGCAAACTCCTGTGCTAATTTATTGGCATTAAGCAGGGTTTTATTAAGCTCGTTGCTCATGCGCAAATCTGCGCCGCTACCACTAACGCGGGGCAATTTAGCCAATTGTTCTTCAACCTTGCCTAATAAGATGTTTTTGTTAATGCCCGATTTTTGAAGAATAAAGGGCAGAGCATCTTGGTCGGTTTCGAGCATGGCTTTGAGCAGGTGAATGGTATCCCAAGCGGGGTGTCCGGCATTAAACGCCACCTGCTGGGCTTGTTGCAGCGCTTCCTGAGCTTTGTGGGTGAAATTTTCTAAAGTCATATAAGGGGTAGTGGTTTACTTTATTAGGTTACTGCTTAGTTGTGTTCAATTGTTGTGCCAAGGCTAATAAGCGAGCAATAATAAGACAAAATGGCAGTTGTCAAAAAGTTTGACTTACATTTTGTCGGGCAATCAACTAAAATGTGGGTAAATATGGCATACCAACAGGCAATAATGAAAGCATAACGCACTTTTTGTGTTTTGCAATGTCTTTCAAAATGCCCGAAGCATTTATTCTGCCGGGTAAACGTGTTGAAATACACAAAAAGCCGTACCTTTGAAAGTTGTACTCCGTAAGTACCCAATCATTACTCATTTAATAGCCCCGGCAAGTTTGTTAATGTCTGTTTTTTTTAGCATATACACCTTACACTATCATCTAAACCTATTACCATGGTTAATCTGAAACAATTATCCCGCCCATTAGTACTCCTCTACTTTTTAGTGGCTTACGTGCTAATATGTTTTGGTGTATGGACAGGTTATCAGATAACCTCTCTGAACAAAGCCTTTGATGCAGTTATAGAAAAAGAACGCACTGTTTACAAATACGAAGGTTTAAATCCCGATAAGGTATTTGAGTCCCCAACATATAAAGAAGAAGAGTCCAAATACCGCGGCACCCTTGCCTTTATTTTATTTCAAGGCGGCATATTTATCATCATATTTATGGCAGCTACCTACTATTTGCACACCGGTTTTAACTATGAAATCATGCTCAACAGGCAGCAACGCAATTTTTTACTTTCCATAACGCACGAACTTAAATCACCTATAGCCGGCATTAAGTTAGGTTTAGAAACGCTACACAAACGAGGCACATTAGACAGAGATGTGCAGAAACGCCTCATCAATAATTCAATGAAAGATGCTGAGAGGCTACAAGGATTGGTAGAAAACCTGCTAATGGCAGCCAAAATAGACAACCAATCAATGACACCCGCCGAAGATGAGGTAAACCTATCATACTTACTAACCGAAAATGTAAACAAAATAAAAGAAACTATTGCACAGGGAAGGGTAATTGACGTTGCCATTTTACCCGATGTATATGTGCAAGGCGACCGCTCAGCCTTGATTTCGATAGTGGTAAATTTGGTAGAAAACGCCCTTAAATACTCGCCTGCCTCTATGCCCATAGAGGTAAGCCTACAGGCTAACGGCAATACGGCGCTGCTTAAAGTGGCAGATTTGGGCGGCGGAATACCCGATAAAGAAAAACCGAAGATATTTAAGAAGTTTTACCGAATAGGCAATGAAGACACCCGAAAAACAAAAGGTACCGGCTTAGGCTTATTTTTGGTAAAACAACTGACCGCTTTACATAAAGGCACTATCAGGATAACCGACAACCAACCACACGGCTCGGTATTTACCGTTGCCTTGCCCTGCGAGGTAATACCCGAAGACGAAGAGCCCCATTTTGTATCTCCTTTAAATGAAGCGGCACAAGTGTAACAGCGTTTTTATTCACCTTACCGATATTTTGCCATGAAACGCCGGCATTTTGTAAAATCAGTTGCCACAACGGGGGTAATGCTGCCCTCCATTTTTAGTGGCTTTTTCCTAAAAGCATTTGCTGCCTCGCCATTGGTGCAGGCATTACAGCAGTCAGATTCAAATAATAACAACGTATTAGTACTTATACAACTAAACGGCGGCAACGATGGGTTAAACACCGTTATACCCATAGACCAATACGCCAACCTGTTTAACGCCCGCCCACAAGTAATACTACCCGAAACAAGCTTGCTCCCCCTTGCGGGTTATGATACCGTAAAACTGCACCCCGCTATGGGCGGTATGCGCAATTTGTTTAACGAGGGTAAGGTGAAAATTGTCCAAAGTGTAGGCTACCCAAACCAAAATTTTTCGCATTTCCGCAGTACCGATATTTGGCTTAGCGGGTCAGATGCCAACCAATACCTGCCTACCGGCTGGATGGGCAGGTACCTGCATTATGAATACCCCAACTACCCCGCCCAATACCCCAATGAAACCATGCCCGACCCCCTTGCGGTAGAAATAGGCGGTTCGCAATCGCTCGGTTTTATGGGTCCTAACACCGGCATGGCTTATTCTATTGCCGACCCTAACTTTTTTTATGAGTTTGTAAGCGGCATTCAAACCCCCGCAGCGCCTACTCCCGCCGGCGAACAATTAGACTATGTAAGACTTATTTCCCGACAATCGCAAGTATATGGACAACGCATAAAAGATGCTTCCGATGCTGTTACGGCGCAAGCCTCTTATCCCGATGACAATAACTTGGCACAACAACTTCGTATTGTAGCCCGCCTTATAGCCGGAGGACTGCAAACCCGTGTGTATATGGTGCATATTGGCGGATTTGATACCCACGACAGCCAAGTGGAAGACGCAGACCATACCATAGGCGAACATGCCACCCTACTCAGTCGCCTATCAGAAGCAGTGAGCGCATTCCAAAACGACCTCCAAACACTTAATATAGCCGACCGTGTGCTTACTATGACTTTTTCTGAGTTTGGAAGGCGCATTAAAGCAAACAGCAGCTTAGGTACCGACCACGGAGCCGCCGCCCCTATGTTTTTAATAGGTAACGGTGTTTTTGCCGGCATTTTGGGCAATAACCCCACTATTCCAACCTTTGCGGGCGTTGAGGATAACCTGCCCATGCAGTATGATTTCCGGTCGGTTTATGCTACTGTACTGCGCGACTGGTTTTGTGTGCCAAGCGCCGACCTTGAAGGGGTAATGTTGCAAGCGTTTCCTGTGCTGCCACTCATTGCCGCCTCCGATTGTGTAACAGTTGCCACACACGAGGCTAACCAACAATCGGGCTTAAATATACTGCATATTGCTCCTAATCCGTTTAACCTAAACACCCGTTTGCAGTTTACCTCATCGGGCAGTAACCTGCTTATTCAGGTTTTTAACAGCCAAGGTCAGTTGGTACAAACCCTTGCTAATGGCTGGTATGAGCAGGGCGCTCACTCCCTGCACTGGGATACCCACGCCCTGCCCAAAGGCGTGTATTACTGCCGCCTGCAAGATGGTTTCAGGCAGCAGGTTAAAGCAGTGGTTAAAATGTAGGGTTTAGGCGGCGGTTATGGCTTTTATCATTAGCCTGAACGCTGTATCGGGACGAGCAATCTGGTTTACCGTACCGGCAATATAGGTATTTGTTTGTGGCGCATAAAAAGCAAAAGCGCCCGATAAACCTGAGTGCCCTAAAAACTCGGGCAGCGCGTAAAGGGGTGAAAAATACCAGGGTGGCTTAAAACGCATAATACCCACCCCGTATTCAAGCGGATACATGACGGCGTTCCACGTTTGGCAAAGTGGTGGCAGCGCCTGCTGCGGAAACAGGGCACCCCCAAAAAAAGCCTTTAAAAAAATAACCAACTCCTCAGCGGTAGCCACCATACCGCCGTCTGCCCCAAAACCGGTCATGGCTTGGGGTATATGCAGGGGTTTGTTCTTGTAATAAATATCGGGCACAGCGGTATTGGCAGCATCGGTATAAAGATAAGTTTGGGTTAGGCAAAGCGGTTCGGCAATCATTTGTTGCAGTACAGTTTGCAGGGGTTTATCTTCTATTAGCTCAATAATTTTACCCAGCAGTTGGTAATTAGTATCGGAGTAATGCGCTTTGTGCGGCTGATTTGGGGTAAACTTAGGCTTCATTTGTTTGGCAAGGGCAATGGCATCATCAAAAGTCCATTGGCAGTCTTTTCCTGAGGCTATTTCTTGCAACATGCTACGTTTGCCGGGTGCAGCATCTTCAAAATAATCGGGCAACCCCGAAGTATGAGCCAGCAGTTGTTCAATGGTTATTACGCCCGAATAATCCTGTCCGTTTAATACATGCAGGTTTTGTATAACTGCGGGAGGCAGGTAACGGTTTATGGGGTGGGTAAGTTGCAGTTTACCTTGCTCTTGGAGCATCAGTATTAGGGCGGTAATGTAAAGTTTGGTGGTACTGGCAATAAAAAACGGCTGATGCGGGGTAAAATTACCGGCAGAGCCTACAAAGCGTTCTCCGTTTTTATCAACACATAAAACCGCCCCAAAAATCAATTTATGATCAACTGTTTGGTTGATAAGTTGTTGCAAGGCAGCAGTTTGTAGCAGACGTTGAGCTTTACGGTCGGCATTTTTTTGCAGTAGTTTGTTTACTATTTCAATTAAGGCAGTTTTCATATTTAAAGAGCTTTGTTAGTTTACAGAAAATCCTTTGCGCCTTGCCACAGTTATTTTGTCTGGCGGCACATTAATAATTGCCGGTCATTTGTTGAGATTTACCGGTTTTATTGGATAAAGTTTTTACTACTTTTGCGGCTCATCTAATAAGTAATCGGGGCGCAAGGTTTTATTACGATCCTTGCATTTAAAAAGACGCTATCATAAACCATGCAAGAAGAAGCCGTAAAATTACTCGCAGCATTAGTAGCAGGTGCTATTATAGGCACCGAAAGAGAATATAGGAATAAAACAGCAGGGTTTCGCACTATTACCCTTATTTGTTTTGCTTCGTGTTTGTTTACCATATTGTCGGCAAAAATAGGGGTTAATTCACCCGACCGCATAGCAGCCAATATCGTAACCGGTATTGGATTTTTAGGTGCAGGAGCCATATTCAGAACCGAAAACCGCATAGGCGGGCTCACCACTGCCGCCACCATTTGGGTATCGGCAGCTATGGGCATGTGCATAGGCGGCGGGTTTTTACTGTTAGCCCTTGAAGGGCTGGTTGTAATTATGCTGGTATTAACCCTGTTTACCTACATAGAAAATAAAATAGACCAAACAGCCGATGAGCGCCACTATAAAATTACCTGCCAAAACATACAGGAAGTAGAACCTATGTGCGAGCAATTGTTTGTTAAACACAAGCTCAAAACCACTGAGCATAAACTACACCGCAAAGCCGATTCCTATGTACTTATGTGGACTGCAATAGGAAAGAAACAAAATCATACCGCTTTTTGTGCCGATGTATTGTTAAATGGGCATGTTGCAGAGTTGGAGTACTAATTTCCGATAACGGGTAACGGGTAATGCAAAACAAAGCCGGTGTTATATGCCTATGCTGCGTCTATCTGCCCAAACACTGTCATAAAGGGGTAAAATTTTATGGGATTGGCAAAAAAATTGATGCCTTTGCCCGTTATATGCGTTATTTTGCTTTGCCGCTCAATCATAATCGGGAAATATAACACCCTATTTATTCATTTTCCAAAAAAGAACCGTACATTTGCTCCTGCCTTTACTAAGTATGCAAAATGTGCAAGTAAGACACTGTTAATTTATCACTTATGAGAGATGCGGTTACTCGTATTGTAGAGCTTTTTGCCGTTGTATGGTTATTGATGCAAGCCATGCCCGTTTATGGGCAGCAGGAAGGAGCATTAATGCCCGATTTTACTTTATTCAGCATCAGAGGCGAGCAGGTTACACTATCGGCAATGAAAAATAAGTATGTGCTGTTAAACTTTGGTCAAACCGGCTGCCCCACCTTTGGCGGCGCTCAGGCTACGCTAATGGCTTTGGAGCGCAAATATGCCGGTGTACAACTTACCAATGCCGATGGATTAGAAGTTATCAGCATTTCGCTTGATAATGATATTGCTCAGCTCAAAAAAGCGCTTGCTCCCTATGGCGAGGGACTTCGGTATGAAATAATGGTGCCCGAAATGTATGAATCGGCAGTTGTTAAAAAGTATGGCGTTACACAACTAAACACCACATTTTTTATAGGACCGGGCAATAGGTTAATAGGTAAAAACTTAGCGGTAAACGAAATTGAAAGCCATTTGCAAAGCAGCGCTATGGTAGAAGAAATTTTTTACCGCGTTTATTTGGGTATTTTTCCGGTACGAACCGAATACCTGCGCACTTACAACAGCATTTCTCATTTGGGGGTAATTTACAAGCAAAAAAATAACCCCGAAACTATGGCGGTGTATTTAGAGCGATACAGCACGCCACAGGAAGCCGAGTATGCCAAAGCACAAGCAATTAATGCGGGTTATCAGGAAGCACAAGTAGTGATGTTTAAAAATAATTTAGTAGTAGCTTCTGCGCCGGGTGAGGTAGCGCCAACGGCAACACCGGTTAAACCTGCTATAAAACCCGATGACTATTTTCAAAACAGTACTCCAAGAGATTATAGCTCTATGCCCAATACTGCCCAATCTGCACCGCCGCCATCGTATAAGAACCAGCCGGTAGGGCAATTGGGGCAGGAGCAAATTATAGCGTTTTCTCCTCCGCAGTCGTACCTAAACCAAAACCCTAATTGGAAACTGATGTCACAGCCAACCACTGTGCCTGCGCCGCCGCAGTCGGTTTCTCCGCAGCAGCCCTACTATGCGCCGCCACAGCCGCCTCAAAGCAACGACATAACCAGCCGAGAATATACACCTAACAGCCAACCGGTAGCGCCCAACTCTGGTTATACCCCACAACCACAGGCAACGCCCGCCCCCATAAAGGCTACTGCTGCACAAATTGCCCAATTAGAACAAAGATTGACTGAGATTGAACGCCGCATGAGTATCATAGCTTCCGAATTGCAACAGCTAATAAGAGAAAGCAACACTATACGTGAAGAAATTAACAGGTTAAAAGGGTTTTAACTAAAGCGTATTGCTCCACTTACTGTATCCGTTCAGACCCCCCCGTTTAAAGACGTATAAACACAACTACTATCTATGCGCTTGCCCACCCGTTAAAACCCCATTTCTGGCTGATTTTGGGTGTCGGCACCGGTAAAAATGGCATCGGCGAGTAATTTGGCTGTTTCAAAAGCTGCTTCGTCTATCATAAAATCTGCACGTTCTTCCTGAAAATACTGCACTAAAAACTCGGTAGGCATATTACCCACCAATTTGTTTTGTGCCATAGGACAGCCGCCAAATCCTTTTAAAGCTCCGTCAAATCGTTTGCAGCCGTTTTGGTAGGCTGCGTCTATTTTGGGCAGCCAGTTATGTGGTTCGGTATGCAGATGTGCGCCAAACTCAACACCCGGAAAATAGTAGGCTACATTATTAAATACCTCTGCTATTTGCTCTGGAGTGGCTACGCCTACCGTGTCGGAGAGGGAGATGATTTCTATACCCATAGTGGCAAACCGGTCTATCCAGTGTTCCAGTATGCTAACATCCCACATATCGCCGTAGGGGTTGCCAAACCCCATAGATAGGTAAAGCACTAACTCGCGCCCGTTTTTAAGGCATAAATCAAAGATGTCTTGCACGGTTTCAAATGCCTGCTGTTGGGAGGCATTGGTATTGCGCATCTGAAAAGTATTAGAAACAGAAAACGGAAAACCCAAATAGGTAATGGCATCGTAGGTAATGGCTTCCTCTGCGCCCCTTAAATTGGCTACTATTGCCAGTAGGCGGGTATCGGTTTCGCTCAAATCTAACCGCTGTACTACTTTCCAAGTGTCTGCCATTTGCGGCACCATTTTAGGCGACACAAAACTGCCAAAATCTAAGGTGTTAAAACCTACTTTGAGCAAAGCATTCAGGTACTCCACCTTTTTATCGGTGGGTATAAACGGAATGATGCCTTGCATGGCATCTCGGGGACATTCTATGATTTTCATACGGCAAAGATAACCATTTTTACCCAACAACTAACGAACATTAGTTAAAAAGTGTTTTGGCTTAATGTGTATGGCTTTATCGGCTGTTATCGGGTAGCTAATTTTTGTTCCCACAACCATGCAGTACGCATCATATCGTTTAGGGAGTATTGGGGTTGCCAGCCCAGCACTTGGGTGGCTTTGTTGTTGTTGGCATAAATGGCAACCACATCGCCCGGGCGGCGGGGGCCTATTTGGTAGTTTAGTTTTACCCCGCTCACTTGTTCAAATGCGGCAATGGCTTCCAGTATGGTTATGCCGTTTCCGCTGCCTAAATTAAATACCTCTAAGTTGTGGGCAGACAATGGGGGCTGGTTAATGAGGTATTGCAGGGCTTTGGTATGGGCATTGGCAATATCAGCAACATGAATAAAATCGCGCACACAACTTCCATCTCGGGTGGGGTAATCATTGCCAAAAACAGTCATTTGGGCTCGTTTACCTATGGCAGTTTGGGTTATAATGGGCACTAAGTTTTCGGGCTTTTCTTGTAGTTCACCTATAAGGGCAGTGGGGTGTGCGCCTACAGGGTTAAAATATCGGAGCGAAATAAATTTTTTATCGCTATTTGCTGCCGCAACATCGGCTACTATTTGTTCGCCTATTTGTTTGGTAAAACCGTAGGGCGATTCGGCTTTTTGAAGAGGTGTATCTTCGGTAACCGGCAGTTGGGCTGCATTTCCGTAAACAGAACAAGATGAGGAGAAAACAAAATAAGGTATTTGGAATTGCTCCACAACTTGCAGCACATTTACCAAAGCGGCTATGTTATTGTGGTAGTAAAGCAGCGGATTATGTACCGATTCGGGTACGGATTTATAGGCGGCAAAGTGGATAATGCCTTTAATATCGGGGTGTTGAGCAAATAACGCTTGTGTTTGGGCGGCATTGCACAGATTGATGCGGTAATTTTTAATTTCTACTCCGCATATTTGGGCAATACCGGTAAGCAATTGTTCATTGCTGCGGGAGTTATCATCAAGGCATACTACCTCAAAACCGTTTTGCAGCAAATCTGCTATGGTATGCGAACCTATGTAACCACAACCGCCGGTAACTAAAATTTTCATTGGGCATGTAGTTTATTTATTCACTTTTGCAGTGGCAGGCTCAATATCGTTTAACAGCCAAAAAATGGGCGAAGACAAAATATGGTGCAGCCCCTCTTGCAGAGTAAGGTGTGGGCGTGTAAGCAGTTGGCGCATACGGTCAAGGTTGGGCTGGCGGCGGTTCATATCGCCTTCTTTAAGCGGAGGCTGAAACACTATTTCGGAGGCAGAACCGGTTATGGCTATAATGATTTGGGCAAGTTCCAGTACGCTTGTTTCTTCGTCGTTGCCTATGTTTACCACATCATTTACAAACCGGTTTTGGTAAAAAGTAGCTAAAGCGGCTTCCACATTGTCATCAATATAACAAAAAGTGCGGCTTTGTTGCCCATCACCATAAATGGTAATAGGTTGGTTTTGGAGGGCTGCTTTCAGGAACTTGGAAATAACAAAATCGGGGCTTTGTTTAGGTCCGTAGGTATTAAAAAACCGAAAAATGGTGTATTCCAATCCGTATTCCCTATGATAGGAAGTACAAAAAGCCTCGCCCACGTTTTTTACCACAGCATAAGGCAATCGGGAGTTGAGAGGGGTAATGATTTCATCTTGCGGAAACCTTACCGATTCGCCATACACCTCCGAAGAGGAGGCATAAAACACCCGCTTTACGCCGGTATTTTTGGCAAGGTGCAGCACATTTTTAATGCCTTGTATATCTTCAAGCACTTGGGTGGGGTTGGCAAGGGTGCGCTGCACGCCCACTACGGCGGCGTAGTGAAACACAAAATCAAAACTATGCGAAAACATAAGCGCTGAAATATCGGCATAATCATTGGCATTACATTTTACAAATTTACAATTGGTATAATGTTTATCGGGCAGTTTAAGCATCGATCCGGTTAGCAGGTTGTCTGCTAATACTACTTGGTTATCGGGATTTTTTACCAAACTATCTGCCAGCGAACT
The DNA here is from genome assembly GCA_002345145.1 of Bacteroidetes bacterium UBA2322. Classification (GTDB taxonomy): domain Bacteria; phylum Bacteroidota; class Bacteroidia; order Chitinophagales; family UBA2359; genus UBA2359. The sequence continues at coordinate 26,576 of DDVC01000205.1, forward strand.
GCCTATAAAGCCTGCTCCACCGGTAATAAGAATTTTGGGCATTGGCGGTAAATGGTTGATTACTTTTTTTCGGGCGGTAAAGATAGGGCAATTTTATTGGTTCGCTGACAGATTTTTGAATTACCACTCACCAATTATGAGTTATGAGTAATGAATTATGAGTTACCAATTACTATCTACCAAAACTAACCACTAACCAATAACCAATAAGAACTCACCCCCAGCCCCTCTCTACGATAAATCTGCAATCAACATCTTCCTAAAATACAACTTACTCGTGCCGATTTACCGTAAAGAGGGGAGCAAGACTTCGTATTTGCATTTGTTGTTAGTAATCATTAACCACTAATCACTTTCCCCTCCCATCATCGGGCTTATTTAAAAAAGCGCATATACTGTTCCTTTTCTAAGTGGTACATTTGTTTCATTGCCCATGTTTTTCTATTGGCGAGCAGTTTACCGGGTTTGGCAGGGTTATTTTTTTGCGGGGCGGGCAAAATGGCGGCTATCAGGGCGGCTTGTTCTTGGGTAAGTACGGCGGCTTTTTTGCCAAAATACAACTGAGCAGCGGCTTCAACACCAAAACACCGTTTGCCGGTTTCGGCTACATTAAGATATACTTCCATAATACGTTGTTTGCCCCATAGCAACTCTATGAGCAGGGTAAAATAGGTTTCCAAACCCTTGCGAAACCAGCTTCGGCGCTCCCACAAAAACACGTTTTTAGCTACCTGCTGGCTAATAGTACTACCGCCTTTCAGGCGTTTTTTACCCTTTTGGGCTTGGATGCGGTTATACTCGGCAGCTTTTTTAATGGCGTTGAAGTCAAAACCGTAGTGAAACGGAAAATTTTGGTCTTCGGTAGCCATCACTGCCAGTACCATTTGGTCAGAAATTTGGGTAAGCGGTTTCCAGTTGCGTTTTAGGTTACTGGGTTCGCCGGCCCGCCATGCCGCCGATTTTCGCTGCAACATGGTAAAGGTTATGGGCGGATTTACCCACTTATATACCAGTACCCATACCACCGGAAACAATAATACAAACAGCGCCGTGCGCCATACCCATTGTTTAAGTACTATCATATATAAGAAGGCAGTGGTGTTTAGCTTACAAAGTTAGTACATAAACGCATAAGCCCGGCTTAAAATGCCCTGTTTATGCAATGAATGTGTAATTTTGCCCCAAAATCAGCTTATTTTATATGACACGCCCCATACGTACCCGATACGCCCCCAGTCCTACCGGTTTTCAGCATATAGGCGGTATCCGAACCGCCCTTTATTGCTACCTGTTTACCCGAAAAAACAACGGCTCTTTTGTTCTTCGCATTGAAGATACAGACCAAGCCCGTTTTGTGCCCGGCGCAGAGGAATATATTATTGAAGCCCTTAATTGGTGCGGCATCTCTTGTGATGAGGGTGTGCATGTAGGTGGCGAATATGGTCCTTATCGCCAATCGGAACGAAAAGCAATTTACCAACAATATGTGCAGCAACTTTTACAAAGCGGAAACGCTTACTACGCCTTTGATACGCCCGATGAGCTGGAAAATATGCGCCAAACCCTGCACCTAAAAAACATAGAAACAGCACAGTATAACTACAATCCGCTCACGCGTATGCACATGCGCAACTCGCTTACGCTTCCGCCCGATGAGGTGCAAAACCTGCTCAATAACGGAACGCCTTATGTAGTGCGTTTCAAAATTCCGGCAGGTGAAACGGTAACGGTAAACGACCTCATACGTGGTGCCGTGCAGGTGCAAAGCAACGAAATGGACGACAAAGTGCTGCTAAAATCGGACGGTATGCCTACCTACCACCTTGCCAATGTGGTGGACGACCACCTGATGCAAATAACCCATGTAATACGAGGCGAAGAATGGCTGCCCTCTACACCCCTGCACGTGCTGCTGTACCGCGCTTTTGGGTGGACAGATACCATGCCCGCTTTTGCCCACGTGCCCCTTATGCTAAAACCCGATGGCAAAGGTAAACTCAGCAAACGCGATGCCGACAGACTGGGCTTTACCGTGTTTCCGCTTGCCTTTCAACACCCGTTTGCCAACGAATCGGCTACCGGTTTCAGAGAAATGGGATTTTTGCCCGGCGCTTTTGTTAATATGCTTGCCCTGTTTGGTTGGCACCCCGAAGGCGAGCAGGAAATTTTTTCAATGCCCCAATTGATAGCCGAGTTCTCTATTGAACGCATCGGTAAATCGGGGGCTAAGTTTGATTTTGACAAAGCCAAGTGGTTCAATCAGCAATACCTTAAACATACGCCCGATGACCAACTGGCACACCTGATTATGCCGTTTGCTCCCGATGAGCTTAAAAATACCCCAAAAGACTACCTTGCCCACGTGTGCAGGTTAATGAAAGAGCGCGTTACTTTTTTACCCGATTTTTGGACATTAGGCGCTTACTTTTTTGCCCCGCCCACAACCTATGACAACCATACATTTGCCAAAAAATGGAACGACAAAACCGCTGCCTATTTTGCCGCCCTACTCACCGATTTGGCTAACCTGCCCGATTTTGCTGCAATCCATGTAGAAACTGCCGTTAAAACCGGCATGGCTGCCTTTCAGTTGGGCATGGCAGATGTGCTGCCTTTGTTGCGCATTATGCTTGCCGGCTCCACTGCCGGTCCGCCGGTGTTTGAAATGGCTGCTCTGCTGGGCAAAAATGAAGTATTGAGCAGAATAACCACCTGCGCCCAATTGCTTGCCGGGCATACGCTAAGGTAAAAGTTACAGGGGGTACAGCCCCGATTTGAGTACAAAAATGGAGGTGATTACCCCTGTTTTCAGCAAAAAAGCACACAGATAACGCAGATTAAACGGATAAACGCGGTAGAAGTGTGGTTTGGGGATATTTGATAGAGGGTCTTGGTAATCAATAGTGGAAACTAACACACTCATAACTATTCACTACCCACTACTTGAGCCTTTATTTTCAAAAATCTGTGCAAATCAGCCCCATCCGTGTTATCCGTGTGCTAATTTTTGCCGGTTTTTAGCTCATGCAGGCAGCACGTACTTTGTGTGCCATTTTACAGCAAACCGGAGGTTACACCCAGTATAACCTTACCTATGGTTTGCCCCAATGGGTTTGGGAGCATTTAACCACATAGCACATTAGAAACCCTAAGGGAGTTACTAAAAATAAAGATAAATAGTTTAGGAAAATAAAACAGCCCTGTGCTTTTAATAAAGGCGCAGGGCTGTTTGCTAATCGGTATATGCAGAAGAATGGTTAGTCTCTGTCAAAACGCTTGGGGCGGTCATCGCGGTTAAAGCGACCATCCCTTTGTTTAAAACCACCGCCGCCGCCGCCGCCAAAATTGCGGGGACGCTCCTCGCGCTCACGAGCTTCGTTTACACGGAGAGGACGGTCTTCCAATAAAGCGCCATTAAGTTCATTGATAGCCTTTTGACCTTCGTCGTTGTTTGCCATTTCAACAAAAGCAAAACCTTTTGAACGTTTAGTCTCGCGGTCAATAATAACTTTTACCGCTGTAACTTCGCCGTATTCTTGGAATACTTCGCGCAAGTCTTCGTCTGTAATACCGTAGTCTAAGTTGCCTACATAAAGATTCATACCGGACAAGAAAAATTAAAAAAAAGTGAAAAAAGAAAAAAACGAAAGCAAAAAACCGAAGCAAAAACTCAACTAACTCGCACTAAACCTACTTTGTCGGGTACAAAATCACAGCAAATCACATTAATTGAACAGACTCTCGGCAAATAACAGTGCAAAGATACGGTTTTTTTTGTTAAAAAAACTTTTTTGCTTAAAAAATAAAAAAACTCCGCCACTTAGAGCAACGAAGTTGAAAAATAAGGAAAAAGTGGGCGATACTAGATTCGAACTAGTGACCCCCTGCTTGTAAGGCAGGTGCTCTGAACCGGCTGAGCTAATCGCCCTTATGTTATTAATAAAATCCAAAAACAAATGACTAAAAAAGGGAGTGGGCGATACTAGATTCGAACTAGTGACCCCCTGCTTGTAAGGCAGGTGCTCTGAACCGGCTGAGCTAATCGCCCCTTTAAATGAGTGTGCAAAGATAAGGGGTGTATTTTTTTCCACCAAATTTTCCACCAAATTTTTTGCCGTTATTTATAAATGAGTTTTAAAAAACGGTTGAAGTATTGTTTTGTAAGGCATTAATGTCATTTAGGTGTAACTTTATGCTTACCGTCTTTAATCCTGATAACCTTTGTTAGTAGCAGACAGCAACAAGCAGTTTACTTTTATAGTTACTTTTGCATCGGTAAATTTATGGGGCAGGGCAAGTATTTTTATGCTCCTTCATTGCACTATTTAGTTATGGTAAAACGGTTATTCGCTTTTTTGGGTGTGGTATTAATGCTGTTGGTGGTTTTGGCGCTGGCAGCGCCCTTGTTTTTAGGAAAACAGGCAGAACAGTTGTTCATAAAAAAAGTTAGCAGCCGGTTTACCACCGAGTTTATCATTAAGGGCGATATTGAACTGTCTTTGCTGCGCAATTTTCCTTATGCCTCCCTGTCGCTAAAGGGGGTAGAGCTGCGAGAAAGTTTGCCCAATAGCAGACGAAATTTATTGGAGGCTCAAAAAATGTCGTTTTTGTTTGGGTGGTGGGATTTGTTTAGGGGTACTTATAAGGTAGAAAGGGTAAATATTGAAAACGGCGCTTTAAATTTGCGAACGCTGCTAAATGGCGAAACCAATTACCGCGTTTTTGCCCCCGCCCCCGATGATAACCAACAACCAAGCGAAACGGTATCTATACAATTGAAGCAAGTAAATTTGAACACCGTATCGGTTTTTTACCTCAACGAACGCTATAAGCAAGAAACCGCATTTACCATTTCAGGTGGGGTTATGGCTGCCAATTTTGGAGAGGTAAAATACAATTTACAATTGCAGGCAGACATGGCTGTAAAGCATTTTTACCTCTATAATACCAACTACCTGCCCGAAAAAAACACAAAATTAGATTTAAACATAGCCATTGATTTTAATGAAAACAGCTACACATTTGGCAACAGTACTTTGCAAGTAGAGGGTAGCCGGTTTAACTTGCTTGGGCAGGTGCAGTTTTTAGAACAAGCATCAAACTATAACCTTACCCTAAACGGTATTGACCTGAAACTGAACGACCTGCTGCCCATAGTACCCAAAAATTACCGGCAGTACCTTAATAATATGGAGAGTAAGGGCAATTTGGAGTTTGAAGCTATGGTTAAAGGCGTTTATTCTAATACCCAACAACCGGCCGTGAACGTAAAATTTAACATGGCTAACAGTACACTCTCCCTGCCCGATGCCAACGCTCCGCTGCAAAACGTACAACTCAGCGGCTCTTTTACCAATGGCAATCTCCAACAGTTGTCAAGCTCAGAGTTACTGTTAGATAATTGCAGCTTTCTGCTAAAAGGGCAAACATTTAGTGCATCGGGAAAAATTACCAATTTTAATCAGCCTTTGGCTAACCTTTCTTTAAACGGCGCTATTGATTTAAGCGCCTTTGAAAAATTAGCTGCCCAAAACGGCTACAAGAAACTATCGGGTAAATTGGCTTTTGAACAAGTGCAATTTAATGGCTATATTGAAGAAGCCTATAAGTCCACCGCTCTTATCTATCCGGCTTTTACCGGCGCTATCAGCTTAAACAACGTGCAAGCTGCCATAAACGGTAAACCCATTGAAAACCTAAACGCCAAACTTGCCTTAAACGGGCAGCATAGCCAACTGCAAAATCTGCAACTGCAAGCCGGTAAAACCAACCTAACCGCAACGGGCAACCTGCTCAATCTGAACCCGTTGCTGTTTCAGGCGCTGGGCAAGGATACTGTTTTGCTCTCGCAGCCGGTAAACTTAAACCTTAACCTAACATCACCTTTGATAGATATAACCGATTTAATGCAATACTTTAATGCCGATACCACCGCCTTACCCAAACCGCCCGATGAACAGGTGGTAAACAAGCAACAGTATGCTACCGGAAACCTTACCCTGCAAATAGACCAACTTACCCAAAACAAATTTACCTACACCAACCTTAAAGGCGCTGTTTCGTTTAACAATAATGAGTATGTTATACAGCAGATAACCCTGCAACTATTAGGCGGAACTGCCGAACTGAGAGGAAACGTGCACATAGATAACCAACAAAACCTGCAAGCTAAGGCGTTTTTGAGATGTGAGCAGTTAGATATACAGCAACTGCTTGCCAATGCCGATAATTTTGGGCAAACTACGCTTACCAACAAGAACCTGAAAGGCTTGTTTACCGGTAATTTTTATATTGTTGCCCCTTTTGACAAACAATATAAACTAAACCAACAGGGTTTTAAAATGGTTGCCGACCTTCAATTAGATAACGGCGAACTGATTGATTTTGAGCCCATGCTTGCTTTGTCTAAATTTGTGAAAGTATCGGAGCTCAAACAAATTAAATTTGCCCGATTGCAAAACCAAATTGAAATACGCAACCGCAAAGTGTATATTCCTGCTATGTATATCAACTCTAATGCGCTTAAATTAACCTTATCGGGTAGTCATTCGTTTGATAACCGTTTGTTGTATTACGTTAAACTTAACTTGCTTGATTTACTGACCAACAAATTTACCAAACAAAACAAATTGGTAGAAACCGACCCTAACCCCAAGGGCGGTATTAACCTGTACCTTACCGTTAGTGGCGCTGCCGATAACCCTACCATAAAATACATGAAAAAGAAAAAAGTAAAGCAACAGCTTTCGCGCGATGCTTACAAGCAAAAAACCGACCTCCAAAAAATTTTGGAACAAGAATTTAACCCGAATAAAACCCTCCTTACCGATACGCTGGATATGGAGTTTATGAACTGGACAGAAGAGCCGTAATTGGAGCTGTTATTGCTTTGAGTGGGGTAAACCATAGAAGCCGACTTATTTATGGCAGGTTTCATTTTACATTTTTTTAACTATTGCATCTGTTTTTTTATTTATGCGTACATCTGAAATAATTGACCAGGCAAAACAGCTTACTTCTTCTACGCGGCTCAATATCTACGAAAATAAATCGCAGTGGAAAATAGGGCTGTTTACTGCCGGTTTGCTTATTGTAATAGTAACTTTGTTGTATAATAACCGGCTGGCAAAAAAACTTGCAGAGCAAGAGCGCCGCCGTGTAGAAACTTTTGCCAATGCCTATGCCGAGTTGAGCAAACTGCCATTTAGCGATAATTCCAGTACACTTCAAATAGATTTTCTAACTAATATTATTACCGGAAATTTAACCATTCCGGTTATTTTAACCGATGAAAAAGGGCGAATTACGGCAACCAAAAATGTGGATTCTACCCGAACTATTAAAACCGATTCGGCTTTTTTTTACCGAAAATTGGCAAAAATGAAGGAACAATATGAGCCGGTACTGATAGTTAGCGACCTTTCGGGTGTAAGAGAGCCCGGCGAAACCGAACCAAAAGATATTATACAGTATGTTTATTACTCCGATTCTTACCTGCTTGCCCAACTTAAACTGTATCCGTATGTTCAGATATTTATAATAGGCGCTTTTTTGCTGGCAGCGTATGTTACCTTTGATGTGGCGCGCCGCTCAGAGCAAAATAAAGTATGGTTGGGCATGGCAAAAGAAACCGCTCACCAGTTGGGTACACCTCTTTCATCGTTGGTGGGGTGGATGGAAATTTTAAAAGAAACCGATGACCCCGATGGTACCGCCAAAATGGTAGGCAGAGAAATGGAAAAAGATATAGCCCGTTTGCAGCTTATTACCGAACGTTTTTCTAAAATAGGCTCTGAGCCGGCGCTGCAAGCAGCCGATGTGGTAGAATCAGTAAAACATACGGTGGACTATGTTAAACGCCGCGCTTCGTCGCGCATTAACTTTGAGTTTACCGCCCCACCCCAAATTTTGAGTAATGTAAACCCCACTCTTTTTGACTGGGTAATTGAAAACCTGCTCAAAAACGCCCTCGATGCTATGGAAAATACCGGCAGTATTAAAGTAACCATAGAAGAAACCCCGCCCGATAACATTGTTATTGATATTTCTGATACAGGTAAAGGCATACCAAAATCTAAGTTCAGCTCAGTTTTTGAACCCGGTTATAGCACTAAGCGCAGGGGTTGGGGGTTAGGTTTATCGCTCTCTAAGCGAATTATTGAAAACTACCACTCGGGCAAAATTTATGTGTTAGACTCTGTGGTGGGCAAAGGCACTACTTTTAGAATTATACTGCCTAAATCGTAAAGCTCTTACTGCGTGACTTGGTAGATGAGTAGCTTTGGTAGATAGTAGTGGGGATTAGGCACTAAGAAATAACCCACTTTTCGCACCCAAACAGATAACTATGTTTATCTTGCTGTTTTTCAGGATATTAAATATAGATACAAATTCGATGGAAATTTACATATACCTATAAGTTCCTGATAATCAGACATGACATTTTTAGGTGCGGAAAGTGGGAAATAACAACTAATTTGCGTCTTTGCGAGAAACAAAATCGGGCAAGGTTTTTTAGGAAAGCACACAACTAACAACTAACAACTAACAACAACAACTAACAATGAAACACCTTGCTTATCTAAACCAATACTTTTTGCGCTACAAATGGCGGTTGCTCATGGGCATGGCATTTGTGCTGCTGTCAAACATATTTGCGGTTATACCGCCCAAAATTATCCGCAATGCGTTTGATTTGGTAAAAGATAATATAGCCTACTACCGTATGTACGATGGTTTTACCCTGCAAACGCACTATTACAGCGGTTTTGGTAAAGCCATTTTGCTGTTTGGGGTAAGTATGATTGTGCTGGCATTGGTGCGCGGCGGTTTTATGTTTTTGATGCGGCAAACCATCATTGTAATGTCAAGGCTCATTGAGTTCGACCTTCGGAACGATATGTATGCCCATTACCAGCATCTGAGTACCGCCTTTTACCGCCGAAACAGCACCGGCGACCTCATGTCGCGCATTACCGAAGACATAAACCGTGTGCGCATGTATTTGGGTCCGGCTATTATGTACACCGTAAATTTGGTAGTGCTTATTATAATAGTAGTAGGCGCTATGTTAAGGGTAAATGTTCAGTTAACCTTTTATGTATTACTGCCACTGCCCGTATTAGCTATGTCTATTTATTTGGTAAACTCCCTCATACACCGGCGCAGCGAAGCCATACAAACCCAGTTATCAAGGCTTACCACCTTGGCACAAGAGGCGTTTTCGGGTATAAGGGTGGTAAAAGCCTATACGCAGGAAAACGCTACCGGCGCTTTTTTTAACCACGAGAGCGAGTTGTATAAGCAGAAATCGCTCCAATTGGCGCGTGTGCAGGCTTTTTTTGGTCCGCTAATGATGCTGCTGGTGGGGTTAAGCACCATTTTAACCATTTTTATTGGCGGAATGGGGGTTATTAACGGCTCCATTACATCGGGCAATGTGGCAGAGTTTGTTTTATACGTTAATATGCTTACTTGGCCCGTTACCTCTGTGGGTTGGGTGGCGGCTTTGGTACAAAGGGCGGCGGCATCGCAAAAGCGCATCAATGAGTTTATGAATACCCAGCCCGATATAACATCGCCGGCAGGCGCTCAACCCTTTGCCCTGCAAGGGAACATAGTTTTTAACAACGTAAGTTTTACCTATCCCGATACCGGCGTAAAAGCCCTCCAACACATCAGTTTTTCGCTTCGCCCGGGCGAAAAAATGGCGTTGGTAGGACGCACCGGCTCCGGCAAAAGCACCTTAGCCGAACTCCTGCTCCGAAAATACGATGCTACCGAAGGGCAAATTCTCATAGACGGCAAACCTATTGAAACGCTGCACCTGCACAGCCTACGCAGCCAAATAGGTTATGTACCGCAAGATGTTTTTCTGTTTTCGGATTTGGTAAAAAATAATATAGCTTTTGGCAACAAAACTGCCACCATGCAGCAAATTACCCTTGCCGCACAGCAAGCCGCCGTACTTAAAGATATTGAACAACTGCCGCAGCAGTTTGATACTATGGTGGGCGAGCGCGGCGTTACCCTTTCGGGCGGACAAAAACAACGCATCTCTTTGGCAAGAGCCCTCATTAAAAACCCGCAATGTATTATTTTTGACGACTGCCTCTCTGCCGTTGATGCCGAAACCGAAGAAACTATTATTAACCACCTTAATACTTTTCTTGCCGATAAAACCGCTATTATCATTACCCACCGAATTTTTGCCCTGATGAATTTTGATAAAATTTTGGTTTTAGATGAAGGGCAAATTGCCGAAGAAGGTACGCATGATGAACTGCTCCTAAAACAAGGCATTTACTACGAACTCTACCAAAAACAACAGGCAGAAACCAAAGCAATGCCCTAACCCGCAGCGCTAAGAGGGGGTAAAATGGTATCGGGCAATGAAAAATTCACCATCGGGTTAAACTTTTTACCTGCTGCTTGTTACTTTTGTATGCTCAAACACACCTTTTTGTATGCACGCAATAGAACCCTACTACCGCTGGCGCGATTACTACGTGGCATCGGAAGATAAAAAATCGCCGTTTTACAAACGCCAATACAGCGAGTTTGAATTTAGCAATACCATCTACAATTTCTATATTCACCCGCAATGGGACGATATTGGCTCAGAAACCCTTTATATTAAAGTGATTTATGCCGATTATGCCCAAAATTTTGCCGTCATTGAAATGATTGGCGAATGGAACGACTGCATTTCTAACGATATTATGCTGCTAAAACGCAAAGTAATAGATAAAATGCTGCGCCGCGAAATTTACAAGTTCATCATCATTGGTGAAAATATCCTTAATTTTCATGCCGATGAAGACTGCTACTACGAAGAATGGTACGACGAAGTATGCGACCAAGACGGCTGGATTGTGGCAATGAATTTTAGAGAACACGTGCTGGCAGAAATGAAAAGTTGTAACTTGCAGTATTATTTTAATTTTGGCGCTTTGTTTGACCTCATTAATTGGCGTACCTTACAACCGCTTCACTTGTTGGCATCGGTAGAAATGACCATGAACAAACTCAACTCACGTTTGCTCCCCCCTTTTCCAGATGAACAACGGTGAAAAATATGAAAAGTGAAGAGTGAAAAATTAGGAGTTATGACTACCAGCCAGATTTTGTTTCACGCAAAGACGCAAAGGCGCAAATTGGTTGTTATTTCTTAGTACTCACTACTGATTACCGATTACTCGATACCATTTACTATCTACCTACCACTGAATACCAACTACCCGAT
>DDVC01000117.1 GCA_002345145.1 Bacteroidetes bacterium UBA2322
AATCTAACAACCTAAAGGGAGTAAATTCCTCCCGTGCCATTATTGATGCCCGGCGCTCCAATTACTATCATATTAGAATTTACCGCTACCGATGCGCCAAATTTATCATTAACAGCCCCGTCAATAGCTACTAATTTTGGGCGTGCCTGCCAGGTTGTGCCCACTAAATCATAAATATACACAGCCCCTTTATTGGTAGCATCGCCGGGCGCTCCTATTACCGCAATTTGGTCACTCACTGCTACTGCTGACCCATAATCTTGGTAGAAGGCAGCCGGAAACGGGGTTATTTTAGCAGATACATCTTGAGCCGAAAGTTGTTCTGACCAAACAAGCATTGAAATAAATAACAAAATGAGAGAGCTTACCTTAGTATGCTCTCCCAATTCCGAATAACCTTCTGCCTTGTTGGCATTGAGTAATTTAATGGTTGAAGTTGAGTTTGACATGATTTGTCTGATTAATAGTTAAATTTTTTTTACAATTTAAGTTAATTGAACTAAATAGGTGGCAAATGTACTAATGGTTTACACATTTTTCAATCACACAATTGCATTTTTGTTTAACATATATTGTGCAAGAATTGTCGTGTTTTGGAGAACGAATTGACAATACCAAACCGGTGTTGATGAATTTTGTGTATCTTGCGCTGTTTTTTCTTTTAGTTTATTAAGCGCAAACTTTATGAACCCACGTTTACTTCCGTTATTTGCTTTGATTGCAGCCTGTACCATGTTCTTTACAAGTGCAAAAGCGCAGTGCCCCAACAATAATACACTTGGCGGCGACCTTACCCCGCTCACAACAGGCAATACCCAGCAAACCAACTCCGCCCTTGCAGGGCAATATTTTACCGTGCAAGTATGTAATGGCACAAATTATACTTTTACCACCTGCGGCGATAATGATTTTGATACCCAACTTACTTTATATGCCGCTACCGGTGGCACAGCCCTTGCCTACAACGATGACGGCGGCTGCGGTGTGCAATCACTCATTAACTGGACAGCTAATTTTACCGGCACTGTCTGGATTTTGCTCGACCAATATTTTTGCACCAATGTATCGGGAGCCGGTATGACGTTAAGGGTAACCCAAAATACGGCTTGTACCGATTTTCCGCCCTGCAACGGCATTTGCCCCGCCGGTGGTACGCCCCCCGCCGAAGACGAGTGTTTTACCGCCTTAGACCTTGGTCAAATGCCTTTTCCTGCACCCTGTACCGGTACCAGCGGTGGGTTGGGCGCACCACAAACCTACAACCTCAGCAATATCTGCGCCACTCCAAGCGACCCCTACACCTTCATGTCTAACTGTGCCGATGGCACCAATATGGCAGCGCCGGCATTAGATGTTTGGTACAGGGTTACATTAACAGCAAGTCAGTTAGTGGTTACCTTAGAAGCCGGTATGAATGTGCCCTCACTGGGGCTATGGCGCGATGTGGGGGCGGGTTGTGGCGGATTGCAGCCGGCGGGTTGCACTACCGGCGCAGCGGGTTATGCACAAGAAACCTTTGGTCCGCTGCTACCCGGCGTATATTACCTGCAAATTAGCGGCGGCGACCTTGGCGACCAGTGCGACTTTTTGCTTACATTACAGAATAACAACTCCTGCGCCGATTGTTTGGTGGGGCAAAACCTTACCGCAACTCCACAACCGGTTGACGGGGTATATGCTCCCGGAACACTGGTTACTTTTTGCTACACCGTTACCGACTATAACGATGCGGCTGCCGTAAATTGGTTGCACGGTATTGTGCCGGTTTTTGGTAATGGTTGGGATATAAGTACACTCTCACCACAGCCTGCTCCAGCAACTTGTGGCACCGGACAAGGTGTGGGCACTTGGGCATGGTATAATTTTCCTGTAACCGGGCAAAATGGCAGCAGCGCTCAAACCACTTCCATAGGTCCCGGTTTTTTCTTCGAATCTAATTTCGGTTGTCCCGGTGGTGCATGTAATCCGCTCACCCCCGGCGACAATTGGGGCGATAATTTAACCATAGACGGTTGTTCGCTGGTATTTTGCTGGCGCATCAATACGCTGCCTGCCGGCGCTGCCTGTATAGATGAAGCAAGCCTTAACGTTTATGTAGAAACTTATTCTGATTCTGAAACCGGCAGTTGGACACAAGCAGGCTGTACCAATGACCCCGATATTGACTTTTTTGCCACACTCAACTGTTGCGATGTAAACGGCTCTGTTACCAATAATGGTCCGCTTTGCATTGGTGAAACCCTACAATTAGGGGTAAACGTTACCACGCCGGGTACTACTATAACCTATGATTGGAGTGGTCCTGATGGGTTTACCTCTACCCTTGCTGCGCCCTCTCTAACCAATATACAGCTTAATCAGGGCGGATATTACAGCGTGGTGGTTACGGTAGATGGTTGCATATCTATACCTTTATTCACCTTTGTACAGATATTACCGCAGCCCGATGCTTCGGCAAGCAATAGCGGTCCGGTATGCCCCGGGCAAAATATTACCCTTTCGGCAAGCAGTACTTCGCCGGGCGTATCGGGTTATATTTGGTCGGGACCGGGTGGGTTCAGCTCTACGCAGCAAAATCCGGTAGTAAACAACATCAGCATTGCTACTGCCGGCACTTATTCGGTAATAGTAACCGATGCAAACGGCTGTTCCTCAGCGCCGGCAACCACTACCGTAAACTTAGCCAATGTACCCAATGCCACCGCCGGCAACACGGGTCCGGTTTGTGCCGGCGGAAACATAACCCTAACCGCCTCAACCACCACACCCGGCGCTGCCACCTACCAATGGAGCGGACCGGGCGGGTTCAGTTCTACCCAACAAAATCCTGTTTTAAATGGGGTAACCGCAGCGCAATCGGGTGTTTATACGGTGGTAATAACGGTAGGCGGCTGCAATTCTAACCCCACCACCACCAATATAACCATTAACCCGCAGCCCGATATAACCGCCTCCAACAACGGACCGGTATGTTTGGGCGGAACCCTTAACTTAACGGCAAGCACCACCGCTGCCGGAGCTGCCACTTACCAATGGAGCGGACCCGCCGGATTCAGTTCTACCCAGCAAAATCCGGTCATTAACGGCGTTACTGCTGCCACTGCCGGCGTTTACTCAGTTACCGTAACGGTAAACGGTTGCTCTTCTACCGCCGGAACCACAACCGTAGCATTAGGCTCGCCGCCCAATGCCTCGGCAAGCAATAGCGGACCAGTATGTTTGGGCGGTAATATAACGCTCAATGCAAGCTCTACTACGCCCGGCGCTGCTACCTATCAATGGAGCGGACCGGGCGGTTTTAGTTCTACCCAGCAAAATCCGGTCATCAATGGGGTTACGGCTGCTACTGCCGGCGATTATACGGTAACGATTACCATAGGCGGTTGTGCATCAGCCCCTGCCACCACCACTGTTGTAGTAAACCCATTGCCCGATGCTACCGCCTCCAACAATGGTCCGGTATGTTTGGGCGCCAGCGTGGGTTTAACCGCCAACACCACTACCCCCGGCATAGCCACCTACCAATGGAGCGGACCCAACGGGTTCAGCTCTACGGCGGCAAATCCTTTAATTCCGGCAGTCGGCGCGGCTCAATTGGGCGATTACACCGTAGTGATTACGGTAAATGGTTGCCCATCTGCTCCTGCCACTACCACCGTTGCCGAATTAGCCCCGCCGGTAGCTACGGCAGGAAACAACGGACCGGGGTGTTTAGGCGGCAACGTAACCCTAAACGCCTCTACCACTACACCCGGCGCTGCCACCTACCAATGGAGTGGACCGGGCGGATTTAGTTCTACCCAGCAGAACCCGGTATTAAACGGCTTAACCGCCACAAATGCAGGCGTTTATACCGTAACAGTTACTGTATCGGGCTGTGCCTCAGCGCCGGCAAGTACTACAGTGGTGGTAAACAATCCGCCTACCGGCAATGCTGCCTCTAACTCGCCGGTTTGCGTGGGTAATGCCCTTAACCTTACCGCTTCAACACCCGCAACCGGCACAAACATTACCTACGCATGGTCGGGACCGGGCGGGTTTACCTCTACTAATCAAAACCCCACTATTGCAGCAGCAGCCCTTGCTAATGGCGGCACTTATACCGTTGTGGTTACCGTTGATGGGTGTGCGGGTTCGCCTGTTACTACCGATGTAGTAATAACCCCCCAACCATTGGCTACCGCAACCAATAACGGACCTGCCTGTTTAGGTGATTTTATCACCCTTTCGGCAAGTACTACCGCCACAGGTACTACCTCCTATCAATGGAGCGGACCAAACGGTTTTACCTCTACCCAGCAGAACCCCTTAGTAGCAGGAGCAACTGTGGCAAACGCCGGTGTTTATACCGTAACAGTTACCGTAAATGGCTGTGCCTCAGCGCCGGCAAGTACTACTTTGGTGGTAAATGCCCAACCTACTGCTACGGCTACCAATACCGGCGCTTGTGTAGGAGGTAGTTTAACCCTTAACGGCGCTACAACCGCAACAGGCGCTACCATTGCTTACGCATGGACAGGACCAAACGGGTTTACTTCTACCCAGCAAAACCCTACCATTAACCCGGCTACTGCTGCAAACGGAGGCATTTACAGTTTGGTTGTTACCGTTGATGGGTGTGCTTCAAATGCGGTTGCTACTACGGTTGTTGTAAATGCTGCTCCTGCTGCTACGGTAGTTGCGGTAGCGCCGGCGGTTTGTAATACCACTGCTGCCGGTTCAACCTTAGATTTTAACACCTTGATAACAGGCGGTGATTCTAGCGGATTTTGGACTGATGTGAGTGGCTCCGGCGCAAGTGGCAGTTTCCCGATACTCAATTTTAACGGCGTTACACCCGGCACTTATACCTTTAATTACACCACCAACAGCGCTATTCCTCCTTGTAACGAATCGGTTTACCCCGTATCAGTGGTGGTAGAAGATTGCGCCTGCCCCAGTGTAGCCATTGCTGCTCCGGCTCCCTTATGCAACAATAGTGGGGTGTTAGATTTACTCACCATACAGCTAACAACAGAGCCGGGTACATGGTCAATAACCTCTGCTCCTCCCGGACCTAATCCTGCCACTTTATCGGGAACAGTTTTTAATGGGGTTAATGCCAATCCCGGCGCCTATCAGGTTACTTTTACCCTCACTACGCCACCTCCTGCCGGCTGTGCGGCATCGGCTACTCAAACCTTAGTGGTAAGCAGCGCCGTTTCTGCCGGCGCAAACAATGTGGCTACGGTGTGCAATAACAACCCCGCCTCACTCGACCTCAATACCTTGCTGCTGGGTAATACTGCCTTTGGCACATGGAGTTTAGCCCCGTTTAGCCCGGCGCCCAACCCCGGCGCTTTTAACCCCGCTACCGGTATCTTTTTTACCAACGCACAACCGGCAGGCACTTATACTTTCCAATACACCATTACCACTACTGCCCCGTGTACCAACAGTACAGCCACCATTGCGGTAACGGTTAATGCACAACCGGTGGCTAACCTCATAGCGCCCGCGCCTGTTTGTAATACTGCATCGGCAGGCTCTACCCTCAACCTAAACAGTTTGTTGCCCCCGGGTACATCGGCAGGTTTCTGGACAGACGGCAGCGGCAACACGGTTGCCAATACCAATTTGAACTTTGACGGTTTTGCACCGGGCAACTATACTTTCACTTACAACACCAATACCGGCGTTGCCCCTTGCACCAATATATCGCCCGGCATTACCGTAACAGTAGAAGACTGTGCCTGCCCAAGTGTAGCGCTTAATCCTGCTTCGCCTATCTGTAATACTGCCGGCTCAACACTCAATTTAACCACCTTACAAGTAACCACCCAACCCGGTACGTGGACGATTAACTCCGTGCCGCCCGGCGCTGCCAACCCTGCCACACTTACCGGCGCTGTGTTTAACGCATCGGGAGCTACTGCCGGGGTTTACCAGTTGTTGTTTACCCTTACTACCCCGCCGCCTGCCGGCTGTGCGGCATCGGCTACCCAAAACATAACGGTTGTAGCTGCTCCCAATGCCGGAACAGGCAGCAATACCACCGTTTGCAACTCGCAAACTACGGCGGTTATCTTAAATGATTTGCTCACCGGCTCTGCCGGCGGAGGTACGTGGACACTTACATCGGGCACAGCCGATGCGGGAGCTTTTAATGCGGCTGCCGGTACGTTTAACCCCAATGCTCATACGCCCACTGCCCTTACGTTTACCTACACGCTTACCGGCACACCGCCTTGTGCCAATGCCACTACCTCAGTAACCGTAACCATTATTACCGCACCTAATGCCGGCGCTGACGGCGCTGCTGATGTATGCAATACGCAAACAACGCCCATTGCACTTGCTGATATTATTACCGGCGAAGATGCCGGCGGAACATGGAGCTTAACATCGGGCGTGGCTGCGCCGGGCGCATTTAATGCAGCATTGGGCAGTTTTAATCCCGATGGGCATCCGGCTGCTACCTTAGTGTTTACCTACACCATTCCGGCTGCCGGAAGCTGTGCTGCAAGTACTTCAACGGCGGTGGTGAATGTGTTTGACGGGTTAAATGCCGGTACTGCCGCCAATTTACAGGTATGCAACAATCAGGTGGCATTGGTAAACCTGTTTAGCCAGTTGAGCGGCGAAGACGCCGGCGGTATATGGACGGTAACCGGCGGCGCTCCCGATAGCGGAGCTTTTGATGCGGCATCGGGCTCTTTTGCTCCCAACAATCATACGCCCGGCGCTTATTTGTTCACCTATTCTTTTGCGGCATCGGGCAGTTGTCCGGCTTCATCGGCTACGGTACAAGTAGATGTTTCGGCACAAAATTCGGCTACTGTAGTACCCAATGCCAATATCTGCAACCTCACTGCCGATGGGTCGGTGTTGAACTTTACAACGCTGATTACATCGGGTAATACGGGCGGCGTTTGGGCAGAAACTACCACAAGCGGGGTTAGTCTTACCAACCCTACGGCTGTTGATTTTAACGGCATTGCGGCAGGCAGCTACATCTTTACCTACACGCTAACTGCCACTGCTCCCTGTGCCGATGCGGTTTATAACGTAACCGTATTGGTGCAAGATTGCAGTTGCCCCAGTGTGGCATTTAACGCTCCGCCCGATTTGTGCAACGACCTTGGAACGCTTGACCTAAGTACCCTACTGGTTACTACTCAACCCGGCACATGGAGCATTACTTCTTCGCCCGCCGGCTCTAATCCTGCCTTTTTAGTAGGCAGTACTTTTGCCGCTTTTGGCGCTGATGCCGGTGTTTACACCATTTCTTACACCCTTAGCACGCCGCCGCCGCCGGGTTGTTTGCCTTCGGCAAGCGCTAATTTGTTGGTAGCTGATGCTCCTAACGGTGGTGTGGCTTCTGATTTACAAGTTTGCAACGATGCGGCAGGTGTGGTAAATTTATCAAGTTTGCTTACCGGAGCCGATGCAGGAGGTATTTGGAGCGTAACATTGGGCAGCCCCGATGCAGGAGCTTTTAACGCCGCTGCCGGCACGTTTAATGCCACCGGTCATACACCGGGCGATTATACGTTTGCCTATACCCTTACTGCTACGGCGCCTTGTGCCGATGTGGTAAGTACTGTTACCGTATCGGTACAGGCGGCTCCCGATGCGGGTATTGGCGGCAGCCTTGGCTTGTGCAACAATGCCACTGCGATTTTAAACCTAAACAGTTTGCTGGGCGGCACTCCTGATGCGGGTGGCGTGTGGTCGGTTTCAGTAGGCAGTACCGATGCAGGCGCGTTTAATGCCGCCGCCGGTACGTTTAACCCCAACGGACACTCGCCCGGGGTGTTTACCTTTACTTATACTATAACCGGCGCTGCTCCTTGTGTTACCGATTCGGAAGATATTACCATTACCCTCAACAATGCCCTCAATGCCGGCGCCGATACTGCCATTGATGTTTGTACCGATGCGGCAACACCCATTAACCTGCTTGCCCAACTTGCAACCGCCGATGCTGGCGGCACCTGGACATTAGCTGCCGCAAGCCCCAATACCCCAACGGGCGGAGCGTTTAATGCCGCTACCGGCACTTTTAACCCGGTTGGGCAAAATACAGGCGCTTATATTTTTACCTACACCCAACCGGCTGTGGGCGACTGTGGCGCTGCATCGGCAAGCGTTACCGTAAATGTAACCAACGCCCTGAGCGCCACCCTGCTACCCGGCGACAACGTTTGCAACCTGGCTGCCGATGGCTCGGTACTTGATTTTACTACCTTCATCACATCGGGCTCAACATCGGGCGCTTGGGCAGATACCAATGGCGCCGGCGTTGACCTGACCAACCTCTCATCGGTAGATTTTAATGGTATTGCCGCAGGCGCTTATACTTTTACCTATACCCTTGCCGGTGGCGGCGCTTGCGCATCGGTAAGTTATACGGTAGCGGTGGTGGTAGAAGATTGCAGTTGCCCCAGTGTAGCTACTGTTTTGCCAACAGGTACATTGTGTAATGCAGCGGCAAGTTTAGATTTAACTACGCTGCAACTTACCACAGAACCCGGCACATGGAGCATTACCGCCACTCCGCCGGGCGCTAACCCTGCCACTTTAACCGGCGCTACCTTTAACGGAACGGGAGCCGATGCCGGCTCTTATACAGTAACCTTTGCACTTACTACCCCGCCGCCGGCCGGTTGCCCTGCACAAAGCTCGCAAACCATACAGTTGGCAGCAGCGGTAAACGCCGGCACAGGCAGCGCTACTGCGGTATGTAACGACGATGCCGCTTCATCGCCGGTAAACCTGAGCGCCTTACTTTTGGGCGCTGATGCGGGCGGTGTGTGGAGTGTGGCATCGGGCAGCCCCAATGCAGGCGCTTTTGATGCAACAGCCGGCGCTTTTGGCACATTGCTGCATACGCCGGGCAGTTTTGGTTTTACCTATACGCTTGCCGGCACGGGCACCGGCGCTTGTGCTACGGCTACGGCATTGGTTACGGTAAACGTTTCGGCAGCGCTTACGGCTGTGGTTACGCCCACTGCTACTATTTGCAACCTAAGCGCCGATGGTTCAGTGCTGAACCTGACAGCCTTAGTAACATCGGGCAGCGCCGCCGGAACTTGGGCAGATACCGATGCATCGGGCGTTAGCCTTGCCAACCCTGCCGCCGTTGATTTTAACGGTATAACATCGGGCATTTACACGTTTACCTACTCGCTAAACGCCGCCGACCCCTGTGCCGACAATGCCTATACCGTAACGGTTACGGTAAATGATTGCAGTTGCCCCAGTGTGGCTACCTCAGCCCCTGCCCCACTCTGCAACGATGCCGGAACGCTCAACCTGACTACCCTGCAAGTAACCACCCAGCCGGGTACATGGAGCATTACCGGTGTGCCGGTGGGCTCTAATCCTGCTACGCTTGCCGGTGCGGTTATTGATGTTGCCGGCGCTGATGCGGGCAATTATGAACTGACTTTTACCCTTAATACGCCCCCGCCGGTGGGCTGCCCCGATGTTTCGGTGCAAACGCTTACGGTGCAAAATGCTCCCAATGCCGGCACAGGCGGCGCACAAACGGTGTGCAATGGCGGCGCTGCCGGTATTAACCTGTTTGATTTGGTAAGCGGAGCCGATTTAGCCGGAAACTGGAGCGTAGCTGCCGGTAGCCCCGCTAACCCGCAGGGCGCGGCTTTTGATGCGGTGGCGGGTACTTTTAACCCCGATGCCCAAACGCCCGGCGTGTATGTATTTGCCTACACCCTTACCGCCGCCGCCCCCTGCGCCAACAGCGCCGCAACGGTTACCATAACTGTGGAAGATTGCAACTGCATAACGCCCCCGGCGCCGCAAATAGTGGTAGGCGATATAACCCTTTGCGAAGGAACGGTTATAGAAGCCATGTTTGAAGTTACTACCGCGCCGGCTACGGTGGTAAACTGGTACGATGCCCCCGCAGGAGGTAACTTACTGGCAAGCGGACTGACTTACACGGCAACTGCCGCCGGAACTTATTATGCCGAAGCTGCCAATAATCCCGATGACGGCTGTGTGAGCAGCAGGGTTGCCTTTACCCTTGCCGTTACTCCGCTTCCGGTAGCTGCCATTATTGCTCCCATAACCGTGTGTGCGGGTGAGCCGGCAAGTATAGCGCTCAGTGGCGCACCCGATGCCAATACGCTGTATGCTTGGAATTTTGGGGCAGCAGGCACACCAACCGGCGCCGGCGCACATTTGGCAACATGGAATACGCCCGGCAGCCAAACCGTTACCCTTACGGCAACACTGGGCATTTGCGAGGCTACCGCTACTACTACGGTATTGGTAACCGGTATTACCGCCGAGGCAGTTGCCACGCCCTCGCCTGCGCCCGAAGGCGCTACCATTAACCTAACGGCTACGGGCGCTACCACCACCGGCTCAAACCTTACCTATAACTGGCAAACTACCGCCGGCACGCTGAGTTGTACCGATTGTGCCAACCCCACTGCCGTACTTACCGGCAACTCGGTTTACACCGTTACGCTTACCGATGTAAACGGCTGCACGGCTGTGGCAACGGTAAATGTGGCTATGACGGTGCAGGAAAATAAAGTGCTGATACCCAACGCTTTTTCGCCTAATGGCGATGCAACAAACGATATTTTCCGACTCACGGGTATTAACATTGCCGATTTTGAGCTGATAGTGTTTGACCGCTGGGGAGTAGAGATGTTCTCCTTAGCCTCAACCAACTTAGCACAAGGATGGGACGGTACGTATAAAGGCAAGGAGCAAGAAGTAGGCGTGTATGTGTATTATGCAGTGGTAAACTTTACCAACGGACAACAGCAAATACTGAAAGGGAATGTTACGCTGGTGCGGTAAGGTAGCGGTATAAACGCCTAAATACAACAAACCAATGGTGTATGATGGGTTTGTTTTTGGTAATTTACCATAATTTCAACTTTTTTAGACTTTTTAGACTTTGGACAAGCGCTTATAGCCCCCAAACCAAGTGCGGGGGCTTCTGCCGTTTGTTTAAAGTCTAAATAATGTTAAACCCCCACAATTGGATTGGAAAAATTCCGGTTGTGGGGGGTTTTTAGTGGGTGGGTGGTACAGGGTGTTTATTTGTTTTGTATGTTTGTGCGGTGGGAAGTGCGTAAAAGCAACTATATTGGGTGGATATACGAACAAAAGGGGGGGGTAGTAATTAGTTAGCGGTAATTGTAGAACGACACAGTAATAACGACATAAAAAGTAATGGCAAAAAGTATATCCATAACAGAACAAATTAGACAAATTGCTCTTGACACTTTGGCGAACAGACCAGAGGGAATTAGGTATTCCGACCTGAAAAGGGAAATTTTGAAAGTAAATAGTTCGTTCAACCCAAACACTATTAGCGGTGCGACTTGGGACTTAGAAGCAACATATCCTGACCAAATCTACAAACCCGACAGAGGTGTTTTTAGACTTTTAAAATTTAAAGAAAATGTTACAACTCAGCCTGACGAGCAACCGACAACGACACCACAAAAAACTTCAAAGAAAAAAGCGATTAAAGAAGAAGATTTTTATCAACCATTTGCAGACTGGTTGGTAAACGAACTTGAAGAATGCACAAACGCAATTGGACTTGGTGGAAATATTTTTAAAGACAAATGGGGAACACCAGATGTAATTGGCGTAAGAGAATCCAAGAGAAGCGACATTATTCAATTTCCGACAGAAATAATTGTTGGTGAAATTAAGACTGACACAAACGGACTTATCACAGCATTTGGACAAGCTTGTGCTTACAGAATATTTTCGCACAAATCATATATTGTTATTCCAAACAATTCACAAATTGAAGATATAACAAGACTTGATACATTGTGCAGACAATTTGGAATTGGACTTATCCTTTTTGACAACAAAAATGTAGATGACCCAAATTTTGAAATACGAGTAAGAGCGATTAAAAATGAACCTGATATGTTTTTCGTTAATAAAAACTTGAAACAAATTGAAGATAAACTTTTCAAATAGAACGACAAGAACAACTGGTGCTAACAGCCGTCAGACTGTCTAAAAACTACCCCACCCAAAACATTAAATAAAATTACTGTTTTAACCAAAAAAGAAACTAAAACCCTTCCTTATTTCCATTTCATTGCGTAACTTTGAGCATGAAATACATACAAGGAGAAAATAGAAAACAGAGCGTTATCTTTCCCGAAACACTCGACCAAATCGTTGACCAAGACAACGACGTGAGGTTCATAGATTTATTCGTGGAAAGTATCGATATAGCCGATTTTGATTTTAAAACCAAAACAGCCACTACCTAAGGCAGACCACCCTACCACCCAAAAGACCTGTTGAAACTGTTTATTTACGGTTATTTAAATTCCATTCGCTCCTCACGAGTATTGGAAAAAGAATGTCACCGAAATATAGAAGTTATGTGGTTAATGAAAAAACTCGTACCCGACCACAATACCATTTCCAACTTTATTTTTACCTTCCCAATTTTCACCTCCCCAAAAAAAAGTGGCGTAAAACGCTTGTATGTTGCTTAAATTAGTGTATTTTTGGCAAGAATTTGCAGTTTTTAGACGAACTGCCGTTGTGCGTAAGTTTAGAAAGACACCCAAACCGACAAATGAACCGTTTAATATTGTAAATTTGCCGAACTAACAAATAAAGACTTCTTGAAAGTAGAACAGAACATATCAAGACTTAAGTACCTGCTGACATTGTACAAAATGACAGTAGAAGACTTGTTATTATCTGTAAGCGAAGGACTTAAAAAACCATTGACCAAAGACGATATTTTATCTATTGAGATAAATGTTAGTCACTTGAAACGAATAGACAAGGTTTTTAACAAAGGACTTCACTACTATTTAGACCCAAAATCTCCAGAAGTTTCTAAAGATGCCAGCATTTTCTTCAGAAAAAACAAGTTTGGGACAGAACTAAATATTGGTGCAAAGAAGATTGTAAACCAATTTGAAGAATTTAAAATTTCGCTTTCGGCTATTTCAAAATTGGCTGAGATAAACATTGATAGGTCATTGCCAGTCTTTTCTGTTCAAGACGAACCCAAAGACGTTGCGATTAAAATCAGAAAAGAACTATATCCTGACTTTAACCCGACTCCAAAAGAGTTTTTACGAGCATTGATTTCAAAACTTGCCGAAAAAAATATTTTGGTTTTTGAGTTTGTAGAAACTTGGAATAAGAAAGAGAAAGCAAATATTGACGGCTTTTTTCTTACTCCAAACGTAATTGTTCTAAAGCGACAACAATCTTCTTTCAGAAGAGAGATTTTTACTCTTATTCACGAATTAGGACATTACTTGCTTAACGAAGAAGAAATTGAAGAACTTGATATTTCAAACTTCGCAAACAACAAACTTTCAGCCATTGAAAGATGGTGCAATGACTTTGCATACTATTTTTTGGCAGGAGAATACAATAATGCATTCGAACAAATAGAAAAAGCTGACGGAACAAATGACTATCACTTCGAACTAATTGAAAGCATTTCAAAGAATACACATTTAAGCCAAATTGCACTATTTACAAAACTGCTATTTCAGAGGAAAATTTCTCAAAACAACTATAACACAATAAAAGCAGACTTTGACGAGCAATACAGATTGCGACAAGAAGAAGAAAAGAAACAAAGAAATCTTGACAAATTACAAGGTATTCAAAAAGGTGGATCCACACCCAAACCTATTAATTCGCCATTACTAATATCAACCATTCAGACAGCTTTCTATGAAGGGGTAATAAACGAATATGATGTCTGTAAGACTCTAAATATTTCACCTGATAAACTAGAAAGGTATTTGCAATGAAAGTAGTAATCGACACAAATTCAATCTTGTCGTTGGTTCGTTACTACTTGCCATTTGACAAAAAAGGAGTTCTATTTCAATTTGTCAAATCAAAAATTGAGAACGGGGACATTATCATTATTGATAAGGTTCTCGAAGAATGCACATACAATTCCAAAGGACTTGTTCTTCTCAAATTACCATATTTAACAGAAAAGACTTTTTTAAAAGCTGCCAAAGTCCCGTACAAAACAGACAGTCTACTTGTTCCAAACACCAAACAGTTCTTTCATCAATTGAATAGTGTATTTGTTAACACGCCAATTAAAAGAAAGCTGACTGATACTGAATTTGAAAACCAAAAGAACTCTTTCATCGAAAGTGCCGATATGAAACAAGTTATTTTGGCTTTGAATCTAAAAAATAAGAGTGAACAAGTGGTGTTAGTTACAGAAGAAACAGAAAGCAGTAATGACAACAAACTTTTCAAAAAGATACCTGCAATTTGTAAAGAATTAGAAATAGACACAATGACTTTACCCGAATTGATTGCAAAATATGACGGTATTGACATTGACTTCCAATAGAAAACCTACGCACAACAGCCGTCAGATTGTCTTAAAACCACCCCACCAAAACATTAAATCAAATCACTATTCTGACCAAAAAAAGAAACTAAAACCCTTCCTTATTTCCATTTCATTGCGTAACTTTGAGCATGAAATACATACAAGGAGAAAATAGAAAACAGAGCGTTATCTTTCCCGAAACGCTCGACCAAATCGTTGACCAAGACAACGACGTTCGGTTCATAGATTTATTCGTGGAAAGTATTGATATAGCCGATTTTGATTTCAAAACCAAAACAGCTACTACCGAAGGCAGACCACATGTAAAAAAGTACCCCAAAACGCTTGTATGTTGCTTAAATTAGTGTATTTTTGGCAATAATTTGCAGTTTTTAGACGAACTGCCGTTCTTACCAACTAAATAAAATAATAAATAGCCCGACGTTATATTCACCACGACCTCCATCTACAGTGTTGTATAAAAAAAGAATTTTATCATGAAGAAAGTCCTTTTTTTTGCCCTATTTGTTCTTGTACTTGTTTCCTGTGAAACCGAAACGATTGCTCCCATTGACGGCAACAACTTGATGATTTTTTACGACAAAAGTTCCGCCCAGCAGGTGGTTTACCAGGTTTATGCCTATGATGGGCTGACAGAAACAAACCTGACCAATGACTCGCTCAACAATTACTGGTGGCCTCGCATTTCCCATGACCACACCCGGTTTCTTTGTTACCGCACGCCGAAGCTGGGACCACTACAGTCTGACAATGCCGGCAATTACGCCAATGCCGATTTGATGGTCTTCAACATTGACGGGAGCAATCCCAAGGTCTTGATTCCAAAGGGAAAATACGGATGGCAATCTCAAGGTGTAGCCAAATTCAGCCCCGATGGCCACAAACTGTTGATGGCTGCCCTTTGCACCGATACCCTTCGGGGTTACCTGAATGTACAATGGAGAATGGTAGTCACCGATATTAATGGGGACAACCCTCATATTATTTCGCCCCGGAATACTGTCTATGCCGACCCCGCCTGGTCGCCCGACGGGAATCGGGTGGTATATGTCTCCTTACCCGATGACAAACCCAATGGCCAGAATGATGAATTTGAAATTTTTGTAGCGGATTACAATGAAAACACCCAGAAATTGGAGAATGAAACAAGGATCACCTCCGACGACCTCTACTGTTTCGATCCCTGCTGGAGCCACAACGGACAGTTTATTGCCTACACCACCTGCAAGTTCCTGAACACGCCGTTTAACAGTGAAATCATACGCATCAGGCCAGATGGAACAGACCGGACGGTGCTGATTGACGACAATCTTTCCAATGCCGTGCCGTACTGGACGGAGGACGACAGTAGGGTTTTTTTTCATACCCTTGGCATCGGAACCTCCTATTCAATTGCAAGCTGTGATGCTGTGAATGGCGGCGATAAGAAAATTCACCTTTTGGGGGGTGGGGGAAATATGGTGTATTATACCAGTCCGCAACCAATCGGCAAATGAATTTCCAAAAAAGAAGGTATAAAGACCTGTTCAATATCATGCGAATTTCAAGATTGTTACTTTGCATTTTTATCCAATCTTTCTTGTTGGTGCCTGCGATGCCCCAGCAACTCACGCTCAAACCAACGCTCCACAGCATCGGTTACAGGGTAGAACTGCCGCCCGGCTACGATGCTGACTCCACCGCCTTCACGCAAGTTCGATACCGGACAATGGGCGGGGACTGGCAACCGGGCTTCCCTGCCGCCCGCCTTGCCATGGGTGAGTTCATGGGCAGCCTGTTCCAACTCGACCCAGCCACCACCTATGAACTGGAAGCCAGCGTGGTGGATTCATTTCCCGTTTTTAAAAAAGACATACTGACTGCAACCGCCTCGACACTCGCCGTGCCGAACCTACAGCAGACGGGCAACCTCAAGTGGGTTAGCCCCGATGGCAGCGGCAATGCCTACACCGAAACTGCCCCCGGCAACTTGCAAACCCTGTTTGCCTCCGGCTTGGATTGTGGCACAACCGTCCTGCTCAAAGGGGGAACCTACTTGCTCGGCAACCTGACGCTCAACCTCACGCAGGATTGCCCAGAATCCGCCCCAATCACCATCATGGCGGCTCTGGGAGCGACCCCTGTGTTCGACGGCGGCACCTACGACACCTACTCTTGGACGCAAGCCGCCGGGGATACCACTGTTTGGTGGACGACCCTGCCCGCCGACCTCGATTTCAATGCCCTCTGCCTCGTGGACGGCGAGCGCATGTACCCCTATGCGTTCCTCACGCCACCACCACTCGACCCCACTTACCCCAGCCTTTGGACGCTGGGCTATGACCTGCCCGGCTTTTATCGCAACGTACAAAACCAGGTTTTTATCAAAACCCTCGACCATAGGAACATCAATGATTCGCAAGTCGTTTTTGGCAAAAAATCTTCCTGCTTCCTCGTCAACGGCAACAACAAAACTGTGCGTCTGGGCTTCAAGGGCATCCATTTTAAACATTACGGAAAGGGTTCTTGCAATAAAGACTTTTGGGGCAATCCAACCGAGTGTTACCCTTCCTTTGCGATGCGCTTCACAGATGCCAGCAAGGTCGTTGTGGACAGTTGCGTTTTTGATTTTTGCAATTACGCAATGGCTTTTGACGGCAATTGCAACGACAACATAGTGATGAACTGCCGCATTACCGATGGCACGGGGTATTGGTCGCACGCAGCCTTCAAGCGCACGATTGACGTGATTACGCCGTTGCTAGACCCCTCCTTTGGCACTTACGGGAGGTACCTCGAATGTTCCGGCATCCATTTTCGCCCTGCCGAGGGGCAGGAGGTGCAGGGCAATATCGTTTGGAAAAACACAGTGCATGGCGTGGTCAACGGCATAGGCCTTGGCTTCTTCAACGGCTCTGTGATGAGGGAGAGCGATATATCGGAAAACCAGGTTTCGTGGTGCTACGATGGCATAGATGCCATCGGCGAGCACCGCAACGCCCGGATTTGGGGCAACGTGGTCGGTCATTGCCCGGTGGGTGCCTCGCTAATCGGACAGGAGCAAAAGCCAGCGTACATTTTTCGCAATGTCTTTCACCACCTCGACCAGCGACAGAACTACCAGACAGACCCCAACTTCCTTGCCTGCGACAATACGGAGACACACCAGTCATGGTCAACCGCCCTGAAACTGAACGCCGGCTCCGAAGGGCAGGCAGGCGACCAGATTTATTTTATTCACAACACCGTACATAGTACTGAACCGCTCGGCTTCAACCTTTACCTCTGGCTTCCAACCTGGAAGGTGCTGCAACTCAAAAACAACCTGTTCTATGCAGAAAGTAATGCCAATTTCTTTTTTGATGGCGTTGCAAACCAGCCTGCCTACCATTTTGAGTCTATTGGCGACAATATTATAAACCCCAACAGCGGGGTGCTTGGCATTGTCCGTCCTGTTCATGGCATGTTAGATAATTGTTTTGAATACGAAGAAGCAGGCGATTTGGACAATGGATTGTCCGATGCAACAGGAAGCCCATTCTGTATTTTACAAAACACCCTTCATGAGCCGCCTTATTTTTCGGACCCGGAAAACAACGACTTTCGTTTGCAATCTGTCAGTCCCTTGATTGACCAGGGCTTAACCATCCCGGGATTCAACAATCATTTTAATGGCATCGCTCCAGAAGTCGGGGCTTTTGAATTGCCCGACTCGGTAGTTTCTGTAAAGCCATGGATTTGGGAGGAGCAAGGACTTGTCATTTTTCCGAACCCTGCGAATGGGGATTTCTTTGTGCGTTTCGTTACAGCAAGCGGCGATTTGGATATTGAGGTTTTTGATGTGCAAGGAAGGATCATTGACAAAAAACATTTCCCCGACTTGGCACCCGGCTGTCAAATGGTAAGTATTGAAGTGCCTTCTGTTCAGCCCGGAGTTTATTTTTTAAAATTCTTGCTTGATGGCAAGATAACGGTTAGGCGATTGGTGGTGAAATAGCATAACACAGTATGAGTGATAGAAATGATATTGAAACAAGTTAATATCGGCTGTACGCTTCGTTTGAATAACAAAGGCAAGAACAAGGCATGGTCACCTATGCCGCCCGAAAGCCACCCCGCAAAGCCAGTGCACGGCAGCACAGCGTCCATGCCCACATTGTACAAAATTTTATCCCTACCCGCTTGCAAATGTCAGGGAACCCTGCTACCTTTGTTGTGTCATGTAAGCGCTAAAATGGCAACGGCAAAGGTAGCAGGCTGCCATTTGGCATGACGTAAATACGCGTATTTACGTACATGCGGCGGAGTAGGAAAACTTCATACAACTGCCGAATTACCGGAAATGCCGCCGGTGGTGGTGTGGGGTAATGGTTAGAGAGGTAAGATGCCACTTCGGTAATTCGGCGGACGATGTATGCCATTTTATTTACCGAATCACCACACAAACTAAAATATTGACATTAAAATGCAAAGAAGAAAATTTTTAAAAGATACCTTAACAGGTTTACCCATTTTACTTATGACACCTTCACTTTTAGCTAGTTCTTGTAATAAAGAAGAAGACAATGACCCAAATGGAAAATCAGTAATAATTATTGGTGCAGGTATTTCAGGACTTGCGGCAGCAAAAAAACTGAAAGGAAAAGGCTTTGATGTTACTGTTCTTGAAGCGCAAGACAGGGTTGGCGGACGACTACGAACCAACAGAACCTTGGGGGTTGCTTTTGATGAAGGAGCAAGTTGGATACACGGAACAAGTGGTAATCCCATTACAAACTTGGCTCAACAAGCAGGTATGATTACTGCTTTTACTGATGATGAGAGTTTAGTTTGTTATGATATTGGTGGAGTTTTGAGAAGCGACACAGCATTTGATAATGCCGAAGCAGAGTTAGAAACTATTTTAGGCACGCTTAAAAATAGCGGAAGTGCAACACAAAGTTTTGAAGCTGTTTTTAATAGTTTACACCCAACAAAAGTAAATGATAGACTTTGGAAATTTTTGCTATCAACATATATTACATTTGATTTGGGCGATTTAGACAAAGTTTCCTCAACCTTGTACGATGAAGGCGAAGAATTTGCTGGTGAAGAACGTATTTCAACAAATGGATATGACACTATACCAAACTATTTGGCAAATGGCTTAAATATTCAACTCAATCAGCGAGTTTCAAAAATTGATTATACTAATGAAAAAGTAAAAGTTACCTATAATGGAACTATAACAGAAGCAGATTATGTATTGGTAACTGTTCCTTTGGGTGTTTTAAAATCAGGAAACATACAATTTGTTCCAGCATTACCAACAACAAAACAAACCGCTATTCAGAAAATAGGAATGAATTGCGTAAATAAATTTTTACTTACTTGGGATAGTGCTTTTTGGGACGATGAACAATATATTTGTTATACACCAGAAACAAGAGACAAATTCAATTATTTTGTTAATGTTAAGAAATTTCACCCAAGTGTGAATAGTTTAATGACTTTTGCATATGCAGACTATGCAAGGCACACAGAAACTATGACAGATGCTCAAATCATTAATGAAGTAATGTTGCACCTGAAAGATATTTATGGCAACAGTATTCCAAATCCTACAAATATGCTAAGAACAAAATGGCAATCCAATGAAAACTCGTTTGGTGCCTATTCTTATACAGCAGTTGGTACAGAAATGCAACACTTTGACGACTTGGCAGAAGAGGTGAATGATAGATTATTTTTTGCAGGCGAACACACCGAAGCAGACTATTTTTCAACTGCACACGGAGCATATTTGAGCGGAATTAGAGAGGCAAATAAAATAATAGCTTTGTAAAAATATGGAAGATAAAATTCAATCATACCGACAACCATTGGTTACTGCAACAGGAATTATTTTAGGTTTTATACTCAACTTTGCTTCAACATTTGTAAAGACCGATAGTGGTTTTAGTGATTTATTCGCTTATATAATTGGTATTTGCATTTTGACAGGTATTATCTGTTTGATAATTGTGTTGAGTAGAGTTTTGAAGATGAAATACCCAAAAGAAAAGGCAGAAGAATATTATCAAAAAACACTAAACTATTTTCTGTTTGGAGTAAGTATTTCATTTGTTGGAGTAATGATAGATATGTTTGTAAACTTTATGACAGAATGATAAAAACGATATAAACAGCAGTTTGGCAAAATGGCGGGTTCAGTGCTAAATTGAACATTTGGTTTTCAAATGAACATTAGTGTTAAATTGAAAGTAAGTGCTTCTAAATCCGCCACTACGCCAAGCCACAAACCGTCAGATTGTCTAAAAAACCACCCCACCAAAAACATTAAATCAAATCACTATTCTAACCAAAAAAAGAAACTAAAACCCTTCCTTCTTTCCATTTCATTGCGTAACTTTAAGCATGAAATACATACAAGGAGAAAATAGAAAACAGAGCGTTATCTTTCCCGAAACGCTCAACCAAATCGTTGACCAAGACAACGACGTGCGGTTCATAGATTTATTCGTGGAAAGTATTGATATAGCCGATTTTGATTTCAAAACCAAAACAGCCACTACCGAAGGCAGACCACATGTAAAAAAGTACCCTAAAACGCTTGTGTATTGCTTAATTTGGGGTATTTTTGGCAATAATTTGCAGTTTTTAGACGAACTGGAGTTGCCAGCAAGCGTAAAACGACACGATACAGCAGACATAGACGAATTTAAACAGAGAATAAGTAAACCATCTTGACAGGAGACCAACATACAGAGTATATTTCAAATGGTCAGCGAGTAAGCCGACACTCATTGCCTACGCTTCTGTATTTTTTATTTTACTCACAAATTAATTTTTTTTAAATGTGTTCGTGAATGTTAAAAGCATTTCCCCACCGCACATTTTAAAAAATAATTTTCTGGCAGCCGTACAAGTGGCACATTGGCTTTTGCCCCAAACCAACAAGCCAACACACAGGCAAAAGCCAAAGAGCCACTTTTCCCCTCGGTTTGAAAAAAAAGTGTATCTCAAAAAGATAATTTTACGAACTGAATATTGAGCAATAAATGACAGCAGAACAACTTAAAGAACTTGAAGATAATTTATGGAAAGCGGCTGACAAGCTCCGTGCCGACAGCGGACTGAAAGCCAGTGAATATTCTACACCTATTCTCGGACTGATTTTTCTTCGCTTTGCTTCTATTCGCTACAATAAAGTAAAAGCGGAAATTAAAGCCGAACTGGAAGCGCAGAAGAAAAGCCGCAACCAACTGAAAGAAGAAGAAATTGCTATTTTGAAATGTGGTTTTTATCTGCCACCAGAAGCAGAGTATGACTACCTGCTGAACCTTCCTGAAAAAGACGACATTGCCAAAGCCATTAAAAAGGCAATGGAACTGATTGAGTATTACAAACCCGAACTGAAAGACAGCCTGCCCAAAGACGAATACTTTAAACTTTACACCAAAGACGACCGCAGCCTGCCCAAAAGCTTGCTGAAAACATTTAAAGACATTCCCGAAGATGCCACAGGCGATGTATTCGGCAAAGTGTATGAATACTTTTTGGGTGAGTTTGCCCTTGCCGAAGGGCAAGGCGGTGGTGCTTTTTAGAGGCTGTACGAAAAGTATCA
>DDVC01000081.1:0-6459 GCA_002345145.1 Bacteroidetes bacterium UBA2322
AAATTACCAACAATTTAACCTCATTACAATGACCCTTGCACCACCCGTTACCGTTGCCATAGGCTCTGACCATGCCGGCTTTGAATACAAAGAAGCTATTAAACAACACCTGCAAACCGCAAAATACCATGTTATAGACATGGGCGCTTATAGCCCCGATTCGGTAGATTACCCCGATTTTGCCCACCCCGTAGCACAAGCTGTAACAGACGGTACTGCCCAATTTGGCGTGCTTATTTGCGGCAGCGCCAACGGTGTGGCTATGGCTGCCAATAAACATGCCGGCGCAAGAGCGGCTATCTGCTGGCAAACGGATATAACTGCCCTTGCCCGTACCCATAACAATGCCAACATTATTTGTTTGCCTGCCCGATTTGTGGCATTGCATTATGCTATTCAAATGACCGACTTGTTTTTAACTACACCCTTTGAAGGTGGCAGACACCAAAATCGGGTAAATAAAATTGCCTGCGGCAGGTAAGTTGCGCATCGGGCTTGCCCCTTCTGTTTTTAAACATACCCCATCTTTTACCGCTCCACCTTTTACCACGCATATTTTTATGATTATCTCTTCGCCTATTACCACCGACAATACCTGGGAAACCCTGTTTGAAGACGAAGCCGTAGTTACACACCTTACCCAAAGCGTTTTTCCGGCTTACCTGCAAGAGTGCCGCTGGTTTGCCGCCAAAGCCATTGGCATTAAACAGGTGCATATTTACCAACGCCTAACTTTTGAAGTGCAGGAAGACCGCCCTGTATATATGCTTATTTTGGAGGTAATGCCCCAAATGGGGTTGGCACAGCGTTATTTTTTACCCCTTGCATTTGTGCCCAAACCTGCCGAAACCGACCTGCCTACCGCCTCGCTTATTACTGCCATAGTGGTAAACGGCGAAAACGGTGTGCTTGCCGATGCTTTGTTTACCTCGGCTTTCAGGCAACAACTTTTTGTTCACCTGCTCAATAATGATGATGTGCCGGCTTCCGAAACCGGTGTTTTGCGGTTTTTGCGCGGCGCTGCCCTTAAAAGCCTGCTTACCGCGCGTGAACTAAACATCAACATAACCTCGCGCGTGCTGGGGGTTGACCAAAGCAATACTTCTGTGGTTTACAACGAACAATTTTTTCTTAAAATTTACCGCCGGCTTTTTAGCAACCCTAACCCTGACTCA
The DNA here is from genome assembly GCA_002345145.1 of Bacteroidetes bacterium UBA2322. Lineage (GTDB taxonomy): Bacteria > Bacteroidota > Bacteroidia > Chitinophagales > UBA2359 > UBA2359. Next base: position 1,176 of record DDVC01000081.1, read on the forward strand.
GAGGTTACTTACTTTCTTACTGAGCGGGTGGGTTTTAAGTACTCGCCCAAGTTTGCAGGCAGTATTACCCTTAAACAAAAAAATGCTGCCGATGTATCGGTTGCCCTTATGCAGGAACGCATAGATAACAAAGGCGATGCATGGCCATGGCTGTTAGAACATATTTTGCAATACTTTAAACGTATTGAAGAGCGCCAAACCGATACCGATACCATTGAGCAGGTAAAACTGCTGCAACCCATGCGTATTAGGCATCTTACCGATAATTTGGTTTCGCTCATCGGGTTTGATGTGCTAAAAAAAATTCAACTGCTGGCGCGTCGCACTGCCCAAATGCACATTGCCTTATCGGCAGATAAACAAGATGCCCGATTTGCCCCGCAACCCTTTAACAGCGATTATACCGTTTGGCTCAAAAACCGCCTCCTGCACCAGTTTAACTCCCGATGCGAGCTGGTAGAAGGCAGCCTAAGCCGCCTGAGCGGGTTGGCGCTTGAACATGCCAAAGCATTTTTGCAGCAAAAACAGGATATGGTAAACCGCATTCTTAGTTTTGACGAGCAGCATCTTACCGGCTTGCGTATTCGGGTGCATGGCGATTACCACTTAGGGCAGGTATTGGTAACCCCCGCCGATGATTTTGTGATATTGGATTTTGAGGGAGAGCCCGAAAGCCCCATGCACGACCGAAAGGTGAAACAATCGCCTCTTAAAGATGTGGCGGGCATGTTCAGGTCGTTTCATTATGCCGTTTATGCCACTATTTTTAATGAGCAGAATGTTTTGTCTTACCCTCGCCAAAAACTGTTTGCCGCCGGCGAAAAATACTATGCCGCCTTAGTATCGGTATTTTTAAGAACTTATATACAGGTAGCCCAAAAACATGGGCTGGATATTGGTTATCTGCCCGAAGTTAAATACCTGTTGGAGTATTTGCTCTTAGAAAAAGCCGTTTACGAGCTGGGTTATGAACTCAACTACCGCCCTACTTGGGCTATTATTCCGCTGCAAGGGGTAATGCAGTTGCTTAAATAACTATGTAAACGGATAATCCGCCCACAGCAAGTTGCCTTGCAGGCTGCATAAGTAGTAAGTAACTACTTAGGTACTTAGACTAAATTGGTAAGATTTTGCTCCATACTTTATTTCACGCAAAGACGCAAAGGCGCAAAAAAAGAGAGGGTATTAGTAGCTACTAATTTTAAAAAATCTGTGCAAATCAGCTCCATCGGTGTTATCTGTGTGCTAATTGCTGCCGGTTTTTAGCTCATGTAGGCACACGGACTTTGTGTGTCATTTTACCTCAAATTGGGGGTTACACCCGTTGCCTAAAAACATCGGGCAAAACGGGCATGGGCAGCGGTTACACTATTTCGGGCGTTTCTTCAAACTGTAGTTTGAGCAGGTATTGGTACATGCCGCCCTGTTTGGCAGCCAGTTGGTTATGGGCGCCTTGTTCTACAATTTCGCCGCTGCTGAGTACGTAAATAACATCTACCTTGCGAATGGTAGATAACCGGTGGGCAATAATAATGGTAGTGCGGTTTTCCATAAGTCGGTCTAAGGCTTCCTGCACCAATCTTTCCGATTCGGCATCAAGAGAGCTGGTTGCTTCATCTAAAATGAGGATGGCGGGGTCTTTTAAAATGGCGCGGGCAATGGCTATGCGCTGCCGCTGACCGCCCGAAAGTTTTACCCCCCGCTCGCCTACCAGCGTATTTAACCCCTGCGGAAAACTGTTAATAAACTCCCAAGCATTGGCTTTTTGGGCTGCCGCCACCACTTCTTCATGGGTGGCACCGGGTTTGCCGTATAAAATGTTTTCTTTTATGGTGCCGCCAAACAGCATTACCTCTTGTGGCACAATGCCTATATGGCTGCGCAGTTGGGTAATATTTAGTTGGTTTATATTGTGTCCGTCTATGGTAATACTGCCGCTTTCAATGGGGTAAAGCCGCATAAGCAACTGCACAATGGTAGATTTGCCGGCACCGCTTGCGCCTACCAGCGCTACTTTTTCGCCTTGTTTTATGGTAAGCGATAGGTTTTTGAGTACGGTAATGTCTTGTCGGGTAGGGTAGGCAAAGCGCACGTTTTGGTACTGCACATTGCCCCTGAGCAATATGCCTGCCGGTGGTGTTGCCTCATCGGGCAATAGGGCAACTTCTACGGGTTCGTTGAGCAGTTCTACTACCCGCTCCGATGCGCCAAGGGCTTTTTGAAGATTACCGTATAAATCGCCCATGCCGCCTATTGCGCCGCCTATAAATACGGTATAAAGTATAAACCTAATGAGTTCGCCCACCGTAAGGCTGCCCGCTTGCACCAGCCATGCCCCGTACCAAAGCACCACTACTATGCCCCCAAATACTGCCGATATAAGAAAGGTAACAAATGCGCCTCTGTACTTGGCAGTGCGCATGGCTATGTTTACCACCTGCCCAATGGCTTGGTTGTAGCGTTGGGTTTCAAATTTTTCATTGGTAAAAACCTTTACCGCTTGTATAGATTGCAGGGTTTCTTCTACCACCACGCCGGCAGCGGCAAGGGCATCTTGCGCCTGTTTGCTCATTTTGCGTATATATTTACCAAAAAATATAGCCACTACTATTGCCACCGGAAACGTGGCAAGCATAACCAGCGTAAGCCGCCACGAGGTAAAACCTATTATGGCAAGCCCTATAATTAAAGTAGCTATTTGCCTGAAAAACTCGGCAAGGTTAATAGATATGGCATCTTGCAACTGGGTAATATCGGCGCTCAGGCGGCTGGTAAGCTCGCCCACGCGGCGCTGTTCATAAAACTGCATGGGTAATGATATGAGCCGAGCATACACATCGCGCCTAATATCTGCCATAGTATGCTCGCTTACGTAGGCAAAAAGCACTATGCGTATAAACGAAAAAATGCTTTGCACCAATAGTATTGCCAGCAGCGCCCAGCCCAACTGCTGCAAACTAAACGGGGTAATGCCTTGTGCCGAATCGGCAAGCAAACTGGCTATATACGGAAATGCTAACGATGACAGGGTGGATAGCGCTAAAAATAATAACCCGATGCTAAACCTGCCCCTATACCGTAGCACATACTTAAAAATATGCCAAAATTTACTTAGTTGCTTTGTATTTACCCTATTGCCTGTGTTGGCATTGGTAATTGCAGGCTCGGTATCAGTGTTGGCGGGGGGTGGGGTGGTCATAGTTTGGTAGTGCGTAATGCGTTGCAGGGGTAAAAAAAACCTTGTAAGTAACAACCTTACCTTACATTGGGTTTACAACAGCGGGTTTTATGAAAAAGCGTAGCAAACAAAAACCTCATTTAATGGGTTCTTACCGCGTTAGCCTTTTGCGTCTTTCTATGCATACATAACAGCAAGGCAGGTAAAGCCACTGCCGGTTTTTTGAGCGCAAACTTCATAAAAACCGCCCAAAACAGTACCTTAGCAGCCTATTTGCCCCCGCCCTACCCCTATAAACCAAACTAAACCCTCTCTGCCATTTATGTGGATTACGGTAATTTTGCTCATAATACTACTGTATGGCTTGGCTTGCTTAGGGGTTTACCTGCTGCAAGAGTGGTTTATTTTTAGACCCGAAAAGCTGCCACCCGATTTTAAATACCAATACGAATACCCGTTTGAAGAGTTTTTTTTATACCCCGAACCCCAAGCGGTTATTAACGGATTGCTTTTTAAACTGCCCCGCTCAAAAGGCGTTATTTTTTATGTAAAAGGCAACTCGCGCAGCGTAAAAGGCTGGGGTAAATTTGCCCGAGATTTTTTGGGTAAAGATTATGACTTTTACATGATTGATTACAGGGGGTTTGGCAAAAGCCGAGGTAAGCGCTCCGAAAATGCCATTTACCACGATTGCCAAATGGCATATAACCACCTTAAAACCCTATATCCCGAAGAAAAAATCATTATTTACGGCAGGTCTATGGGCTCAGGGTTTGCCACCTATATTGCCGCACAAAACCAACCGCAAAAACTCATTTTAGACTCGCCCTACTATAATTTTTTAGAAACGGCGCGCCGGTTTGTGCCTTTTTTACCCGTTGCACAACTCATTAAATACCACATTCGTACCGATTGGTGGATGCCTAAGGTAAAATGCCCCGTTTTTATTTTGCATGGCACCAAAGACCGGCTTATCCCTTTTAAATCGGGTAAAAAACTGTCGCAGCTCAACCAAAACGGCACCCTCATTCCTATTGAAGACGCCGGACATAATAACCTGCCCCGCTTTGCCGCCTACCACGACCACCTCTATGCCATTTTAAACGGCGTGCAAAGACGATACATGTATAACAGCGGCATTAAAGCATCTTATGATTAACCAACTTTATGCGCCTTTCTTATACCTGCGCCCTACTACCATTTTCCCATTTGTAAAATTGCCCACCCGTGATAAAAAAAATACTGCGCTATCTATCTGTTGGGTTACTAACCGTTTCGGGTTTAGTGGGGTTAGCAGTATGGTGTCAGGAGTGCATTTTGTTGTTTCCTATTCCGTTGGCACAAAATCATCGGTACAAATTTGCGCATGGAGCGCCGTTTGAAGAACTCTTTTTTTATAGAGGCGACAGTGTAACCCTTAATGCCCTGCATTTTACCGTACCACAGCCGCGCGGACTTATTTTTTACCTGCACGGAAACGCCAGCAACCTGCAACGGTACGGTAAATTTGCTTCCGATTTTACGCAAAAAGGCTATAATGTACTCATGTACGATTACCGAAATTTTGGCAAAAGCAGGGGTAAACTAAGCGAAGCCTCTTTTTATGCCGATGCTCAATGGTTATACGATACCGTTTTAGCCCGATACGGGTATGAGCAGCAGCAGGTAGTAATATATGGGCGCTCATTAGGCTCCGGCATAGCCGCCAAGTTAGCCGCCCAAAACCGTCCGCTTGCGCTTATGCTCGAAACCCCCTACTACAATATAGCCGATGTAGCCCGCCGCCGGGTGCCGTTTTTACCCTATGAACGCTGGCTAAGGTATCATTTTAGAACCGACCTATGGATAAAACAGGTTAAATGCCCCATTTACATTTTTCATGGCACACATGATGGGGTAGTACCTTACGCATCGGGACAGCAGCTAAAACCCTATGTGGCAAATCCGCAGCATTTTATCACCATTCCGCGCGGCAGGCACAATAATTTGCGCACATTTGAGCAGTATCACCAAGCATTGAGCGCATTTTTGCAAGAGCTAAATGCCGGTGGCGGGGAAGTGAAAAGTGAAAAGTTATGAGTTATGAATTATGAGTTATGAATTATG
>DDVC01000081.1:6689-17747 GCA_002345145.1 Bacteroidetes bacterium UBA2322
TTATGAATTATGAGTTATGAGTTAGGAGTTATGAATTATGAGTTAGGAGTTATGAGTTAGGAGTTATGAGTTAGGAGTTATGAGTTATGAATTAGGAGTTATGAGTTAGGAGTTAGGAGTTATGAATTATGAGTTAGGAGTTGTGCTTTCCTAAAAAACCTTGCCCGATTTTGTTTCTCGCAAAGGTGCAAATAGTGGTTAGTAACCACTCACCACTATTGTAAGCAGTTCTTCCCAGCAGGTAGTGTATCGGGGCGAGCGTTTCAGTTGGCGCAGTTTCCAGTTGTGGTTAAATCCCTGCACGGCATAGCGCACGGTATCGCGTCCCATAAGACTGTTAATAGCATCAATGGCTTGGGTTAATTGGCGTTGTTTAGGGGTAATGGCTTCGGCGGCATTAAACAAGTTGGCCTGTACTTGTTGGGCTGGGGTAATGTTACTCACATACACACCGGCTTTTTTATACACATAGTGGGGGCGGTAAATGGCATCTAAAGCGCTAAGGGCGTGGCTTATAAGTAAGGCGGTATGGTGTGTGGCAGTAGGCAGGCAAATGGTGCGGGTGCCGGTGTACTGTGGCAGGTGTGGCTTAAACGGATTGGTATGAATAAACACCGTAAGCATACCGGCATAAGACTGCTGTTGGCGTAGTTTTTCGGCACATCGGGCAGTAAAGGTAGCCACCGCTTCGCGCAGGGCGCTGAGTTGGGTTTGTTCTTGCCCAAAAGAGCGCGAGGTACAAATTCCTTTTTTGGGCGGGGTAAACAGGTTTACAGGTAAACATGAAACGCCGTTTAACTCATACACCAATCTAAGTCCGGGCAAATGGAGGTGTTTTTTTACCCACTCATGCGGCTGTCGGCTGAGTTGGAGGGCGGTGGTAATGCCGTTTTTGAGCAGCATTTTGGCATATTGTCGCCCTATGCCCCATACCTCTTGTACGGGCATTTGCGCCAGTGTTTGTTGTATTTGTGCGGGTTGTGTAAGTAGGTAAATGCCCTGAGCATGGTGTTTGGCAAAATAATTGGCTGCCTTTGCCAGTGTTTTAGTAGGCGCTATACCTACCGATACCGGAATGCCTGTCCACTGTTTTACCGTTTTTTTTATAGTGCGTGCAAACTCCGGCAGGGCATTTAGCGGCAGGCGGCTGAGGTCTAAAAAAGCCTCGTCTATGGAGTAAACCTCTACAAAGGGGGTTAAATGGGTGAGCGCCTGTATAACACGTTCCGACATATCGGCATACAGGGCATAGTTAGAAGAAAATACGGCTACTTGTTTTTTTTGCAGAAGGTCTGCAATTTCAAAAGCCGGTTCGCCCATGCGTATGCCCAGCGCTTTGGCTTCATTTGAGCGGGCTACTATGCACCCATCGTTGTTAGACAATACCACCACCGGCTTACCCCAAAGCGAGGGATTAAACACGCGCTCGCACGAGGCGTAAAAGTTATTACAATCTACTAAGGCAAACATAACGTATAAAAAGGGTATGCTGTTTATCTGCTGCTTACAGCCTGTTAAAAAAAGTTGGCTACTTTTTAGGGTAGCTTTTTTATTTACACAAAGCAGGAGAAATGCCTACCCCAGCCCTTTTATACAAATGCCGGATAGCGCCGTAATAACAAAGCCGGGGTGGGCAGGGTTTTAAACGTAGCAGATTTTATTGGTTGCGCTTATTTTAGGGCATACTCACTCCAATTTAAACTTAAAGGGCAGTGTATAGGCAACCCTTACCGCTTTACCACGCTGTTTGCCGGGTTTCCATTTAGGCATCAGTTTTACCACGCGTATAGCCTCTTCATCTATGCCGGCGCCACCGCCGGGCAAGCCACGTTTTAGGTGTACTTGGCTAATAGAGCCGTCTTCCATAACCACAAAGCCAACAAAAACAGTACCTTCAATGCTGTTTTCGCGCGCCATGGCAGGGTATCGGGTATTTTGCGCCAAAAAGGCAAACAAGTCTGCCTGACCACCCACAAATTCGGGCATTTGTTCTACTATGGTAAAAATTTCGGGCTCTGCCTCCACTTCTTCCTTTTTTACCGGCTTAGGCACATTGGGCATAGCCACCGGCTCTATGGCAGCCACATCGGGCTGGGCGGGCTCTACCTGTGTGTTTTCATCGGCTTCGTTCAAAGCCAAATCGGGCTCGTTTTCAATAACTTCCTCATCGTTTACCAGTTCAATTTTGGGGGGCGGCGGGGGCAGGGTTTTGGGCGGCTGCACAGTTTGCGGAGGTAAAATTTCGGTCATGTCATCAGGAACAAAAAAGCCGGGTAAAGCCTTTACCTTGCCCGATGACTGCCTAAAATTAAACGCCAACAAAACCATTAACAACGATAATACTAACCCTACTTTTAAAAATATACCGCCATAGCTTTGTATATCCACTTCGGGATATTTTCTTTGCAGTACCGAGTAGGGTTTTTGGGCGTATTTTTGCATCAGCATTTCGGGCGTGTACCGGCTAAACAAAAATACCGCTAAACCAAGCGCTAAAACAGGACTAAACAGGGCTAAAAGCAACAAATAGAACATAATTTCGTTTTTTAAGGAGTGAACAATGTTTTAACCAATGCCAAAGTTAGGGCGCTACTTTTGCCCAATGAATAGCGTCTAAACAGGCGTAGTTTTTGCTTTTGTAAACGTAAGCATTTTACTTGCAGGCGTAGCAGGGCGTATGCCGGCTAAAACTACCCGCACAATAATTTGCACAGCTCCGTTAAACAAGGGCGTTTGCCTTATATCCAATTTACTGCCAACTACCCCATTTAACCACGTTTTTTTAAATACTTCAACCGTGAAAAAAACAGCCCCCGTTATACTTGCCATTTTACTTTGGGCATCGGCAAACCTTATGGCGCAAAACCCCGCCGCTAAAACCGACTCCTTGCGCGGCAAACCCCTAAACCAGCTCTCGTTTTTGGGGCTTTGCATTTTGGGTAAGGACACCATTCCGTGTGTGCAATTAGAAGAAATTATTGTTTCTGATAAAAAGCGAAGCCCCGAAGAAGAAGCCGCCTACCGAAAACTGAAACGCAATGTAATTAAGGTGTACCCTTATGCACAGCGAGCCATAGCGCTCATAAATGAGTTAGATGCCATAAACGCCTCGCTTACCCGCCGCCGCGATGAGCGCAAATACCGCAATTACTTAGAAGAGCAACTCCGCAAACAGTTTTCGGAGGAGGTAAAAGACCTTAGCATTTCGCAAGGTAAAGTGCTCATAAAACTCATAGAACGCGGCACCAACAAACCGTTTTACGATATAGTAAAAGAGCAAAAAAACTGGGTAACTGCCTTTTTTTACCACAATGTGGGTAAATCTTACGGCTACGACCTGAAGGAAGGCTATAAACCCGAAAATTACAGCGACCTGGAAAGCATAGTGAGCTTTTTAGAACAAAACGGAGTGCAATACTTTGGCTACCGCTCTTACCCCGAATCAAACGCCCTCAAAAATTTTGAAATGCCCAAGGTAAACGATGTTATTAACTCTAAAAAAAAGGGTAAAAAAGAGCGCTAACACCCAAAAACTTGCTTAAAACACAAACAATCCCTAAAAAAAACGAAAAAAAAGAGCGTACAAAAACGGTTTTTCAACATAATTGCTTATTTTTGTGTATTATTATCACACCTAAAAACAACTGTATTATGAGCTTAAACAAAGTAATGCTGATTGGCAACCTGGGCAAAGACCCCGAAATCCAAACTTTTGACAGTGGCGCTAAAAAAGCGGCTTTCTCTCTTGCCACAACTGAAAAATATACCAACCGAGACGGGCAAAAGACAGATGCAACCGAATGGCACAACATAGTATGTTGGAACAAACTTGCCGACCTTGCCGAAAACTACCTCAAAAAAGGCAAGCAAATTTATGTGGAAGGTAAAATAAAAACCCGCTCATGGGAAGAAGACGGTAAAAAGCGCTACATTACCGAAATAGAAGCATTAGGTATTCAAATGCTGGGGCAAAAAGGCGATGGCGGCGGCACTGATGGCGGCAGCGGTGGTTATACCAACTCTTACAACACGCCCGATACCTCAAAAGGCAAACAAACAGAAACACCCCAACCCCCCATTCAAGACCAAGACGACCTGCCTTTTTAAACACACAGGTTTGCCTTAGATGTTTAAAAAACCATCAATACCCGATGAGCGCCCGCCAAAACAAGCGCTCATCGGGCGTTTTTGGTTGCATTTATGGGTATTGCCGTAAGTAAATGCGTTGTAAGTAAACATCATCACGTATTTTTGTGCTAAATTTGCACTCGGTTTGCATATTTGGGTTGCCCGCAAAGGCAAGCCGCTTATGGTTTAACTAAATTTTACAACTTTGGACAGTAGTAGCGCCGATAGCGCCCCGCCCCTCTTATCCTTGTTTCTTAATGTTTTGCCCGATGTTGTGCAGCAGGCAGGGTTATATGCTGCTCTGCCGGGTTTTAATGCCGCTATGAATATAAGCGGCGCAATAATTGCCTTTGTTTGTATTTGCATTTTGTTGTTTTTTTCTGCCCTTATGTCGGGGTCAGAAATAGCGTTTTTTTCTCTATCGGCACATCAAATAAACTATTTGCGCAAAACAGAAAACGCTGCCAATAAACGCATTTTACACCTGCTCCACCAACCTAATTTTTTGCTGGCTACCATTCTTATAGCCAATAACCTTATTAACATAGCCATTGTACTGATTGCCAACTATCTTATTGGCAACCTGTTTTACATACCCGATGAGCAAAAAATAATCAGTTTCATTATTAATACGGTGGCAGTTACCTTTGTACTGGTACTGCTGGGCGAGCTTACGCCTAAAATTTATGCCAACTATAATAACCTGAGGCTTGCCATTTTTACCTCTTTGCCCTTGTCTGTATTTTACCGGTTGTTGTACCCGTTTAGCCGGCTGCTGGCTTACTCTACCGATGCCATTGAAAAACGAATAGACGACATGCGCAAAAACTTTATTGGGCAAGATGAAATTCACCAGGCAATAGATATAGTGGCACAAGCTAACCCAACCGGACACGACGAACTGAAAGAGGTGGATATGCTAAAACGCATAGTGGCGCTCCGAAACATTATGGTAAAACAGATTAAACGTCCCAGAATAGATATTTTTGCCCTCAACCAGGGGCTTCCGTTTGACCAATTGCGCCAGCTTGTTATACAAGAAGCCTACTCCCGTATTCCGGTTTATGAAGAAGATATTGACCACATAACCGGTATTATATACGCCAAAGACCTGCTGGAACATGTAGATAAAGATAGCGCATTTAACTGGTCTGCCTTGGTAAAAGAACCCTACTTTGTGCCCGAAAATAAACGCATTTATGAACTGCTTAAAGAAATGCAGCAGGAACATATACACATGGCTATTGTGGTAGATGAATATGGCGGCACATCGGGCTTAATTACTATGGAAGATATTTTGGAAGAAATAGTGGGCGATATACGCGATGAGTTTGATTATGACGAAGAGGTTTTAGACGTTAAAAAGGTAAAAAACAACGTGTATGTAGCCGATGGACATATTTTGCTGCACGACTTGTGTAAAGCCATGAAACTTGACCGCAACACATTTGCCGAGGCACGTGGCGAGGCTAATTCGCTTGCGGGTATGTTGTTTGAGCTATCGGGCAAGTTTTTGCAAAAGGGCGATTTTGTTACTTACCAAAAATACAAATTTACCGTTCTGGAAACAGAAGATACCAATATAGAAAAAGTGCAAATAGACATGCTTGACAAAGCCGCTACCGATGCTGCCTAACATGTTTTGCCTGCACGGTAAGCCGTTTAGCTGATGGTAATGGTAATTTGTGCCTGCTCGTGCCAGCGTTTTTTTATTTGGTCATATTCATCGGGAGTAAGCAGCCCTTTGTTTTTGAGCCACTCTATATTAGCAATGGCAGCCACATCTTCGCTTGCTTTAATTTGTTCGGCAAAAATGGCGGCAAGCTCTTTACCTCTAAGCTGCATTTGGTGGTAATAATCGGCAAATTTTGAAATATCAAAGTTTTCAAGTGTGCCGCCTTGCTCAAAATGCTGTGCTAAAACCTGCCCCACGGCATAAGTGCTTGCACCCGATAGCGCCGGCATAGCTACCAAGCCGCCTACGGTGCCTATTACGGGCAGCACTTTTATAATGCTGCTGAGTAAACGGGGAGCCATTCCACCCATTACAGCTAATACACGGGTTTTAGCCTCTGAGGTTTGGTAGGGCACTTGGTAATGCCGGCAAAGCCGTTTTACCATTTCTAACTGCAAGGTGGTAACTAACCCAAAATCGAGCAGCGGAACGGGTAATAAGCCCGCCCCTACCGACCATTTGGCATAGTTGTTAATTATTTTTTGAGCTTCGGTGTTTTGCATGGGGTAGTTATTATTGGGATTTAAGTAAATCTTGCAAGGCAAACATTTCGTCTCGCAGTCGGGCGGCTTCCATGTAATCTTCGTTTTTGGCAGCCTGCTGCATTTTTTTACGGGTTTGGTCAATCAGTTTTTCTAACTGTGGTTTGGTCATGTACTGCACTATGGGGTCGGCGGCAAGGTTTACCGCTTCTTCGGGCTCTGTGTAGGCTTTGCTTTCGGAGCGTATTTGGAGAATGGAACTTTGCTCAATAATTTTTTCTCTCGATTTAAACACGGTAGTAGGGGTAATGCCATGTGTTTGATTGTATTCAATCTGTTTGGCGCGTTTTCGGTTGGTTTCGTCAATGGCGCGCTGCATAGATTGGGTAATTTTATCGGCATACATAATGACCAATCCGTTTGCGTTTCGGGCGGCGCGCCCTGCTGTTTGAATAAGGGAGCGCTCGTTTCTGAGAAACCCTTCTTTATCGGCATCAAGAATGGCAACTAAGGATACTTCGGGCAGGTCGAGCCCTTCGCGCAGCAGGTTTACACCTATGAGCACATCAAATTCGCCCAATCGGAGGTCGCGTATAATTTCTACTCGGTCAAGGGTATCTACTTCTGAGTGAATATAGCGGCATTTTACCTGAAACCGGGCAAGGTATTTGGTTAGTTCTTCTGCCATGCGCTTAGTGAGGGTGGTAACCAATACGCGCTCTTTTTGTTCAATGCGGAGGTTAATTTCGCCCAGCAGGTCATCTATTTGGTTGAGGCTGGGGCGCACCTGCACCGGAGGGTCTAATAAACCGGTGGGTCGCACAATTTGCTCCACAATTACGCCTTCCGATTGTTCCAGTTCAAAATCGGCGGGCGTTGCAGAAACATAAACCACCTGATTTACCAACTGCTGAAACTCGCTAAAATTGAGCGGGCGGTTATCTAAAGCCGATGGCAGGCGAAAACCGTGTTCTACCAAGCTTAGTTTTCGGGAGCGGTCGCCGCCGTGCATACCCGATACTTGGGGCATGGTAACATGGCTTTCGTCCACTATAAGCAGGTAATCTTTTGGGAAATAATCTAACAAACAAAACGGGCGGTCGCCGGGTTGCCTTCGGTCAAAAAACCGCGAGTAGTTTTCAATACCCGAACAATACCCCAGCTCCCGAATCATTTCTAAGTCAAAGGTAACGCGCTCCTGTATTCGGGCAGCCTCCAAGGGCTTGTTTATCGATTTAAAATAGGCTACCTGTGCAAACATTTCTACCTCTATTTCGCGCAGTATTTTGCCATATTCTTCCTTAGGCATAAGGTAAAGGTTGGCGGGGTAAATAATGGCTTCGGTAATGGAGGCGGTGCGCTTGCCGTTATCGGGGTTAAAGAGTTCTATTTCCTCAATGTCATCGCCAAAAAAAGTAATTCGGAAGGCAGATTCGGTATAAGGAGGGTAAATTTCTACCAAATCGCCCCTAACCCTAAAATTGCCGCGTTCAAACTCGGCTTCGGAGCGGCTGTAGAGCATGTTTACCAACTGAAACAAAAACTGGTTTCGGCTAATGGTTTGTTTTACCGACAGTTTAACAATATGCCTTTTGTATTCTTCGGGATTTCCCATACCATAAATACAAGATACCGATGCCACTACTATCACATCGCGCCTGCCCGACATAAGGGAGGACGTAGTGCGTAGGCGCAGTTTTTCTATTTCGTCGTTTATGGCAAGGTCTTTTTCTATATAGGTATCGGTAACGGCAACGTAGGCTTCGGGTTGGTAGTAATCGTAATAAGACACAAAGTATTCAACGGCATTATCGGGAAAAAACTGCTTAAACTCGCCATATAACTGGGCTACCAATGTTTTGTTGTGGCTAAGAATAAGCGTTGGCTTTTGCACCTGTGCAATTACGTTAGCCATAGTAAACGTTTTGCCCGACCCGGTAACCCCCAGTAGGGTTTGGGCACGGTCGCCACGGTTAATGCCCTCTACTAACTGGCGTATGGCTTCGGGCTGGTCGCCGGTAGGCTGAAAATCGGATATGAGTTGGAAGGGCAAAGTTAGTTATGAGTTGTGAGTTATGAGTTATGAGTTATGAGTTGTAAGTTAGGAGTTATGAGTTGTGAGTTATGAGTTATGAGTTATGAGTTATGAGTTGTAAGTTATGAGTTGTGAGTTGTGAGTTGTGAGTTGTGAGTTGTGAGTTGTGAGTTGTGAGTTGTGAGTTGTGAGTTGTAAGTTATGAGTTGTGAGTTATGAGTTGTGAGTTGTGAGTTATGAGTTATGAGTTGTAAGTTAGGAGTTAGGAGTTGTGAGTTAGGAGTTAGGAGTTATGAGTTAGGAGTTAGGAGTTATGAGTTGTGAGTTATGAGTTAGGAGTTAGGAGTTAGGAGTTGTAAGTTATGAGTTATGAGTTATGACTACCATTCACCACTTGCCAAATCATATTTCTTGTCGCTCCATAATTTCGGGATAGCTGATGCGGATATGGTAAATGCTTCGGAGTTGTTTTTTGAATACTTTTTTTATGGTAGAGATTTCTTTAAAGCTGATATCGCAGTTTTGAAATTGCTGGTCTTTAATTTTGGAGTTGATGATATGGTCAACCAATTGGTTAATTTGCTCGTCGGTAGGCGAAACAAGGCTTCGGGAGGCTGCTTCTACGGAGTCTGCCATCATTACAATGGCAGTTTCTTTAGAGTAAGGGAGTGGACCTTTATAGCGGAAAAAAGGCTCGTCAATTTCGTGTTTAGGGTTTTCTTTGAGGAAGTTTTGGTAAAAATACTCTACTCTGGTAGTGCCGTGGTGGGTGCGAATAAAATCAATGATGATATTGGGCAGGCGCTCTTTTTTAGCCAGTTCAATGCCGTGTGATACGTGTTCTTTAATAATGCGCACACTTTCTATGTAAGGGATATCGTCGTGTGGGTTAATTTCGGTGGTTTGGTTTTCGGTAAAATAGATAGGTCGGAGCATTTTACCAATATCGTGGTACAGTGCGCCTACTTTGGCAAGGAGGGGTCGGGCGCCTATTTCCAGCGAGGCGGCTTCGGCAAGGTTGGCTACTTGCAAGGAGTGTGCAAAAGTGCCGGGCGCTTTTCGGGCAAGGCGGCGCAGGAGGGGTTTGTTAAGGTCGCTAAGTTCGGCAAGGGTAATGTTAGAAATAAAACCAAACAGTTTTTCAAAAGCCGGAATGAGCGGGTAAGCCAGCAGGCAAAAAAACGTATTTACCACCAACCAACCTAAGTTTACCCAGGGTATGTATGCCCATGCGCCTTCTTTTACGAGCGAAAGCCCAATGAAACCCACCGTATAGGTGGCAAAAATATAGGCGGTAGATTTAAAAAAATCTGACCAGTAATAGGCTCGTTCATTAGCTAAAATGGCTGCCAAACCTGCGGTAAAATGCAAAAACAAAAACTCAAACCCCATAGGTACAATAAAACCCGATAGCAATACAATAATAATATGTATATACATGGCGGTTCGGTTGCCAAAAAAATTGCGCATTACAATGGGCACTATGCAATAGGGCAGCATATAAAGGCTAAAATTGGTTTGCCCTATTTGGCGCAGGTCAACCACTAAGCGGATTAGGTAAATAAAGGCGGCGGTAAAAATGAGTATAAAAGCAAGTTTGCGCGGATTGTAATAAGTAGCCGGTTCAAAAATTTGGAGGAATGCCACAAACAAGGCAATGGTAACCAATACTAATAAAAAATGCCCGATGTTTACGGCATACTTATTAAAAAACATGGGGTTGGCAATACCGGCATCTGATTCTTGTGTTTCGTAGGCATTTTTGAGCGACTGTAGTTTGCTGTACTGCTCATTTTTTACCAGCGCTCCCTGTGCTATAATGAGTTCATTTTGCTGCACTACCCCCTTTGACGTAGATATTTTTTTTAGTTCGTCTTCCGTAATTTCGCGGGTAGTTTTTCGGTCAAAGGTGATATTGGGTTGAAGGCTGTTGCAGAGGGGTTCTATAACCGGTTGCAGGTTTTCGGGCAGTTGGGTGCGCAGGTAGGTATCGGCATACTGGCAGGCATCGGTAATGTTGGTAAATAAACCGGCGGGTGTTACCGTAGTAACGGTGTTGTTATTGATGAGGTTAATGCTGTTGAGGTTTAGTTTACCGCCTTTTTTGTGTTCCTCATCGGTAAGTAAAATGCCTTTTTTGTAAATGGTATCTAAAACCTGCCGGACAACTTTGGCAACCTGAGATGAATCTTTTCGGGTAATGCCGGTAACGGTGCCTGCTCCCAAAGTACCCTGATTATTAAGAAACTGAGCAAAATTTGCCGAAAATTGCTCTGTTACTTTTTCTTTTACCTTTAGCTCTACCTTGTAATAGGGCGAAATACTGTCTATCATGTTTTGCTGTTCTGTCAGCAATTCATCGGGTAGTTTTTTTATGGTAAAGGTAAAGGGGGCATATAGGTTTTCGTATTTCCAGGGCAGGTTCAGCTCAAAATCGTAGTTGAAGTTTTCTTTTGGCAGCAGTGTGGCAATAATTCCCACACACGCCAGTATAATCACATAGCGTACTATAATGAGGTGCTTGTTTACAATAAGCGAGCTAATATCTTTAAAACCGGGTAAACCGAGCATTTTGGTAGATAGTAGATGGTAGATGGTATCGGGTAGTGGGTAGATAGTAGATGGTAAATGGTAACTCACAATTCATAATTCACAATTCATAACTCATAACCCATAAC
>DDVC01000081.1:17980-19810 GCA_002345145.1 Bacteroidetes bacterium UBA2322
CATAACTCATAACTCATAACTTTTCACTCATGCTCCCAAGTAACACTGCCTGCAATGAGTTGGTCTAAATTACCGGTGCCTTTGGCTTCTACTGCCTGCTGAATTTGGTAGTGGAGTAATTCTTCGTAAGTGGGGCGGTTAGGTTCTACATAAAACACGCCAAAAGGTCGAGGTAAAAACTCGGCTGCTTCGGTAAAATCTTGTGGCAGGTCAAAAAATCGGGATAAAATTTGGGCTTTTACCAAGTCATGTTCGTTGTGTATCCACAGGTCATTTTGACTGTATTGCCCGTTGTCAAGGTTTACCACTTTGGGTGTATAGCCGTCTAATATAATACCTTTTTGGTTTTGCGCTCCAAAAATAAGTGGTTTATCGTGTTCCATAAACAGCGTGCTTTCCTTTTTGGTAGCTCCATCGGTAAAAATTTCAAAAGCGCCGTCGTTAAATATGTTGCAGTTTTGGTAAATTTCTAAAAAAGCGGCGCCCTTGTGCAGGTGGCAGCGTTTTACCATTTCTTGCAGGTGTTTGGGGTCGCGGTCCATAGAGCGGGCAATAAAGGTGGCATTAGCGCCCATAGCAAAAGCAATGGGGTTAATGGGGTAGTCAATAGACCCCATAGGGGTAGATTTGGTAACTTTATGCTGCTCAGAGGTGGGTGAGTACTGCCCCTTGGTAAGTCCATAAATTTGGTTATTAAAGAGCAAAATACTGAGGTCAAAGTTGCGGCGCAGTATGTGGAGCAGGTGGTTGCCGCCAATAGAAAGCCCGTCGCCATCGCCGGTTACCACCCAAACATTCAGGTTGGGGTTGGCAATGCGCAAACCCGATGCCACAGCGGTAGCCCTGCCGTGAATGGAGTGCATACCATAGGTTTCCATGTAATACGGAAATCGGGAGGAGCAACCAATGCCCGATATAATGGCTACTTCCTCGCGTTTCAGCCCCAAATCGGCTATAACGGTTTGTACTTGTTTAAGTATGGAGTAATCGCCACAACCCGGGCACCAGCGTACTTCTTGGTCGGTGGCAAAATCTTTGGCTTTTAGTATTTCTTCGCTGCCCGATAGCAGGTTGGTAGTTACTGACATGGTAAAAACACTAAATGGTGAGGTAAAAAACAGGTTTTGCAGCCATTATAACCGCTTGCCGCTTTGCTTTGTTTGCTGTGCAAACAAAGCACTTGCCAACAAATAGGTTATACCTGCCCAATAAACTTACAAATATACTCCGGTTTTTAGACTTGCACCCCAAGCAGCGCTAAAAAATCAGCAACTTAGTGCTTGTACTTGCTCGGTGGGCATAGTGCGGTCAGAAAAACGAGGGCAATCGCACTTGCGTTTTTTAATGGCGGCACAACTGCTTAGGGCGCTGCACAAGATAAGGGCAACTAAAACAAAACGAATAATTTTCATGTGTCAAAAAGTTTTGCAAAATTGGGGTTAATAATGTGCAATAAACGCAAAATTACACCTAAAATTGCAAACTGCTCTTTTAATGTAGCTCATGGGAGCACAACAAACTTGTGCGTAGGCAGGTTTGGGCTACTTTATACAGCCAAGTTTTGGGCAACCTATGTATCAGTTCCGGTTAAATTTCTCGCAAAGGCGCAAAGAAAAAAGTTGAAGTTAGTGTACTTATTCTTTTTGCCCAAATACAATAGTATATCAGCGCTAATCAGCCACATCTGTTTTTTGTGTGCTAATTTCTGGCGGTTTTGAGCCCATATCAGAAAAAAAACTTTTGAGCGCCATTTTACATCTCTCATTCCGCACCCTGTTTTTCCACTTTTGGTAGTTATATTCTTCCAATATGAACAGTACTTATACTGCC